>CAJXPD010000101.1 GCA_913057785.1 uncultured Lewinella sp. | reverse complement strand
CGTCTTCGAGTTGCGCGCAAAATGCCGCCGCTTAAAAATGCAACACGACATTCAAATGATCGTGATTGACTATTTGCAGCTGATGAGTGGGGGAGGGGATAACAAGAAAGGAAACCGGGAACAAGAGGTAAGTGCCATCTCTAGGGCATTGAAAGGATTAGCAAAGGAATTGCACGTGCCGGTGATTGCACTTTCACAGCTAAGTCGAGCAGTGGAACAGAGAGGGGGGACTAAACGCCCACAGTTGAGTGACTTGCGGGAAAGTGGGTCGATTGAGCAGGATGCGGATATCGTTTCCTTTATTTACCGCCCAGAATATTATCAGATCCTCGAAGATGAAGAGGGACAATCCCTCAAGGATGTGGCAGAAATTATTGTAGCCAAACACCGACATGGCGCCCTTAAAACGGTGAAACTTAGGTTTACACCAGAGTATGCACGCTTTTCAGACCTTGAAGACGCGGATTTCAGTGCCCTCCCTGCTGATGAAAGCTTTGACGCGGCCTCTTACACCAACATCATTACCCGTCCTTCTAAGATGAATGATGAGGACATACCTTTTTAATGAAGAGTTAATAGTGAAGAATGTATGATGAGGAAGGGATAGATTACGCTCAATGAACGGGACATTATCCACTCAACATTCAACACTATCTCCTTACTTCTAGATCTCGCCACTGATATCGGCTTTTCTTGAGCATTCCGGCTCCATACCTACATCCATTATTTCAGCATGTTTGAAAAAAATCATATAAATTCGGTTACCTTTTGTGTGTAGAAGCAATAAACACCTAGGAAAGTATGAACGAACACCCTGAAGCAACACTAATCAAGATGTTGAAAGGTGAAGATCAGCGGAAAGTTGATGAAGCTTTATCCCAGTTATATCGGCAGTATTATGAAGCTGTTAGGCAATTGGTACGAAAGAACAATGGAACAGATGATGAGGCTGAGGATATTTTTCAAGACACTCTCTTAACCTTTTATACCCAACTTAAGCATAAGGAACTGGAACTCCACTGCAGTATTCAGACCTATCTGTATTCGGTCGCACGGAACCTGTGGTTGGATGAGTTGCGCAAGCGTAAAAAGAAAGTCAAGTTGGTGGACACAAATTCAGCTATTCCACTGCAAGAGGATCATTTGTCTGTATTATTGGAAACGGAGCAAAGCGAGCAGATGGCCAAGGTTATCAGGATGTTGGATGAAAAATGCCAACAGGTATTGATTCATTTTTACTTCGATCGATATCGCATGCATCAGATTGCTAGTTTGCTAGGCTTTGCTAATGAACAAGTTGCTAAGAATAAGAAATCAAAATGCTTGAAAAAACTAAAAACGCTGGTGGAGGAGCGCCGCCATCAATTTGAACTATAGCCATGAGAAAAAATGAAGAGAAAATAGATGACTTTTTATTGGATCGAATGTCAGAAAGTGATCGACTAGCCTTTGAGAAGGAAGTGGAAAAGGATCTTGAGTTGGCTAATGAAATTAAGGTACAGCAAGAAATACTTGATGGGCTGGCAGTAGTGGGTAAGGAGCAATTCAAAGCTCGTCTCCGAAGAATTAAGGAGGAGACCTTTGCAGAGGTTGGCAACGAAAAAACGATGGAGAAGGAACCAAGCAGCTGGATATGGTGGCTTGTTGGCTTGTTGGCGATTGTCTTGGCTGCCTTTTTGTTTTGGAAACTAAGTTCCAGTGGAGGAGAAGATCCCAATGTCATCTATGCCGATCTATTCGAGCGCTATGAGGTACCGGTTGTGCAAAGGGATACCGATGATCAACAACTCATCCAAGCGCTTTCTACTTACTACAAAGAAGGAGCATATCAAGCCTTCATAGACCTTCATCGTACCCGTGGTAGCGAATTGCAAGATCATCCGGAATTGCAATTAAGCTTAGGTATAAGCTACTTACAGATCAACAAAGCTGCGGAAGCTGGTGAGATCTTTGCTCAGTTGGAACAAAGCAATTATCCCGCTTATCATGATCATGCCCGATGGTATCGAATCCTAGCGGCTTTGCAAGAAGGGGATGTTACTAAAACAAAGGCACTACTGCCACAGCTTCTGGATGATGAGAATGCGGATCACCACGACGAAGCCAAAGAACTTGCTAGGCGATTGTAATTTAAATGGAGTGATGCGGAAAGGAATGATTGAAAGACTGACGTCGATGTACTCCTCTCACACGATATTTTTGTGGTATTAGCCATTTGCTACAGGCTACCTTATGGGACCTAACCTATGACAAATCAAGACTTAATACATGGAATAAAGTATAGTTTGGTTGGCCAACTTACGTTTAACGACTAACTTGAGTGGCAATTACCGAACTTTGGACAAAAAGAGCTATCTTTCGCTTTTGTCCATAAAACCGGAAAGCGTAGCGCTAAATAGTATTGATTTCAAAATAATCTTTATGAAGCTGGAAAAACTTTTACTTCTTTTTTTTACTGTCATCTCTCTGTCTTCCCTATCCGCACAAGATATTCACAATACGCTCTTTAACATGTCGCCGCTTACGCTTAATCCTGCCTTGACAGGTGCCTTTGAAGGGACTGCTCGGATTGGTGGGATTTATCGCGCTCAGGATTTCGCCTTAGATGGTGGAGATGGATACTCAACTCCTTCTTTTTATATCGATGCTCCTATCTTCCGTGGTTTCGGAAAAAGAGACTGGATCGGAGTGGGCATGATGTTCTATCAAGACAATGCGGGAACACTAAACTTAAAGACAACTACGAGTCAATTATCGGGCTCCTACCACTTGTCATTGGATAAGAAATCGCAAAACATGCTAACCTTTGCAGTGCAGTGGGGGCAAGTAACGCGTGGACTTGATCCATCTAGAGGAGTATTTAGTGATACTTTCTCAGAAGCATTTGGTGGTCTTGGTAATTCAACCTCCGAAGATCCATTAGCGAATGGAGGTAGTGCTCCTACTCCTGGCCCCGGAGGAAGAAATGATTCCGAGCTGACCAGAAACTTTTCAGACATTGGAGCGGGTATCATGCTGCGTTCCAATATTAGTGAAGATACCAAATTGGAGTTGGGGATTGCTTATGGTCACTTGACAACCCCCCGATACAATTTTATTACCGGAGCCGGTTCGGATGCGAATAAGCGACCAGCTAAGATTGTCGCACACGGACGCTTGGTCATGCCTTTGCAAGGTAAGTGGACTTTCGAACCCACCTTCTTGTTCCAAAATACAAGTGCAGCTAACGAATTCGGTTTGCAGGCTTGGGCTGGGCATCAAATTAACCCAGATACGAAGTTGAATTTCGGCTTAGGGTATCGCGTTGGTGATGCAGGAAAATTCCTTTTTGGAATTGAGCACAAAGATCTGACAGCCGCCATTGCCTACGATATTTCGCTGTCCTCCAGAAATCAAATAAACAACTATCAAGGAGCCATAGAATTGGCGGCCTTCTACATCTTGAAGATTTACAAGAAACCGGATGTGAAGCCGGCCATTATCTGTCCTAGATTTTAACAGTTTATTAAACACATAATTTTCGATTTCTTCGTTTAATAAAGGGATGACTTTTCCTAGGCTAGATCGTCTAAATGAAGTCAGTACTTCTGGAACCGTTCTTAATTCTGATAGCAAAAGCTAGATTTTAGTCAACATAAAGAGTAAGAAGCGATAAGTGATCAGCAGAAAACTACTCGATATGGGCATCCGATCACTATCCCTTCGATAAACCTCAATCATATGATAAAGAAGATATTTACGCTTTCCCTCATCATCGGGGCGAGCCTCACCCTGACGGCCCAACCCATTAGCAAGTCATCGTATGAGACCATGATCCAAACCGCAGAAGAAACCTTAGCTAAAGGAGACTTCTACAATGCTTTGGATTGGTACCAAAAAGCATATGATGAGCAGAAAGATCGGGAGCTACTACCCATCTTGGCCAAATTGCATTATGATATTCGCGACTATACTCGCGCTGCACGGACTTATGAAAGAGTGTTCCGTAGAGATAAGGAAAATAAGTATGCAGATGATAGATTCATTTTTGGCCGGGTATTGAAGATGAATAAAGAGTACGATGAGGCTATCGTTCATCTGCAAGAATTTATTGATAATACGGAGGATCCCATCCGCAAACAATTGGCTCAACAAGAGATCATTGGCGCAGAGATGGCCCTAGCTATGTCGCAATCTTCCCAAGGGGTTGAAATCGAAAACATTGGTAAAAACGTAAATACCAAGACGAGCGAGTATGCGCCAACGATGTCTCCGGATGGAAATACCCTCTACTATTCTATGCTTGAAGAAGCGGATGATGTGACCATCGTAGATGCCGACAATGTCGATTTTCATGCAAAGATCTACATGTCGAAAAAAGGAGAAAGAGGCTGGGGTAAGCCGACGGTCTTGGATGAAAAAATCAATCGTCCTGGTACCAACTCGGTAAATACAGCCCTTTCGCCAGATGGACGTAGACTGTTCTTCACTCGATCAGTGTTAGAAGGCAATGGCGTAGCTTACAGCAAAATCTATATGAGTGAAGAAGGAGACGGAAGCTGGCTAGGTGCCAATGAGGTGCAAGGAGTGAATGGCGAGTACATCGCAACTCACCCAACAGTTGGTGAATTATTTGGTAAGGAAGTATTATTCTTTTCCTCAAATATGGACGGTGGTAAAGGAGGTTTGGATCTGTATTATGCCACCTATAAAGGAGATGGAGTCTATGCTGATCCCATTCCTTTGAGCGATCAAATCAATACTGTCGGAGATGAAATGACGCCCCACTACCATGATGGAACCCTGTACTTCAGTTCTACGGGGCATCCCGGTATTGGCGGTCTAGATATCTTCTACAGTGTTTGGGATGGGTCGAAGTGGAGTGAACCTCAAAATATGGGGGCTGGATACAACACCAGTGTAGACGACTTGTATTTCCGATTAGATGCCAGTGGCTATAATGGGCTATTGACTTCTAATAGAGAGGGTGGACGTTCTGTAAAGAGCAAGACTTGCTGCGACGATATCTATACCTTTAGCATTGCCAAAGTATATGCTGACCTTGCAGTTGGTGTCTTCAATGAACAAAAGAAAGGTTTGCCTGGTGCAACGGTTAGGCTGATCCCTATGGAGGGTAAGGAGCCAGATGGTGCTGGGCGTAGCCAAACAAAACAAAAAGGTAATCGATTCGATTATGATTTGGAATTGGAGAAAGCTTACCGCGTGGTAGTGACGAGAGAAGGCTATTTCCCTGATTCCTTAGAGTTCAATACCTTAGGCGTGGAAGAAGTTACTCACGTGGTGAAGCGCGTGTTTCTAAAAGCTAAACCCGTTCCTCCTCCAGAGCCATTATATGATACCATCACCATCGAACAAGCTATTGTATTGGAGAATATTCTTTATGATTTCGATAGTGATCGGATTAAGAAGGAAGCTGAACCAGATCTGCAGTTGGTGAAAGAACTGATGGAACAGTATCCTGATATGGTCATTGAGTTGAGTTCTCATACAGACCTTCGTGGTGATGACAACTACAATGAAAACTTATCGCAGGCAAGGGCGGAATCGGCCAGGCGATGGCTGGTGAGAAACGGGGTTTCCCGATCAAGGATTCAGGCCAAAGGATATGGCGAGAAAGTGCCGCAGACGGTGAGTAGCCGAGTGGCTGGTCAGCATGAATTTTTGAATGAGGGTGATGTGTTGACGCCAGACTATATTGGTAAACTAGGAGATAAGGACTCCGAAGAAGTGGCGCACAGTATCAATCGTCGTACAGAGTTCAAGATTTTGGAGGGACCACAGACAATTACCATCAAGAGTACCCGATTGCGCAAGCAAGAGCAAAGCCAGAAGTTACAGAAACGCAATAGTAACATTCTAGGCGCTAAGCCAGTGGCTACGGATTCCTTGAAGATTAGCCAACTTTCCTCTCTATATGGCAAGAAGAGTTTGAAAGGGGTTCCCGTCATGAAGTTTAAGAGTCGGATGATCCCGCTGGGTAAAGTGAAAAAAGGAGAAAAACGCAGCTTCAAGTTTGAATTTACCAATATAGGAGACACGCCTTTGGAGATCTCCTTAGTGTCAGCTTGTGACTGCACCACCACTGATTATTCCACTGATCCGGTAGCACCGGGAAAAACGGGAGTTATCAATGTCACCTTCGATAGCACCGACAAGGATGAATCTGAGGTAATTGACGTGGATGTGATCTTGGAAAACGTAGATCCTGAAACGGACTACCCGATCATCGAGCAATTGAAGTATACCTACGAATTGATCAAATAGTAGGACACGATAAAAGATATTTTTAATAAATAAGGTGTGTCAGTATAGTCTGGCACACCTTATTTATTGGGAGAATGTGCAGTTCCCGGGTCCGTTTGAGTTTCTTAATTCTCTAGCTTGGCCGTAATTTGCGTGATCCTTTTATTTTTGCGGCTGCACAAACGATATGTAGCGCTATGATAGAACAGCTTTTAGCTTTAAGTTGGGTAGATTGGGTAGTTACCGTCACTGGAATAATTTATGTGATCCTAGCTGCGCAGGAAAATATCTGGTGCTGGTTTTGGGGCTTTATCAGTTGTAGTCTGTGGGCCTATGCAGATTTTGCCTTTTACCAATTGTATGCAGATGGAGTGTTGCAGCTTTTCTATGCTGCTATGAGCGCATGGGGCTATTGGCAATGGAAAAGTCAAGCAGAAGGGGGAGTGCAGTTAGCCATCAGCCGGATGAGTACCAAGGAGCATATTCAAATCATTAGCCTAGGTGTGATAGGAGGCTTGGTGGCGGGCTATTTCCTTGGCGCATATACCGATGCGGCAGCCACTTATCCTGATGCCATCACCACGGTTTTCGCTTTATTAACCACCTACCTCGTCATACAAAAGAAAATCGAGAACTGGTTGTATTGGATTGGTATCGACAGCATTTATGTCTTCATTTACCAAAGTCGAGGGGCTTATCTATTTGTCGTGATTATGCTCATCTATTTAGTAGTAGCTGTTTATGGTTGGAGAAATTGGCAGCGTAAATACCAAGTTCAGCAAAGCTCTACTGCTGATCTCATTTAGAAGTAGCTGCTAGGCCAAAACTAACTTTCCTTTAAATTTTTGCTAATCCTCAAAACATTGGGCATAGATGTGTGGTCTTATTCACAACAATAAAGGACATGAACTTAGGAAGGAGGTCTGACTATAATGAATGGAAAAGCCTTTGTAAGGAAGAAAGTGAGTAATACTATCCCACTTGAATAAGAGGAGGGACCTTCAGAAGCAAATTGTCGGACTTTCATAACCCCCTAATTGACTTGTATATAGCTTCTTATTTAGATGAAATCTAAATAATTGGGTGTGTTAACATTGAATAAGCCTAGGTTCTGGATAAATGCAAAAGTTTATATCTTTGCGGTGATTTTGGAAATTGAAATAAACTGCATTTTTTGCTGTAAGATAAAAAGTTGTAGGACAATTAGTTATAGCTTTTATTTTGTAGCGTTAACAAGCGAAATCTAAGATGAAAAGCAGAATAACCAAGAACCTTTTCTTTCTGGTACTGATGCTGACCTCAGATATGGCATTCGGACAGTCTGGCACAAGCGGATTCAGTTACTTTATTTATTCCTTAATTGGAGTGGCGGTGCTGATCTTATTGTTTTTGGTTGTGCAAGTAGCAGATAACTTACTTGCAGTAGAAGCCAAATCTATTGGAGCCGACGACGGAAAATCTAACTTTTCCATTTTCCCCCGTTTCAGCGAGCTATTTGCTCCTAAAACACCGGATTTTGTGGGAGAGTCTTCTGTTACCTACCTAAAGCAAGGACACGACATCTTATTGGAAGGTGCCCCTGAATCTACTGAAGTTCAGGAAGGAACAGCTACTACCTTTGCTGTTCAACCACCAAACTTTATCGGCCTGGCACCAATTCCTAAAGTGTTGGTGGAAGTTGGAGATGAGGTGAAAGCGGGAGATCCTATTTTCTTTGACAAGAAAGTAACTGAAGTGAAATTCGTAGCTCCGGTGAGTGGTGAGGTAATCGCCATCAACCGAGGAGAAAAGCGATCCATTGCAGAGGTGGTGATCTTGGCAGATAAAGAACAAAAGTATAAGGCGTTAGCTGCTTTTGATCTGGATAAGGGCAGCCGCGAAGAATTAGTTGCCTATTTGATGGAGAACGGAGCTTGGTCATTGTTCCAACAACGTCCATTTAACGTGATCCCTGCTCCAGGAGACGTACCTCGCGATATTTTCATTTCGACTTTTGACTCAGCACCTTTGGCACCAGATGCGAACATCGTTGTAGCTGGTAAAGAAGCAGCCTTCCAGAAAGGTTTGGATGTGTTGAATCAACTGACTACAGGTGAGGTGTTCTTGGGCTTAAATGCCAAAGGAGAAGGCGCTCCATCCACAGCCTTTACAGAAGCTGAAGGAGTAGAGAAGAACTGGTTCCACGGCAAGCACCCAGCAGGTAACGTTGGAATTCAGATTCACCATACTAAGCCGATTGGTGGGCAAGATAAAGTATGGACATTGGGTGTACAAGAAGTAATTACTTTGGGGACAATGTTCCTAGAAGGAAAATATGATGCATCAAGAGTTATCGTCGTGTCTGGCGCAGAGATCAGTGAACCCAAGTATGTTCGAACGGCTCTTGGTGCGAAAGTTGGAGATCTGGTTAAAGACCAAACAGTGGCTGACAACGTTCGTTATATCTCTGGTGATGTACTATCCGGAGAACAGAAAACGGCAGATCAGTTTTTGAATTTCCACGATGATCAACTTACAGTGATTGCGGAAGGAGATTATTATGAGCTATTTGGCTGGCTACTTCCTTTGTCTCCTCGACCAAGCGTATCCGGTACCTTCCCTAACTTCCTTTTCCCAGATGCTAGATTTAAGGCAGACTCTAACACACACGGTGAAAGGAGAGCCTTTGTGGTAACTGGACAGTATGAAAAGGTGTTACCCATGGATCTTTACCCTCAGCATTTGATGAAGGCGATCCTGGTGAATGACTTCGAACGAATGGAAGGACTGGGAATCTATGAGCTAGCTGAAGAGGATTTGGCTTTGTGTGAATTTGTTTGTACGTCTAAGCAGCCATTGCAGCAGATTTTGCGAGAAGGCCTAGACACCATGAGAGAGCAGAGCTAATAGACTCCGCCGATCCATCATTTTAAAATCTTATTGAAATCGCTATAAGAGATCATGAAAAAAGCATTACTGAATTTTTTCCAGCGAATTGAACCTGATAAGAAGAAGTCCCCTTTCTTACATACCTTGTTTGATGGCTTCTTCACTTTTGCCTTTTCTCCTAACACTACAACAGCTAAGGGTGTGCATATCCGTGATGGTATGGACCTGAAGCGTACTATGGTACACGTTGTATTGGCCATGCAATTATGCTACTTGTTCGGTACCTATAATATCGGACACCAGCATTACTTGGCTCTAGGACAATATACTGGCTTGTTGGAAGGTCTACACCTGAAGATAGCCCACGGATTAATTAAGATCTTACCCATCTTCATCGTAACCCACGTTGTTGGTTTGGGTATTGAATTCTACTATGCCACTCGTAAGGGGCACCCCATCGAGGAAGGATTCTTGGTGTCTGGAGCATTGATTCCATTGATCATGCCACCAGATATTCCATTATGGATTCTTACGGTATCTATCGTTTTTGCAGTAATTATTGGTAAAGAAGCATTTGGTGGTACGGGAATGAACATTTGGAACATTGCCTTGCTTGCACGTGTATTTGTCTTCTTTGCTTATCCGACCTATATATCTGGTGACGAAGTATGGGTATCCGCCCTGGAAAAAACAGCTGTGGATGGTATTCCTACTTATATGAGTGCGCAATACGGTTGGGCACACGGCTTCTTTGACTGGATATTTAGTGGAGTAGGGTGGAGTACCTTTGGCGATGGAGGAGTGCTGGTCGCAGATGGCTTTACCGGAGCTACACCGCTTTCTCTAGCAGCTAGCGGTGGTTGGGAAAGTGTAACCAGTGTCTATACGGAATCTCAGATGTGGTGGGGAACAATTCCTGGTTCAATCGGAGAAACTTCTAAGCCGTTAATCATTCTAGGCGCAATCTTCTTGATCGCTACCGGTGTAGCTAGTTGGCGCATTATGGTATCGATGGTGATTGGTGCTGCAGTAATGGGTATGATCCTAAATGGGATTGCACCTAGCGAATTCACGGAGACAACGCCAGGCATCTTCAAATTCATGGCTATTCCTTGGTACTACCAGTTATCTATGGGTAGCTTCTTGTTTGCGATGGCCTTTATGGCAACGGACCCAGTTACGGCATCATCAACCAATACCGGAAAATGGGTTTACGGATTTTTGATCGGGTTTGTAGGTTTGATTATTCGTGTAATGAACCCTGCATATCCAGAAGGCTGGATGTTGGCTATCCTATTCATGAATACCTTCTCTGCCTTGATTGACCACTATGTATTGGAGGCCAATATGAGCCGTAGAGCTAAGCGGACCCAAGTGGCCGTCAGCTAGTGGATAAGAATGACCATAAGAAGACGAAAACATTAATAACCTAAAATAAAAAGCTGTGGATACCAGATACGTTGTAATATTTGTGACTGCATTAACAGCTGGTGTCGCTGTTTTCCTAACTAGTTTCCGACAGGTAACGAAACCAGTGGCAGATAGAAATGAAGAGATCTTTAATAAAAGAGCTATCCTGAGTGCTGTAGGGGATTATCTAGGAGATGGAGTGCAGGTGAAAGACCTGAAGGATGACCAAGTATTAGATATTTTCGATAAGCAAATGCAGCAAATAGTGCTTAATTTGCAAGGGGAAGAAGTGGATGGTGTGAAAGCTGAGGATATCGATATGGCTAAGGAAAAGAAGAAGGCGGATAGTGAAAAACGCTTGCCTTTGTTTGTCTTCAGCCAGGGTGGAGAGAAATTCTACATCCTTTCTATTCGTGGAGTCGGTCTTTGGGATGAAATTTGGGGCAACATTGCCTTGAAGAGTGATTTGAACACCATCGCAGGTGCATCCTTTGATCATGCTGGAGAGACCCCCGGTCTAGGTGCTGAGATTAAGGATAACGCTAGCTTCCCTAGATCTTTTAAAGAAAAGAAGATTTTTAATGGCGGGGAGTATGTCTCTGTGAATGTACGGAAAGGAGGGGCCATCGATCAAAACCATGATGTAGATGGGATCACCGGTGCAACAGTTACCTCAGATGGGGTTACTGATATGTTGTACGACGGTATTAAGAATTATCTACCTTACTTCAATAGTCTTCGCCGTCAAGGCATGCTCGTGAAGTAAGATTGCGAAATAGTCAATTGAATCATCTAGAAAATCAACCATAAAATGGCTGAAACATTAGAAAAAACTGCCCCCAAAACAGCGGAACCTTTCTTTGGAAAAAAGGAGAAGAAGCTGTTGACGGATCCTTTAAATGACAACAACCCAATTACAGTTCAGGTATTGGGTATTTGCTCAGCCTTAGCGGTAACCTCTCTGGTATGGCCGTCTTTGGTTATGGCGATCGCTGTAGTCTTCGTTTGTGCTTTCTCTAACCTATTCACTTCACTGCTAAGAAACTATATTCCAAAGCAGGTGCGTATGATCGTACAATTGGTCATCATCGCCTCCTTGGTAACCTTTGTAGAGCTCAGCTTGAAGTTTTTGAACTACCCTGTTTACAAGCAACTTTCTGTTTATATCGGTTTGATCATTACCAACTGTATTGTGATGGGACGCTTGGAAGCTTTCGCTATGGCCAACAAGCCATGGAGATCTTTCCTTGATGGAATCGGTAATGGCTTGGGATACGGTGCGATCCTTGTGATGGTGGGCTTTATTCGTGAGATTTTCGGAAAAGGAAGTCTTTTCGCTAGTAGTCCTTTCGAGTGGAAGATTATTGGGCCATCTGCTGAGTATTCTATCGATACGACGAACAGCGTTTTGTTTGGATGGTATGCTAATAATAACCTAATGGTATTGTCAGCCGCTGCAATGTTCATCATTGGTATCATGATCTGGATTCAACGTAGCTATAACAGAAAGCTAATCGATGTATCCTAATTAGGGATATCAGAAACTTATTTGAAAAGCTTATAATTTAAAGATAATGGGCGAGTTTATAAATGTATTTGTAAAGGCAGCTTTCATAGAGAATTTGATTTTGGCATATTTCCTAGGAATGTGTTCTTATCTGGCAGTTTCCAAATCGGTTAAGACAGCTTTTGGTTTGGGTTTGGCCGTTATCTTCGTCTTGGGGATCACCATGCCAATCAACTGGTTCATTTTTGAATACTTATTGTCAGATACGGGGATTTTAGGAATGGATTTGACCTTTTTGCGATTTCTTCTGTTTATTGCGGTAATCGCATCTATGGTGCAGTTGGTAGAGATGATTGTGGAAAAATATTCCCCTAGCTTATATGCAGCCTTAGGTATTTTCTTACCACTTATTACAGTAAACTGTGCGATCCTTGGTGGCTCACTATTCATGGTAGCCAGGGATTTCAATTTCTCTCAATCTGTAGCATTCGGTTTAGGTGGTGGGTTCGGTTGGTTCTTGGCGATCATTGCCATTGCTGCCATCCGTGAGAAAATCCGTTACTCCGCAATTCCTGCTCCTTTGAGAGGTTTAGGTATGGCCTTCATCCTAACTGGTTTGATGGGCATGGCCTTCATGAGCTTGATGGGAATTGATCCAGCAGTATTTGGTGGAGCTGGAAACTAATTTTACTATTATTATTACTACAATAAAGGAACAATGACAACAATATTATTTGCAGTACTAGTCTTCGTTTCTGTGATCTTAGCTCTATCCTTTATGCTTATTGCAGCAAGGAAGCGCTTGGTTCCACAAGGCGAAGTCAAGATTGTGGTCAATGGTGATGAGAGCAATCCTTTGATGGTGGCTCCTGGTTCCTCGCTGTTGTCAGCACTCTCTGATAAAAGTGTTTTCTTACCCTCTGCTTGTGGTGGTGGTGGAACGTGTGCTATGTGTGAATGTCACGTAGAAGAAGGTGGTGGAGATGTACTTCCAACGGAATTGAACCACTTGACCAGAAGAGAGGTTGCAGAGCACAAGCGTTTGGCTTGCCAGGTGAAGGTGCGTTCTGATATGAAGATTAGAATTCCAGAAGAAATCTTCGGTATCAAGAAGTGGGAATGTGAGGTGGTCTCCAACTATAACGTGGCTACTTTTATCAAAGAGTTTGTGGTGAAATTGCCGGAAGGTGAGATTCTTGATTTCGAATCAGGTGGATATATCCAGATCGACGTGCCTCAAATCACTTGTGATTTTGGTAAGATCGATATTACTTCTCACCCTAAGTTGGGTAAAGATCCAATGGAATTCAAGCCTGAATGGGATCAATATGGTATGTGGTCTTTGAGTATGAAGAACGACGAAGAGCAATTCCGTGCTTATTCCATGGCCAATCACCCAGCGGAAGGAAATATCGTGATGTTGAACATCCGTATTGCCACTCCACCATGGGATAGAAAAGCCAATACTTGGATGCCAGTCAATCCTGGTGTTTGTTCTTCTTACGTATTTACACGTAATCCTGGCGATAAGGTAACCATTTCCGGCCCTTATGGTGAGTTCTTCATCAAGCCAACGAAGAAGGAAATGGTATACATCGGTGGTGGTGCTGGTATGGCTCCATTGCGCTCTCATATCTTCCACTTATTCCACACCTTGAAGACAGAAGATCGTAAAGTAAGTTACTGGTACGGTGGGCGTTCTAGAAGAGAGCTATTCTATACAGATGATTTCCGCAACATCGAAAAGGACTATGACAACTTCCGCTACTACATCGCTTTGTCTAATGCAACGGATGAAGATAAGTGGACCGTGAAGAACGATATCGATGATAACAATGCTGAAGGATTCACAGGATTTATTCACCAGGTGCTGTATGATGAGTACTTGTCTAAACACCCGGAACCAGAGGAAGTGGAGTATTATCTATGTGGACCTCCATTGATGCTTCAAGCGGCACTTAAGATGCTCGATGAGTTAGGTGTACCTGAAGAAAACATTGCCTTTGATGACTTTGGTAGCTAATACCAAGTTTCAATATAGAAGATTGGAAAAGCCTCGTCCTTTGGACGGGGCTTTTTCTTTGCTATCAATCGAACAATCCTCGCCGTTAATCTAGATTAGTTCTCCAGTTGTAGAGAATTTGCTTCTTTCGCATAGAAACCAAAAAAGAAAATTATGTGGAAGAAATTATCATTTCTATTTGTAACTCTTCTCTCTATTGCCACCCTACATGGGCAAACTGCCGATGATATTATCAAGAACTATTTCGAAAATACTGGAGGTTATGAAAACTGGAAATCTCTAACTTCCCAGAAAGCTGTAATCACTACTGCCATGCAAGGCATGGAATTCAAAGGTACCGTCTATTCTAAACCACCTAATAAAATGAAGGTGGAAGTAGATGTGATGGGAACACCAATGATCCAAGCTTATGACGGAAAAGATGCCTGGATGTTATTCCCTATGCAAACCGGACCAGATCCTCAGCTATTACCGAAGGAGCAAGCAGAAGCTATGACCGAACAAACCTTTGAATGGCCTTTTGTAGACTATGCCAAAAAAGGTCATACAATAGAGCTTGAAGGGAAGGAAGAGATAGAAGGAGCAGAAGCTTATAAACTGAAGTTGACCAAGAAAAATGGAAAGGTCCAGACTTTCTATTTTGATGCTGAACACTACGTGCCGATTATGATGGAAGCACCGATTGAAAGTGGCCCAGCCAAGGGACAAAGTGTACAGACCTTTATGAGCGATTACCAAGAGGTGGAAGGCTTGATGATGCCATTTTACACAGAAGTTAAGATCGGGGGACAAACAGCCCAGAAGGTAACTATTGAATCAGTGACCCTAAATGAAGAGTTATCCGATGATATGTTTGCTATGCCCAAAAAGAAAGCAAAAGAAGCCGCACCTGCGGATGGTAACGATAAGAACTAATTGAGTAATTAATTTCCTCCGGCGCAGAAGTCCTATTTCGTAGAGCTTCTGCGTCTTTTTTGTCTCATTCTATAGGTGATTTCCTGCTGATCTTTCCTTGAATTTGAACTTCCTTTTCGGCGTAATGCTACTCTGCTACAGTGGGGAAGCACCTCAGTTTATAAACTAGCAGTATGAAGAAAATCTTTATACCTCAGCCTCAAACCAAGATGCCCCGAGGGTTTAGCATACTTTCCCTATCTACGTTATGTCTGTTATTGCTGCTTGTCCTCCCCGAAGCCATGGCTCAGCGGAAACCACCTAGTGGCAAGGCGCTCTTCGGTGGCCTTAGCGCTCGACAAATTGGGCCTGCAACCATGAGTGGACGTATTTCTTCCATTGCAGTAGTTCCCGGCCAGTCTGAAATCATCTACGTTGGCGCTGCTGGTGGAGGTGTTTGGAAATCGGTCACAGGTGGAACAGTCTTTCGCCCCATTTTTGACGATCACACCCAATCCATTGGAAAAGTGGCAATTGATCCTTCCAATACAGAAACCGTATGGGTGGGCACAGGTGAACCCTGGGTACGCAACAGTGTTTCAGTCGGAACGGGTCTGTATAAATCGGTGAATGGAGGTAATGACTGGCAATTCATGGGATTGAAGGAGTCCGAACGCATCTCTGATATCATCGTACACCCCACCAACTCAGATATTGTGTACGTGGCAGTACTAGGGCACCTTTGGGATGCCCACGAAGAACGGGGCGTGTTTAAAACGGTTGATGGAGGAAAGAACTGGGAAAAGGTATTGTATATCGATGAAGATACCGGTTGTGCGGATATTGATATTGATCCGGAAAATCCAGATATCCTCTATGCCGCCATGTGGAGCCATCGCCGCCGTCCCTGGACCTTCGATTCCGGCTTTACGGGTAAGAGCGGTTTGTATAAAACCACGGATGGCGGTGCGAAATGGGAAACGATCCATGAAGGGCTGCCCGAAGGTAAGTTGGGAAGACTAGGAATTGGTGTTGCACCGTCCAATGGCCAGACCATCTACCTTTCTGTTGAGTCAGAAACACAAGAGGAGAAAGGACTTTATCTTTCGGCAGATCAGGGAGCCAACTGGAAGCAGGTGAGTACTGACTTCAATACTACCGTGCGTCCTTTCTATTTTTCTAATGTAATCGTCGATCCACAAAATGACAGCATTGTAGCTAAATGTGGTTTAGCGGCTATCCTAAGCGAAGACCAGGGTAATCGCTTTCGTACAATGGGGGGGGGAGTTCACTCGGATATCCATGATATTTGGTTTGATCCGGCTAACAGCAAACACATTTTGCTTGGTACAGATGGAGGGGTCTACGAATCCTTTGATCGAGGACAAACCTTCCGCATGTGGATGAATCTACCCGTGTCCCAATTCTACCACGTAAGCGTAGATAATGATTTCCCTTACAATGTCTATGGAGGCCTGCAGGACAATGGTTCCTGGTACGCTCCTTCGCGCAAAGCGGGAGGGATTGGCAATAGCGATTGGAAATCCTCCTTTGGCGGTGATGGGTTTTACAGTTTTAGGCATCCAACCAAAAAGGAAATCATTTTTAGTGAATACCAAGGGGGGAACTTGGCAAGGTATAACTCCAAAACTGGTCAGGCTAAGGAAATTAAGCCGTATCCGAAAGGAGATGAAGAAAAATTCCGCTATAACTGGAATGCCCCAGTTCACCTCAGCCCTACCGATCCAAACCGTATGTACTTTGGCGCCCAATACCTATTTGTATCTAATGATATGGGAGATAGTTGGACGCGCATTTCTCCAGATTTGACCACGGATGACCCAGAAAAACAGAAGCAACATTTATCCGGTGGCTTGAGTATCGACAATTCCACCGCAGAGAACCATTGCACCATCTATGCCATCGCGGAATCACCGAAGGATGGCAAGGTTATCTGGGCTGGTACCGATGATGGCCTCCTCCAACTCACTACCAATGCGGGGCAATCATGGACCAACCTTACGGCCAACGTCCCAGGTCTACCCGCCAATACCTGGGTAACTTTTATCGAGCCCAGCCCGCACGATGTAAATGTGGCCTACGTCACATTTGATGGGCATCGAAATGGAGATGGTAAAACGTACTTGTACTATACCGCAGATCAGGGCAAGACTTGGAAATCTATTGGTGAAAATGGTCCGGAAGGTTATGCACTAAGCGTCCGCCAGGATTTGGTCAATCCAAACTTAGTATTCCTTGGAACTGAATTCGGTTTGTATGTCTCCTTAAACGCAGGAGAAACCTGGGATCGATTCGAAAACAACATGCCAAAGGTGGGCGTACGAGATATGGTAATTCAGCCGACAGCCAATGCCCTTGTGATGGGGACCCATGGTCGAGGGGTGATCATCATTGATGACCTTGGCCCTTTAAGAGCCATTAGTGAAGAAGTCTTGAAGGAAAAAATACACTTCTTTGCTTCTGCTCCCACTATTCTTCGGGATCCTGGAGCAGGTGGCGGATGGTTCGGAGGATCCGGAAACTTCGTCGGCCCCAATCCGACCAGCAATGCTCAAATCGTTTATTACATGAATCGTCGTCATACCTTTGGCAAGATGTATCTAGAGGTGTGGAAAGATGGCGAACTACTTCGAACTTTACCTGCTGGCAAGAGTGCCGGGATCAACTTCGTAAGCATGCCTACGGCCATTGACAAGCCCAAAGCAGCTCCCTCTAAGAATCGTATGGCCTTGATTGGGGCCATTTCTGGGCCAAACCTAGAGGCAGGCGAGTATGAGGTGAAATTGATCAAAGGCAAAACCACTTACGAAACCTCCTTCGAATTGGCCTACGATGAGGAATCTCCTTATTCTCCAGCGGATCGTAAGCTACAGTACGAAAAAACCATGACCCTATATGGCATGGTGGAAAAACTAGCCTATTTATACCATAGCTTAGATCAGGTACAAGGGCAGTTAGCCAAGCAAGATGATTTGAAGCGAAAGGCTCAAGCTAAAGTGGATGAGCTAGAGGAAGCGGTTAAGGCTGCTAAGTACAAGATTTCTTCGCAAGAAGGCGATTACTACGTTAATGAAACGGAACAATTGCACGAAAGAATCTCTGACCTCTATCGCCAAGTTAGTAGCTTCCCAGGCAAGCCGTCGACCTCCCAACTCCAACGTTTGGATTTATTACAGAAAGAATTACAAACGCTCAATGCAGAGGCAGATGCGCTACTCCAAGAGCAGCTGGTGGAAGTTAACAAGTGGTTGGCTAAGGCAGATCGCGAAGCGATTACCTTTTCCACGGTAGAAGAATTTATGAATGGAGAAGGAGGAAGTAGTCAAGGCGGTTTCCAGCAACTTAGAGTGGATGAAAAGAAGTTATCCACTAGCTGGATGCAGACACCCCTAGGTATTACGTCCTTTTTGCATGGGTTTATGAAGTAATCACTCACCGGATGAGTGTAGGTTCCATTTGGCCCAGCGGGTGAGTACTCACCCGCTGGGCTATTTTTTTTGGAAAAAAGTACACGCACCTGTTGCGTAACCGATCGGTTTCTTTTAAATTTGTAACCGATCAGTTACTTATTCAATGAGAAGAGATGTATTTCAAGCTATTGCCGATCCGGTAAGAAGGGAGATCATTGGCCTACTCGCCAAGGAAACCCTTACTGTAAATGCCGTAGCAGAACGATTTGACTTGACACGCCCCGCTATTTCTAAGCACTTAAAGATCCTTAATGAATGTGGGGTCATTAGCATTACCAAGCAGGGAAGGGAGCGGTACTGCGAGATTGAAGCCAAGACCTTGGTCCCGGCCTTTATGTGGCTGGACCAGTTCCGCAACCTTTGGGAAGATCGTTTCGATGCGCTGGAAGATTACCTGATTCAATTACAAACAAATAATAAAACAATGTCGATGAGTACAATGGATGCCGCAAAAGACCGTACCCTAACTATCGAAAAAACCTTTAGTGCTCCTCTTAAGCTGGTCTGGGAAGCTTGGGCTGACCCAAAACATATCGCCAAGTGGTGGGGCCCTAAAGGTATGGACGTAGAGGTGCTGGAACATGACTTTAGAGTAGGAGGGAACTGGAAGTATAAAATGGCTATGCCCAATGGCGGAGAGTTTATCACTGAAGGCCAGTACACTGAAATTGTTGAGATGGAAAGAATTGTTAGCAGTGCGGACTTCAAACCAATGACCGAAGGCGTAACAATGGAAATGTTATTTACTGCAAATGGCGATAAAACAGACTTTGTATTCAATGTGATCCATCCTACTGCTGAGTACTGTAAGCAGCAGGAAGAGATGGGCTTCTACAATGGTTGGGGATCAGTATTTGAGAACCTGGCGGACTATGTGCAGCAGATATAGGAGTAGAACTCATCCCTAATAATAAACAACCCGAGTCTAGGCTAGAGCCCTTTACTCGGGTTGTTTATTACGAGGACGGAGCGTGTTATTTGCCGTCGTTTTGTACAATCACTTTGATGTGTACTCTACGGTTTAGACGCTTTGGATTGTCATCCTTGATCTCTCCTTTACCCTCAATATATATCTGGTCAATATCTATATTACCTTCCCGGAGATAAATGGCAATGTTTTTGGCCCGCTTTTCCGAAAGCACCAAGTTATACATGTCTTCTCCTACATTATCAGAGTAGCCGATGATCTCCGCTCGAATGATATTTTTACTCTTGATGAACTTGTAAAAGCCTTCCAAGAGATTTAACTCATTGACAGACATCTCAAACTTATCAAAATCATAGTAGACGGTATGGGTAAACTCTTCTGTTAGTGGGGCCTTAATCACATTGACTACGGTGGAGTCAACCTCCGGCTCTGGTTCTGGAGCTGTTGGAGGAGCCTTAGGAACTAAGTAAGGTTGTAGCTGCAAAGTAATAGGATAGAGTTCCTTGTTGTCCCATTCAGGAATGGGGAAAGTATTGTGATAAGGGTAATAGGCATCCTGCTGTACTTCCAGGTCGAGTACCTCGTCGGCCCCTGCACAGATGAAGAAGCGACCACTAGCATCTGTCGCGATAGGATCTCGGCCGTTGATCTCCAAAATACTTGGTATCGGTTCCCCATTTAGAGAGTCGATTACATAGCCTTCCACAAAGGTGATAGGGTCGCTATGGAGCGATTTTGACAAGTCAAAGTGATAGATATCCATAGCACCAAAGCCTCCTGTCCGGTTGGAAGCGAAGTAGCCAGATTTATTGTCGGCAGAAAGGAATAGTCCCATATCGTCGAAGGCTGAATTTACCGGGCGCCCGAGGTTGATCGGTTTATTCCATTTGCCAGTCTTGTAGTCCCGCCAACTCATGTAGATATCTTTCTGCCCCATTCCTGGGTGACCGTCAGAAGTAAAGTACAAGGTATTGCCGTCATTGGAGATGTAGGGAGCTTCTTCGTAACCCGGTGTATTGATGTCTGGTCCTAGGTTTTTAGGTTCTGACCAGGTTCCATCGGTTTGTAGCTTACTGTACCAGAGATCAAATAAACCGACTCCTCCTGCTCTATTACTAGCAAAGTAAATAGTGCTACCATCACAGCTGATACTCGCTTGTCCCTCCCAATCCTCAGAATTCGTCAATCCATCGATACTCTTGATATCGACAATCTTCTGTTCTGATATCAATGCTTCCCAGATATCACAGGGCCCTTGTACGTTTTTTCGTCGGCAGGCTGTGAAGTAGATCCGGCGTCCGTCCCGGACCATGGAGACCATTCCTTCAGGATTTCTTGTATTGAAATTTCCAACGGACTTAGCCTTTTGCCATTTACCATTTCTGTATTCACTGGTGAAAAGGTCTTCATCTTGGAAGATGGCCTTTTGGCGGTTGAAGTAAAGGGTTTGTTCTCCATTGAGGAGCATCGGGAAATAGTCGTTGAATTCGGAGTTGATACTAGCTCCCAGGTTATTTACGGTAGTTAAGTTGATAAACTCCACAGAATCCATAGCCATTTTACACGCAGTGATACTTTGATCAAGCTGTTCGATATATCTCAACTCTGCTTCCGCCTCTTTATCCAAATTTAGCGCAAAGCTGCTACTATCACTATTTTGCAAGTAGCTGAAACGGTAATAGTAATCTAGCGCCTTACTGTATTCTCCCGATTTATAGAAAGCATCTGCTGTCTCGTAGTATAAGGTGCGCGAAAAATTGGGATCAGCATAGAGCGTCTTTTCGTAATGCTCAGCTGCTTTGGGATATTCGTTAAGCATTACAAAGGCCGCTCCAATTCCTCGGTGGGCAGCATATAGACCCGGACTAATGTCCAGGGCCCTTTTGAACTGGCGGATCGCCTGATTATAATTCTTCTTCAGCAAGGCCTCGGTTCCTTTTTGGTACAACTTCGTGGCTGCTGTTGGAGATTTAAACGTCTTCTGTTGCGCCATAGACACGCCGGTCAATAGCATCATTCCAATAAAAAGAGATAGGATTCTTGGAGACATGGGTAAATAATTTAACATGTACAAGTACTTGCTAGAAGCTAAGGGCAGACCATCATTAGTCAGCTGTTATGTTCAGATAGCTTCTCTGCAAAGGTAAGTTTTCTACGAGGCTGTTTTGAAACTAGTAACAATAGAATTTTCTAGTAGTTTCAAGGCAGCTTCTCAGTATGTTGTTTTTAAAGTCTTGGGCCGTAAGGTCTGTGAATAGGTATATCAGCGATAAAGGATCGCTAGGGTTTTGGCCTTTGTATAACTAGGGGATAACTGTAAGGATTAGCTAATTTAACTCAAGTTGCGATGAATGAGCTCAAAAAAAGACGATTTTGCAAAAAACACAGCCAAGAGCTGGGGTTTTGCCGTAAATATCTGACGCATTAGGGCTCCTTTGAATGAATCGCAACTTGCATTATTCTGATTCAAGAAAAACTATGAATCGACGGGTTCAGCCTTTGTTGGCGGTTTGCTTGCAATTGAAAATACGCCAAAAATGTGGGAAAGGTTTCCAATTTGGACAACCTTAAACACAAAAATTGCCGTAGGACCAAATAATGAGCTAATCTGTACCGAGTCTAACTTGGTCTGCCTCTGCTGCGACGTAACCAAAAGCGGACCAGTAGGTAGTGGCTAGGATTTTTTCAAATACTGCTTTTGCCTGCGCTTCATCTCCGTTATACAGGTACCAATTGCCAACACCATAGCCTTGCGTGACAATATTTAGTAATTGCTCCGGGTCTGTATTGTTCAGGTCCAGTAGATCGGTAGGTGATTTTTCTCCCTTATACATAAGGAGGCGATTTAGATAGCTATTGTTTTCTATGATTTCTAAATCAGCGGTAATAGGAACCAGTAGTTGCTCCGCCTCTGCAGTTTTACCCAACCTGCGATAAGTCATGTATAACCAGTCAGTAGTAGCGGTCAGGAGGTCAGGATTGATTGAATAGTCCATGCACTCTTCGTACAATTGAGCTGCCTTTTCAAAGTCTCCTTTCAGATAATAAGCCAACCCCCAATGATACCAGATGTTGAATTGTAGGCTTGATAGGGGAATGTTTAATTTATTAGGCAAACCATCCGGCTCGATCTCGATATCTCTTCCTTCCGCCAAGCTGGCCGCCTTTTCAAAATCTGCAATAGCCTGATCAAATTGACGGGTTGAAATGTAGCGATGTCCCCGATGTCGGTAGAGTTCAGGCGCGTTTGGGTGCACAATCATGCCTTCCGTGAACACTTTGATGGCTTCTTTGTATCTACTCAAATAGGCCAGCCGTCTGCCCAACCAGATGATATTGTCCAGGTTTTGAGCATCTGCGTCAAAATTGCCTTGAGCTATGGCTAGCAGACTATCCTTTTTCTGTTGACCAGCTGGAGATTCTGGTGGAGGAAAAAGGTCCCGGCCGTCCAGGGAGATGGCTTCCGGTGTTTTGGTTTCCGTGGGTTCCTCCGTGGCAGTTGATGGGGCATCAGTGGGGCCACAAGCATAAAGAAGGGCCAAGAGGCAGCAGACGAGGAGGTAAGTAGCTTTTTTCATACGAATGTGATTGGTGTTGGAATAGGACCTTGCCGGAAAGAAATTTAGGACAAGGCAACCCCTTGAGGGAAATCTATCGTCAAGATAGTAAATCAACATTTTAACAGAGAAGCTATGAAAACTTTTGTTTACTCATTTTTATGCCTGGCCACTTGGGGCCTCCTTAGCGCTTGCGAAAAAGAATCCTACGTTAGGATCGGTCATACCTTAGATGGGCAGTATCTCCAAGCTGAAGTCAATGGAGAGGACGTATACTTAGCCACCCTTCTTGGTAATAGTTTTGGAAACATATACTACTACGCTGAGTTACCGAATAACCCCTTACCATTGGATCAACTCAATTTGATCCGCCAGAGTAGGGATGGCAAGACGGCCATGCATATCTATGTTTCTCAAGGAAGACTTTTGCAGGATGAATATCCCCTGATTTTTGAGGAAGGAGTACACGAAGGCTACTGCCGTCAAGTTGAATTGCAATTCTACGAAAACTATGGCACTTCCAAGGAGGTCAAATATTGTGGGATGATCAATATGATCATCGAGTCCTGGGATGACGAAGGCTTCTTGGTCGGCACCTTCGATGGTATTGCGCGAGCCAAAGGTAGCAGGTGGAAAGAGCTCAAAAATGGATCCTTTAGAATTAGGGTAGAACATGATAAGCTTTAAAGTGCAGGAAGTATGTGGAAAATAATCTTAAACCCCTTCAACGCCCATAGGTTCAACCAACCAATATGCCGATAAAACAAGAAGAACTAAAACAAGTAATTCAGGATTGCCGCCGAGGACGGCGATCAGCCCAGAAGCAGCTGTATCAGCATTTCTATAGCTACGGCTTGACCGTAGCCCTGCACTATGCGAAAAACCGAGAGGAAGCGGAAGAAATGCTGCACGATGGCTTTCTAAAAGTGTTCGACCGCATCCAACAATACCGCTTCGAAGCTCCTTTTAGATCTTGGTTTAGACAGATCATCATCCGGTCAGCCATAGATTATTTCCGAAAGCACCACAAAGCCAACAAAGAAGCCCGCCTGATCTCATTGCCTACCGCCAATAAGATCGAGAATGAAGCTATTAGGAAACTGAGCAAGGAAGATGCTTGGAAACTATTACAGGTGCTTCCCCCTGCTTACCGAATGGTATTCAATCTACACGTTATGGAGGGGTATACCCATGCCGAAATAGCAGAGGAATTGGGTGTTAGTATTGGGACGTCTAAATCAAATTTATCCAAAGCCAAGCAGAAGTTGCAGCGACTGATGGGACCATTCTTTGAGCTTGGCCACAAAAAAGCAAAAGCATAATGAGCGATAATATGGAACATATTGCCGATTTTTTCAAGGAGAGCGGATACCGCGATCGGCATTTCGAAGTAGACCAGGCCGGATGGGATCGCCTGGCCACGGCATTAGATCAAAAGAAGAAAAGACGCTGGCTACCGTTCTGGTGGAGCTTCGCAATTGTCTTGCTAGCCGGAGCAGGATTAGGACTTATACTCAGCCAACCCTCAGAAAGCTCATTGGTCAGCGAGGAGGAGGCAGTAATTGATGCTGCGCCGATAGCGTCTCATGCGACGACACAACAGCTTAAGTCAGGTCCAGGTGAAGTTCAGACCCAGCAGAAGGCTGAGGTAGTGGCGCCAGCGGACCAGCTTACCGGGACTACTCAAGAAACGCACTCGAAAATTGCTGTGGCCAGTCCAAGCTCCACCACACCAGCTGGAGTGGTTGTGACAACCACCGAGCCCCAAGGTACCCCTGCAAACTTGAGCAAGATTACTACATCTGTTGGTACTTCTGAAGAAGTCAATACCGAGAATACGTTCGATCAAGTGGAGGAAGAGACGCTCAAAGCAGAGGTAGCACCCGCTGAGTTGGCTGGAACTCCAGTGATCACGCCCACTCCAGCCTTACCAAGTATAGCAGTAGAATCAAAAGGAGAGACAACCGTTCAATCAACGACCTCCAAAAGTGTGGTACAAACCAGTAGCCCGAAAAAACGATCAAGTCGTAAACCTTACCTACGTTCTGCTCCTTCGAAACCAACTAAAAGTCCTATGACTACTATGCAGACGATGTTGGGCGCTCCTGTTTATGGATCAACTATTCTTGGAGAAGAGATCAATGCTTGGGAGCGTGAAAGGATCAGTGGTCGATGGCAGGCAGCATTTGGTGTCGGAACGATTCCCGCCAGCTACCAAGGGGTTCTGCTTTACTATAGCACAGAGGAGATGGTAGACGCATTTAAAGGAGCCATTACGAGGCCTGATGGCAGTGTCCTTGATTTCTATACAGACGGTACGACAACTGCTCGGGGTAAGGTAGCCCAAAACTTCAACTTCTACCGTTTTGCAGTATATCGAGACCTGGGTAAAGGCTTTGGTATCAAGGGGAGTTTATTGATTGCTACCATCAATGATAAAACACCCAGAAGCTTGATCAACCAGATCCCCAGCAGACCCGATGTGGTTTATTTTACCAATAATAGTCGAAGCACCAATCTGTTGGCAGAGCTTGGACTGCAATACACCTTTTTTCGCCGACAACGTTTTCAGCCCTATATCGGCCTGAGCGTCTTCAACGTAATGGCCAATACCTATCGAAACGAGTTACGGTTTGTCTGGCCTAGCATGGGCATCGATGAGGTGAGTACAGCTACCAGCACTACTTCCAGTACTAATTTTCCTGGTTATTATTTTGAATTCGGAATGCAGTATTTGCCGGCTCCAAATTGGAGCGTAGGTCCCAGCTTCATCATTACTGGTACCCCATTTGTCGAACCACAATTTGGTTTAGGACTGGAGGTGAGGTATCGTTGGTGATTGGTGGTTAAATAGAGGTTTAGAGTTATGAGTTGGGAGATGTTTAAGGTTAATGAGTTGAAAGTTTAAGGGAGCATTTGAAATCAAAAAAGCGATTGTCCTGCAGACCCCTTAAACTTTCAACTTTATCCTCTGAACTCTAAACCTTTAACTATTTATTGAGCCAGGCTTTGAAGCTTCTGGTATTCGCTGAACTGACCACGATATCGCGGCTAGCACTGGGTTTGAGATCCACTTTAACCCGACTCTTAGACATGGAAGTAATCTTTTCGATCGATTCGAAGTGAGCAATGAAACTGCGGTTTAGTCGGAAAAAAATACTGGGGTCTAACAATTCTTCCAGATCAGCCAGTTTATAGTCGATGATGTATTTGGTACCGTCCTTGCGGTTTAAATAGACATAGCGATCTTCTCCTTCAAAGTAGGCGATGTCTTCGATCTTCACGCTGAGTATCTTATCGCGTCTGGACACGACAAAGCGCTGCTGATACACTTTATCCTTTTCATTGATGATCTCTCGGATCTTTTCCACGTTCAGCTCCTGCTGGGGAGCCTGAGTGCTTCGGTATTTGTCTAGGCTTTGGGAGAGTTCTTCTTTCTCTATGGGTTTTAGAAGATAGTCTACACTGTTCACCTTAAAGGCCTTCAGCGCGTATTGGTCGTAGGCGGTAGTAAAGATGATAGGGGTGGTCACTTTGATCTTTTCAAAGATCTTGAAGCTTAAGTCATCAGCAAGGTGGATGTCTAAGAAAATGAGATCAGTCTCGTTATTCGTCAGCCAGTCTACCGTCTTACTAACCGTATCCATCTTGGCTTGGATATCCAATTCTGGGTCTAGTTCTAAGAGCAACTTTTCGAGATTGTCCCGGGCGTGTTTTTCATCTTCAACTATAATAGCTCTCATAATAGGGTAAGGTTTGGGTATTTAGGGTATGATGAAAACTAAAGGAGATCATCATTTGAGTATTGATACCTCAAAGCTATCTTCAAGTACCTGAAATGTACAACTTTTGGGAGTGAATTGGGTAATAGCTGTAGTAAAATGGTAAAGTAGACTCCTTGAATGAGGGTTTGTAGAAAGGTTCTTCCTTTATCAGTGGCGTACTTTGCCCCTGGTACGACCTTAATCTTCCTCCACCAACAAGGGAAGTCGCGTTACATATTGTTCCCCTTCTTGACCAGTGAATATTTGTTGTTTCGCGATCATCTCATAGCGTGCCTGCAGATTGGCCAAGCCAATACCTGTTGAATCTTCTACGGAACCCCGAAGCTGTAGATTGTTCACCACTTGTAGGGTGTCACCTTCGGTGAAAATGTGAATGGTGAGCGGTTGATCTTCAGAAACAATGTTGTGTTTGATCGCATTTTCTACCAGCAATTGCAGCGCAAAGGGCGGGAGGCAGCTCTCTTGATGTCTGGGTTCAATTTCGTAATTCACAATCAGACTATCAGCGAAGCGCATTTTTTGGAGAAAAAGAAAGGAATCAACAAATTCCAGCTCTTGAGAAAGAGGTATGATGAGCTGATCTCTCAATTCCAATACTTTCCGATACAGTTTAGCAAAGCGGGTAGTGAAAGCTACCGCCTTATCCGGATCTGAAGGAATGAGGGCAGCCAAGATGTTCATGCTGTTGAAGAGGAAGTGAGGATTGATTTGGTTTTTTAGAATGGAAAACTGAGAAAGAATATTTTCCTTTTCCATTCGCTCATTTTGGAGTTGTAGACTGGTTTTCTCTTCTTCTAGTTTTTTATTTTTCTTCTTGAGCATGTAGGTCTCCAGCGCATTCTCCATAATGATCTTCAGCTCATCTACATCCCAGGGTTTAGTAATATAGTGGTAAATCTTGCCCTTATTAATGGCATCGATAATAGCTTGTACATCACTATATCCAGTCAACACCATCCGGATAATGTCCGGAAATCGAACCCTCACTTGCTCCAGCAGCTCCACGCCAGTCATTTTAGGCATTCGCTGATCACTGATGATTAAATCGATGTTTTGCTGATCCAGAAGGTTGAGGGCATCCTGTCCACTTTGCGCCAGATGAACCTGGAAGTGCCGACGAAAAACAGCCTTGAAGGCAATAAGATTATCTTCTTCGTCATCTACGTAAAGGATGTGAAAAGGGGATGCCATGTTTCTATTCAATTATTAGGTGAAAGATGAGCTAGCCATCACCAAGCTAGCCTACTAACGCAGAAGTTGATCAGGCGAGAAAGTTTCAAACAAAAATAAGAAAAGAGCTGGAAAATGCCAGCTCGTGACGGAATAGAGGGAAAGCCACTCAACTTTTTTCTTGATCATTCCTTTTTATACAAGGTAGCATTTCATTTACTTTGCTACGAAATTCAAGAGCGGGACGCCAAGTGCTTTACATGTCTCCATACCAAGAACTGATTTAAGACTTCAGCTAACCGTACTGATCGTGAAGTTTAGCATCAGTTCCAAATCTGAAAAATTACTGAAATGAACACTAGATCAATTCTAACCTTCATGTTCCTTTGTTGCTTTGGAAATCTGCTCACAGCACAAATGGATCTGCCTAGGAAAAGCCCCAGAGCAAGTGTGTCCTACACGATCGCTTATACAACAGTTAACATTAGTTACTCTAGTCCAGCGGTCAAGGGCCGAGAGATATGGGGGGAGTTGGAACCGTACAATCAATTGTGGAGGGCCGGTGCCAATGAAGCTACTACCGTTGAATTCTCAACTCCTGTCAAGGTCGAAGGAAAGTCTTTGCCACAGGGTAAGTATTCCTTTTTCTTGATTCCTAAAGAAGAGGGTAAATGGACGGCCATCTTCAATAAAGTTGCTGACCAATGGGGCGCCTACTCTTATGATAAAGAACAAGATGCTTTGCGCGTGGAAGTGGGCATGCAAGAGTCAAAAGTAAATGAGGAACGACTGAACTATACAGTGGTAGAGCAGGAAATTGACCAGGGTTACATTCGTCTGGGATGGGGACATACAAGAGTATATATCCGTTTCCAATCTGACCTACTCAACCAATTGGAAACGCAATTGAATTCTGCCCTTTTGCAAACTTCAGAGGAAGATCGTTGGAAAACCTATGCGCAGGCTGCCGATCTTTTATCGGAAAGCAGCAAATACGGCAAGCAGGCTTTGGCCTATGCTGATGAATCTACCAACCTATTCAGCCACTCTAGCAATTGGTGGATTAAAGCCCGTATTCAGGCGGCTATGGAAGACTATCCGGCGGCAATAGAAAGCGCTAAGAAAGCTGCTGAAGCTGGGCAAGCTGATGAGAAAGATCGCTTTTACCGTAACTCCAAATCTAGAATTGAGCGTATGGTAGCAGATTGGGAGTCCAGAACGCGATAGAAAGCAATAGAACTGAAGGGGCCTTATGCGGGCCTACACCTATAAGAAGGGCGGTGCCGGTAAATCGACACCGCCCTTCTAGTTTTTACAACTCCATCAATATTCACTATTAGTCCGTGGTATTCAAGCGCTTAAACAAAGAATCGGCCAAGTCATTCAAATAATCCCAGGCTTTCCAAGGAGATAAACCAATGAAGGTGGCTACCAAGATGGAAATGTAGATATTGGTAAGGTCTAAATTCAACTCTGCCTCCCCAAAGGCAACATTAATCTTTATAAAGGATAGCACAATGGAAAGGAGTAGTGCCAGAATGGGAACCGTGAAGATGAGGCCCAGGCTATGATAAATGCCAGATTTGATAAACCGCTTCCGGAAAAGGTAGTAACCTGTATTGATGATTAATCGGAGCAAAGTGGCCATCAACGCCCAAAGCAGGATTTCCAACATTCTCATGGGGTAAATATCCCAAAAGAAATTATTGGGCTTTTGACTGCTCTCTTCCCGTATTTCCTTCAATAGCAGCTTGAGCTCTGCTGCGTTGCCTCTCTCAGCAGCCCTTTGCGCTTCGTCGATCAGAAAGAGGTAGGCTTTACCAAAATCGGAAGAGTCTAGCTTTTCCTGCGCTAAGGTATGCATGGCAATGATACGCATGGTATCCAGGGTATTCATTACGAAACTATTTCCAGGGGCAGCAGTGGCAGTTAAGGTGATCGAATCCGGAGTGCTTAGGGTGGAGTCCTGCACAACGGAAACCTGAACGTCGGATCCCAAAAGCATGCTTTCTCCTTCCTGATCCTGGTATTTCTCCAACATTTCCACCAATTTAGCTACCTGTGCATCTAGAGGGACCGGATATTGGATATGCCAATAGGAATAGAATCCACTCACTGCAAGCAGTAGAATGACCAGGGTGGCACCGAAGCCAATTCCTGCCGGTTGGGAAAATTGATCTCGGCTCAGCATTGGGATATTACTGAAGCTTTTACCTACTTCCATAGGAACCGAGATGGTGCTTTCATCCCGCTCCATAATCGCATCATCGTGATAAACAGATAAGGTATAATCACCTTCCGGGAATTTCTTTTCGTCGGATAGGTCTAAGGTGAATTCTCCGTTTCGATCGGTATCAATGAAGGTCGTTTCGCCACTTACCCCCTTTACGGGTTCTAACTTGACAGTGGCATCTACGTAGCGTGCATTACTAGTCTTGTCGTATACTTTCCCTCGTAGGGTTCTGGTATTGGCCATGATAAAGTTTTTAGCTTTTAATAGGGATACAAAGGAGAAGACATTTGAGAACTGAACACGAGGAGAACGTTGAAAGGCAATTTTTGGATACAGCCTGATCTTTAGATCAAGTTCTTAAATATAGCGAAATATCCTTATTTAGGGAAATAGGAGGTCTATGTCGGAGACTCATCTTCTCGAGCTAAGGCCGCTTTCAGTGCTGAAGGTTTTACTTTATTTAAGATCTGGACTAAGTGCTCTGCTTTCATCAACCCTTTGTCCAACATTTCCTTCATTGGGCCCCATTCTTGGATATCGTGCTGGATCAAATCCCTTTTCATGGCGAGATAAGGTTGGTCCGCCTGCAGCTTTTCTAAGATGAGGCCGATGGCGGTCTCCACATCTTGTAGGGATTTCTTTTGATTCTCTTCCGCATCCGTGATTAACTCACGAGTTAGCTTCTTGAGTCGATTTTGGACACTTGGATTAGCTACATTACCCAATTCTTCTTGGAGGACCTTTAACTCCCCCTCCATTTTGCGCATTCTCAGATAGCCCTTGATGCTTACGATTAAAGCAAAGAAGTCATTTTGAAGATTTAGGGCCTCACGTGTTCTGGCCCATACCAGCCCGGCTCGGTTCAAGCCATAAACATTGATAGATTTCTGCCCTTTCTGACTATCATTTAATGCCACGGCGAAAACCCCTTGTACTTGCCCCTCATCATCATAGCGCATTTCAAATTTCAGGTGTTTTGCCGGATCATCTACACAGGGATTGAGTAACAATCGACTCTTTTCCTCCTGCTGCACCTTGGCTATCATGTCTTCCCAGGTGTCATGGTCTCGAACGCGATCCGCTTCATCTGCTAAGGGGAAAATCGTAGCCTTTCCGGTAGCCGTTTCGCCGTCCCCATCGATATCCTCTTGGTTACGGCGGCGATTGCAGTCGATACAAGAAAGCAGGAGATTGTCCCAATCGGCGGCTAGCCAATAGTAGCCAGGCTTGAGCTCCAGGACCTTTTCCTTTCCGGTCTTTTCATCAATCTTGACGGCAGATTTGGGACGAAAATGCTCAATATCGGCTGGAGAGACGTGAACGAAGCTACTTTCGCAGTAGGCACACTTCAGGAAGAAATTGCGTTGCAATTCGCTGACCAGAGTGTCGTTCTTATAGAAGGAGAACTTTCCATAAGCTTGTAGCTTAAGTCCTAGCTCCTCGACCTGCTCCTTGGCCGTTTTGAGTAGATTGGCGTTGGTGCCCTGTTTTTCCAGCTTTCTGGCTAGCTTTTTAACGCTTGATTGGAGTCTTTTGAGTAAAGGGTATAGGGTGGCATATTCCTGAATATGTCCAGCAGGCTTGTTTCCCTTCCTTGTATTTTTGATGTTATCAACAACTTCCGTGATAATTTCCTGTGTATCGGTTTCTTCTGCTTGGAAGTGAAGCTTCAGTTTTTCGATCAATTGGTCGTCTTCCAATAGTTTAACTTTAGCACGAATAGCTTGATTACACCGCTTAATCTCATCAATGTAATGTGTGATGGCCGCATCTGCTTCGTTCTGCGCTTTTTGTAGAAGATCTGTATCTAAGACATCTTCCTTCTTGGGCTTCGGTATCTGGATCATGGCGCTTTACTTTGACAGCATTAATTATTGATCTGAAGAAGAGGATAAGACCTTATCCCAAGTATCGATAATCTTCTTTCGATCGGTATCTTCTATTTTCTCAAAGATGTCTTTCTTCGATTTCGCCAATGCAACCTTATCCTCGATCAATTTGTACTCGACTTCTTCTGTTATGGTATTGCCCAGTTTTAGGTTGGCGCCTTCCAACTCATCTTTCAGTTGCTTCAGTTTTTTCTGCCGCTCATCTTTTTCTTCCGTATCTCCCAACTCTGCGACAGCTAATAGTTTATAGTACTCATCGTATTTCTTTTCCACCTCTGGATCCATGATGGAATTCAGGCCGAAGAAGGTAGAGGTAAGCAGCTCTTGAATACTTAGTTGCTGCACGGAAGGAAGGCCTTCAGTTTGGATATCAATCTTGCTTTTCTGGTCTTTGTCTCTTTGCAGAACAGCCACTTCACCCTTCTTAAGCCCTCTTAGACAGAGCGGCTCGTGGGTGGTAATGATGAAACTCATTTTAGGAAAAGTCCGCTTGAGCGTTTTTACGATGCGCATCTTCCATCTTGGGTGTAGGTGCACACCAATCTCATCGATCATCACAATGCCTGCCACATCCAGGAGAGAGTAGGTCGCATCGCTGGACTCATCGGTGTCGAGGTTCTTCAGGAGTTCGGCAGTACCCATCATGATGTCAAGCGTGATGGCTAATACAGTCTGATACCCACTACTTAGGTATTTGAAAGGCGTTGTCTTTTTGGCTACCTGACCTGGGACATCTTCCTCCAGCAATAGTTGCTTTGTAATAGGATCTCGTGTTATCTCTTGCCCTTCTTCTAGCTGTAAAAGATTGGTCAATCCTTCTTTTAAAGGGAGGAAAATGTTCTCCGGCACCTGCTCATGATCCCCCAACCATTTAAATCCATTCCCCAGCTTAGCATTGGGATCAAAGAGGTTGCTAGTCCGTATGAAACTCTTTTCATCTTCGCCTAGGATGGTCTTCTGACTGGGAAGTCGGGTGGCCCCATAGGCCATCATTAATACCTGTGGTGTTTCTTCGTTTAAGGTGAAAGAACCACTATCCTCATCCCGAATAATTTCCAGTACAATTGGTTCTTCCCGATTTAGCAGATACACTTCTACTGTGGCTTTGGGTTGGTGAAAGCGGATGAAGCCATTGAGATCCAAATCCATAGATTGTAACTTACGCTTACCCATCAAAGTCAAGGCAATGGCTTGGGAGATGGAACTTTTACCGACGCCATTTTCTCCTAGAAGTGCCAGCCAGGGGCGACTGGTGTCAGTTTTTAATTGCCGAGTATTTAATTGCGTACTGGTATCGGGAAAGTCTAGGGTTAGACTTTCGAATGCCTTGAAATTGGTAAGCACCACTTTCTCTATCCAAAGGGATTTGG
>CAJXPD010000100.1 GCA_913057785.1 uncultured Lewinella sp. | reverse complement strand
TAGCTACTTCAACGTGGCACAGGTGACTGATGCAGATCAGGATGACGTTGATAGTACCCCAAACAACGATGATGGGGATCAAAGCGAGGACGACGAAGACAATGCTGAGGTAGGACCACAGCAAATTGATCTAGAGTTGACTAAGACGGTAAGTGATGAAACGCCAAATGTTGGCGATGAAGTCACATTCACCATCGAAGTAGAAAACCTTGGCCCAGATGCGGCTACCAACGTGGCTGTAGAAGATGTGATTCCAGATGGATACAGCAATATTGGCAACATCAGCGATGGAGGAAACCTTGCGGGTAGTACCATAACTTGGTCTGGTTTTGATATTGGAGTAGGGGAAAGCATTAGCCTCACCTTTACTGCAGAAGTGAATGAACCTACCACAGGTATCAACTACTTGAACGTAGCTCAAGTGACCGATGCGGACCAAGATGATGTGGATAGTACGCCAAATAATGATGACGGGGACCAAAGTGAAGATGACGAAGATAACGCAGGTGTTGAACCCGTTCAGATTGATTTGGAATTGGATAAAGCGGTAGACAATCGACGTCCATTAGTTGGAAGCACGGTAGTGTTTACCATTGATCTTGTGAACCAAGGACCAGATGAAGCCACAGGCATTACGGTCTTTGATCCTATCACAAGTGGTTACTCCGATGTGCAATTGGTTGACTTCGACGGAACAGCCTTTATTAGCAATGCTGGTAATGTGATTTGGCAAATCGCTTCTTTGGATGCTGGGGAATCTGTATCCCTCAGCTTCAGCGCGACAGTCAACGCCACTGGCAATTATACCAACCTTGCTCAGGTATTCCGTGCCAATGAAGATGATGTTGATTCTACTCCTGGAAACGGCGTAGATACCGATAACGACGGAAATGTAGATGATGACGGTGGGGATGAAGACGATGGAGATGGTGTAGAGGTAGATCCGGTCCCAGTCATTGATCTGGAATTGGATAAGTCAGTAAGCAATACCACTCCAGATGTGGGTAGCAATGTTGTCTTTACAATCAGTGTGATCAACCAGGGACCAAGTGCAGGCAGTGGCATAGTCGTAACCGACAAACTACCTTCTGGCTACAGCTTCGTAAGTAGCAGTGCAGGTAGCGATTACAATGCGGCGACTGGTGACTGGAACTTGGGTGATCTAACAGTTGGAGAGACCAAAACACTAGAAATAGTAGCTACGGTGCTTGCCAGCGGAAACTACCAGAACTTGGCAGAAGTTACAGATGCCAATGAAGAAGATATCGACTCCACTCCAGACAACGGCGTAGATACCGATAACGATGGCGATGTAGAAGACGACGAAGGAGATGAAGACGATGGCGATGGCGTAGAGGTTGATCCTAATCCTATTGCTGATTTGGCTATCGATAAGAGCGTAAATGTAGAGTTTGCAGATGGCGGGGATATCATTGAGTTCACAGTGGCTTTGACCAACCAAGGACCGAGTACCGGTACGGGTATTGTGGTAGGAGACCAGCTGGAATCAGGATTTACCTTCCAGAGCGCAACGGCTACACAAGGCTCTTATGACGAGACTACGGGTGAGTGGACGGTAGGCACTATGGTAGCCGGCCAAACGGAATTCCTATACATCACGGTTCAAGTAAATAATCAAGGGGAATACTTCAATTTGGCAGAGGTGATCGCAGCAAACGAGGATGATGTAGATTCCACCCCAGATAATGGAGTAGATACCGATAATGATGGAGACTTTGAAGATGATTTCGGAGATGAAGATGATGGCGATGGTGTTGTGGTAGATGTAGATTGTGATCTGACAGGCGAAGTTGTAGCTGTTCGTTGTGACGATAACGGTACCCCATTCGATCCTACAGATGATATCTTCTATGCAGACCTTAGCATTACCGGATTTGGAGTGGGAACTAGTGTAGGTTGGACCGTCACTGTAGACGGAGCTCCGGTAGGTGGTGGTGATTACAGTGGTGCAATTGCGACTGTTGGACCATTCCCAATCAGCGGAGGAGATGTATTGCTATATGCCATTGATGCCAATGACACTGGCTGTCGTGTGATTCTGAGAGCAGATGCACCAGAGCCTTGTTCACTACTACCATGCGACTTGGAGGCAGCATTGACCGCTGTAGATTGCGATGATAATGGAACAGGCTTTGATCCATCAGATGATGTCTACTTTGTTTCTTTCAATGTAACAGGTAGCAACAATGAATCTTGGAGCGCTACGGTAGATGGTGAAACAGTACTTAGCGGTGAGCATTACAACCAGAACGTGACCCTAGGACCATTTGCTATCAGTGATGGACCAATTGAACTGGTTATCTCTGATGATGATGTGCCAGATTGTGGAGAAACTTTCACCGTTACACCACCTACGGCTTGTTCTGAAGAATGTCAGGTATCCATTAGTTTGGTTAGTGGACCAGAATGTGATGATAACGGTACGCCTGGTGACCCAAGCGACGATACCTTCTCCTTTAGCTTATTCATTCAAGGGAACAATACCGGCGCGAGTACTTGGACTAACAACTTAGGACAGACCGGGAACTTCGGTGAAGTTGTAAGCTACGGACCGTTCCCAATCGCCGACGGACCAATCTCATTTACTTTTGCTGATTCTGACAATAGCATCTGTAGAGAGTCGATTACCGTTGAACCACCTACTACTTGTTCAGACGAATGCGATCTTACCGTAGTCCTTGGAAATGTGCTTTGTGATGACAACGGCACACCAGCTAATCCGAACGATGATGTCTATACCTTCACGCTTGAAGTAGATGGACTCAATGCCGGTGATAGAGGCTGGGCCGCGGTGATCAACAATTCAGTGGTAGCTAGTGGAGATTATGGAGAGACCGTTAGTTTTGGTCCATACAATATCGTTAATGGACCAATCCAGGTAGATGTACATGATGTAGATGATGCTAGTTGTAGCGAGTCTGTCATCGTGACTCCTCCATCCGCTTGTTCTGAGGCGTGCAGTGTGGTAGTGTCTCAGGCTGAGGCTCCAGTTTGTGATGATAATGGAACAGCAGGGGATCCGAACGATGATGTCTTCTTCGTAAAACTTGAGATCAATGGTACTAATGGAAGCGGTTCTTGGAATGCCTATGCAGATGGGCAGTTGATTGGTTCAGGCTCCTATGGTACTACCCAAGAATTCGGACCTTTCAGTATTGCGGATGGCCCGGTAACCATCGAAGTAGAAGATTCGGCTGATGGAGAATGTAAAGATGAAATCACAATTATTCCTCCAAGTAGCTGTTCTGAAGAATGTAGCATAACCGCAAGATTATTGAATACCATCTGTAACGATGGAGGTACACCGTACGATCCAAGTGATGATACCTACTTTGCTGTAGTACAGGTTACTGGAAACAATACGGGAGCCAATTGGAGTTCACCAGAGTTGTTCCCACAATTTGCATCCTACGGTGGTACGGTAATCCTTGGACCATACAACATAAGTGCAGGAAACCGAGTAATAGAGTTCTATGATCTAGGAGATCCAAGCTGTACAACAAGCTTGTTTATCGAGGCTCCTGATCACTGCTCCGATGCTTGTTTAATAGATGCGGTTGTGATGGATGTGGTTTGCCAGGATCAAGGAACTGCCGACCCATCTGATGATACCTTCACTTTCGAAGTGACCGTTAGTGGCCAATTTAACTTTGGTAATGGCTGGAGAACAGTGGGTACGGATCCAATAGTGAATGGTCAGTATGGTGAATCCTATACCTTCGGTCCTTACTTAATTTCAGAGGGTGCAGTTGAATTAAAGATCGCAGATGCTCAAGATATTACTTGCTCTGTAGAACTAGATGTAGCACCACCTGCTACTTGCTCTAGTCCGGATTGCGAAGTAGTAACCAATGTACTTGATGTACTTTGTGATGACAATGGTACACCAACAGATCCAGCTGACGATACTTACACGGTGGAGATGAGCATTGATGTGGCTAATAGTTCTACCGCTATGGTATGGACAGCCTCTACTGCTGATGGCCAGGAATTGGGCACTGGACTATTCGGTTCTACCGCTACCTTCGGACCATTTGCCATTGCTGACGGTAATGTAGAAATTACTGTAGCTGATGTGGCAGATGAGGGCTGTAGCACATCCAATACGATTGAAGCTCCAGCATCCTGCTCCGAAAGCTGTGCCTTCGAACTGACGCTGGAAATTAGTGAGTGCGATGATCAAGGCACCTCAAATGATGCCTCGGATGATACGTATAGTTTCACTTTAGAAGTTGCAGGAGTGAATGTCAATAGCGCGGGCTGGATAGCAACTGCTAGCGATGGCACCGTAGTAGCTAGTGGAGCATATGGCGAGACAGTGGTAGTAGCAGATGTTCAGATCGGAACGGACTATGTACTAACCGTAACGGATTCAGCTGATCCTAACTGTGGTCAAGAGGAAGTGGTGATCACTTCGCCTGAGCCTTGTTCAGTTGCATGTGAAATAATCGCTACGGTATCCAACATAGAGTGTGATGATGTAGATACTGCTGACCCATCTGATGACACCTACGGTTTTGATCTTCTTGTGACCGGTACGAATGTACAGGGTGCAGGATGGATGGCTTCGAGCAATGGCGTAAATATTGCCGTAGGAACCTACGGTCAGATGACTCGCGTCGAAGGCTTGTCCATTGCGGATGGGGATGTAACACTGATCACCACAGATTTGCAAGGTTCAGACTGTACTTCCGCATCAGTTACTGTGGAAGCTCCAGAAGCTTGCTCTGAGTCAGATTGTACGATCGAAGCGATAAGCATTGTGGACGGACCCGTTTGTGACAGCGAAACTACTTATAGTTTCACTGTGCTTGTAACCGGTGAGGGAGCAGGATGGGTAAGTCAAGATGGTTCTATCTCTGGAGAATTCAATGTGCCAGTGGTAGTATCTGGTCAGCCAGCTGATGGTCAAGTCCAGAAGTTCATCATCGATGAGATAGATGTCGAGGGATGCACCAAAGAGTTTGAAGTGCAGGCACCAACTGCAGGTCAGTGTACGGAATGTGACCTGACAGCAAATATCACAGACATCATTTGTGATGACAATGGTACCATTGATCCATCGGACGACACCTTTACCTTTATCCTGACCGTAACCGACGGAGAATTAGAAGGGTCGGGTTGGTCTTCCACCGGTGACGAAGGGCTTACGGGCACTTTTGCCGAACCTAAACAATTTGGTCCTTTCAGTATTGAAGATGGTAATGTCAACTTCATCCTGGCCAGTGATCTAAATCCAACTTGTGAGCTTGCGGTATTTATCCCGGTTCCAACTACTTGTTCCGAGATTTGCGAAATCACTCCTGAAATAGCGGAGGTCATTTGTAATGATGCGGGAACACCTGATGTGCTGGACGACGATATGTTCCTCGTGAATGTAGAAGTGACAGGAAATGATGCGGCCAGTATGGGTTGGATGGCTGAAAGCCTGCAAGGCCAATCTCTAGGTGCGGGTGCATATGGAACAACCGGTATGTTCGGCCCATTCAACACTGCAGATGGAGAAGTAAGTATCGTATTTGTTGATATGGTTACAGGAGACTGTCGGGATACCTTGACAATTGACCCTGCGCAATACTGCTCAGCAATGATCGTGGAATGTCCAGAAAGCAATTATTATTGCCCAATTCTGGAAGAGAACACCTACATGATTCCTACGGATCCATACGATTGCGTGGCTACGGCAGAATTGCCACTTCCGGTAGTAACCGCGGCGGGCTGTGACGAAGGCTACGAAGTCCAAACAGAGTTGATCGATGAAGCAGGTAATGTGATTGCCACGATCCAAAATGGAGAGGATCGAGTGGTATCTGGCCTAGCCATCGGCAACTATACACTTAGATACGTAGTAGTGGATAATTGTGACTCCGCTGAAAAAGAGTTGGAATGTCTGCTACAGGTATTAGATAAGGAGTATCCTACGGCAATTTGTGTTGGAGATATCAATGTATCCATTGGTAGTCAAGGCGGTGCCAGATTAATGGCCAGTCAGATTGACTTCGGTAGCTATGATAATTGTGGCATTGCTTCGATCGAAGTACGACGCAAATCAATGGTTGACCCAGCAAGTTGTGAAACCTTGGCGGAACCTGTGATGTCAGAATGGGGTGAATACGTGGAATTCACCTGCTGTGATGCCAATACTTACGTAACAGTCGAGTTGTTAGTGACCGATGTCAGTGGCAATCAGAACACCTGCTGGCTAGATGTCTTGGTAGAGGACAAGATCAAGCCGATCGTCTTCGGACTAGAGGATATGGCAGTAGATTGTGATGAATTACCAAGCGACTTCGATCCTAGAGATTCTACACACTTGGTGAACTTGTTTGGCGAGGCTCGAGTCTTTGACAACTGTGATGCACAAGTGATCGAAATGGATCCTATTCTGGACATTAGTGATTGTGGCAGTGGAACCATTACTCGTCGCTTCAAAGCGGTTGATCAGGTTGGAAATGAATCCGTGGAAGTGTTCACGCAAGTGATCACACTTTCATACAGCTTGAATTATGAGATTGAATTCCCTGAAGATGTAGAGACGGACTGAACAAACTGGGATGTGACTCATTGACGGTAAGCTACGTGGATGAATTCTTGCCAATCGAAGGTGGAGAATGTGCCAATGTGGTACGAACTTATCTAGTAATTAATCACTGCGAATGGGATGGTCAGTCTGATCCTGTTGTAATTAGCAGAGATGAAGATTGTGATAACCTGGAAGGTAATGAAGGAGTGGTTGTTATAGTAAGAGAAGATGGAGCCTTTGTAGATCGAGATAATGACGAGAACAATGGCCTTCCACTAGCAGGTACCAAAGGAGACAACTGCGACAATACCACCAATCCTGATGGCTATTGGAGAACAGTGGTTTCTACTGGCTACTGGCAGTACAGTCAGCGAATCAAGATCTTTGATACAACGGCACCAGCCATTGACTTTACCGAGCCAGATCCAGTATGTACGGAGGAACTAGACTGTGAGCCAGTCGTTACTTATCCATTTACCGTGATGGAAAGTTGCTTGACGGATCAGTTGACGTTCACACTCGAATTGGATGCTTTTGCTGATGGTACGATTGATGCCGATCTCAGCGATCAAAACTTGATCTCAGGAACTTATCCTGACTACGTGATCACGGGATCATTCCCAGTAGGCAACCACCAGTTTGAGTTGACGATCGAAGACCTTTGCGGCAATGTATCCAATGTTAGTATGCCATTCTCTGTGGTAGACTGCTACGTACCAGATCCGAACTGCTTCGATGGCTTTGAAGCTGTGCTTGAGGCACTTGATGCACCAGCAGATGTCGATGGAGACGGAATTGTTGATGAAGCGGCGGTGACTGTGTTTGCAGCAGAGTTGGCTTCCTGCAATGTAGAAGACTGTTCAGCTCCATTGCGCTTCTCTGTTAATAGAGTAGGGGAAGTAGCCAATGTAGATCAGACAACGCTGACATTGACCTGTGAAGATCGCTATCGCATTACGGTAGAGGTTTACGTCTGGGATAACGCCTTCAATCCATATGCTGTTCAGCCAGATGGAACAGTAGGTGGACCAAATTACAAGTACTGCACAGCAGAAGTAATTCTACGTGATCCAAACGAAGTTTGCAATGATTGCGAAGATGATCTATTGCTAGAAGGTAATGTAATGACGGAAGGAGAACAAACCGTTGAAGATGTATCAATCATCTTAGAAGGTCCAGTTCCAGGCAACACCCATACTGTTTCTGATGGTAATTTCGAGTTTATCGGTATGGAAGCGAATGGTACCTACACGCTACGTCCATTTAAAGATGGAGACGATCGCAATGGTATCACTACGCTAGATGTTCTGTTGATTCAGGCTCACTTATTGGGTGCGAATACTTTAGATACGCCTTATAAGTTGATTGCAGCCGATGTGAACAACTCTGGAACCATTACCGCAGCTGATATCCTTGAGCTAAGAGCATTACTCTTGGAAGAGACCGATGCCTTTGCTTCTAACACCAGTTGGAGATTTGTGGATAGTCAATTTGAATTCCCACAGGCTTCTAATCCATGGACTACCGAGTTCCCAGAATCGATCACTACGACAGATCTAACTAGCTGTCAATTTGATCTTGATTTTGTAGCCATCAAGGTAGGGGATGTGAACGGTACGGCTAAAGCGAATCGCTTCATGAGCTTAGACGATCGGTCCAGCCATGGAACCATGGGCTTTGAATTGAAAGATCAGCGATTACGAGCTGGGCAACGATACACTGTGGACTTCAAAACCACTGACCTGGCCAAGGTGAAAGGGTATCAATTTGGCTTATTGTTTGATCCATCTGCCTTAGCGTTACAGGATGTACAGTATGGAATTGCTCAGGCTGAGCATTTCGGGTTGTCACAGGCCGAACAAGGAATTCTACTGACTTCCTGGAATCATGAATCTCTTGAAGCTGCATCTTCTGTGGCCAATACAGAGAAGCCAATTGTGTTTAGCCTTGTATTCTTGGCTAAACAAGATGGTTATTTGCGAGATAACTTGGAGATCAGTTCACGTGGCTTGATTGCTGAAGCCTATGATCAGTCAAAAGATCAAATGGAGGTAAGCCTCGGGTTTGATACAGGGTTTTTCTTAGCTGAAGAGCCTGTATTGTATCAAAACTTCCCGAATCCATTCCGTGAGCGAACGCTGATCAATTTCGATCTGCCCGCAGAAGCACAAGTTAGGCTGGAGGTTCAGGATCTGCATGGCAGAGTAGTAGAGGCTATAGCTGGAAAATACAGCCCAGGTCAACATACTGTAGAGTTGTCTGGTGAGAAAATTCCACTAGGTGTGCTATACTACTCCTTGCAAGTAGATGGAGAATACGTGAAGACCAAAAAGATGATTAGAATTGAATGATAAGAAAAGATCATCAATGATAAAAACATAGTCTTCAATGAGAAGACTGGTATTATGAAGGGTTTTAAGAAGCTGAGTCGACTATGTTCGGCTCAGCTTTTTTTATGGTAAAGAAAAAAGTAGTTCCTTCCCCTGGGGTAGATTCCAGCCAAATACGTCCGCCATGTTGCTCTACTATTTTTTTGCAGAGCGCCAAGCCAATTCCAGTACCTTGATATTCTTTTTGATTATGAAGTTTCCTAAAGAGAAGAAAGATCTTTTCGTGAAATTCTGATTCAATTCCGATCCCATTGTCACTGATACTAAACTGCCAATGGTTAGGCTTGTCCTCACCCGCAATTTTGATCATCGGGTCGACATCTTTACGCTGAAACTTAATGGCATTTTGTATCAAATTCTGAAAAAGACGCCGGACCTTAGTCTCGTCCGCCGCAATCTTGGCCGGAATACCATGGACCTTTATTTGGGCTTTGTTCTCTTCGATTAGGCTATGTAAATCTCCTCGTATGTTTTCGATCAAAGTCTTGATGGGAATTTCCGTAAGTACCTGCTCCTGGGTATTCACACGTGCGTAGGTCAATAGGGCTTCAATCAGGTGTTGCATATTGTTGGTAGCACCTATAATGAAGGAGAGGAAGTCTTTTTCGGATTCGTTGAGTTTTGCTTCTGCAGACCTTTGCAGGAGCTGAGAAAAGCTGACAATGGTTCTAACTGGAGCCTTTAGGTCATGAGAAGCCATGTAAGCAAAGTTCTCCAACTGCAGGTTCGATTCTATGTATTTTTCTAGTTCCTGGTTCTTCTGATTCAACAGGCTTACGTTCTCTTGGATAATCTTGGCCTGCTCCATCTTATCGGAAATATCTCGAAAAGAGATCACCCTTCCGACAATTTCATCATTGATCCATTGCGGCTGACTGTACCTTTCTATTGTGCGCCCATCCCGGAAATATAGGATGTCAAATTTTATGATTTCTGGATCACTTGAAAAGCGGGCTACACTCTCCATGAAGGTATCACGATGTATCAACATGGATTGAGCATATTCGGCTACCAACATACGGTCAGCAGTGTCCATCAGATGTTGAGGAATCTGCCACATATCTACAAATTTCTGATTGTAGCGAGTGATCCTATTATCTAGGTCGAAGGCAAAAATGCCATCGGCAGTACTCTCTAAGGTTGTAGATATGAGAGCATTGGAGTCTTGTAATTGCCGTAAGAGTTGCAAAAACATCTGGGCAAATACGATGAGCTTGCTACCAAAAAAAAGTATGGCGATCGTGATATTGGATTGGGCAACGATCTGAATTCGTTCTGTACTCCATTCGAAAAGTGGATTAGAGGGCCAATAGTATAGAAACAAGAAACAGAACAATTGCAGGGCAAAGAAAAACCAGGCGGTAACCCGGTTGCTGATTTGGTAGATGAAAGAGCTAGCACTGATCGACAATAAATAAAAATGGACCTGCGCTTCCTTGCCAAAAACCAAGCTGACAACCGTAATGCCTGCGATACAAAAACTCAAAAAGAGCAAGGCAGCGGTATCATGTAAATGCCTACTGTTCAGGTACAGTGTAAAGGCACAAAGACCCACAAAGAAAAATATGGTTATATAAGAGGATAAATCGGCGACTCCAGCACCTACCGCAATGGAAAGCGCAATTAGTGGCAAACCAATTCCCAATATTAGATCAAAATTGAATAACCTAATCCTTAGCCGATGTAACTCATCGTACTCCGGAAGCACTCCTGTATTGGCAAGTTTTGAAATGCTAGAAAGCATATACCACTTTATTTTAGAACCAGTTATTTAGTACTACGAGTTAAAAGGAAAAGAGTTGTTGATTGTTTTTGTTCCCTCGATTTGTTTTTGGTTTGAATCATAAACCAGAGGTGGAAGTAACTTATAACATACAAAAAGAAAAAATATTCATTTTTGTCAAATTTTTAAGAGTTGAGTTCCTTTTTATTTTAAGTTTTGAATAATACAAGTATTTATTAGTTAGGGGTTTATGGTTTATTGATTGATTAATATCTCTCCTTTATTGGTGTGTTGCGATCGGTAAAATGTCCATGGTTATATTAAAATCTAGAAATATATTTGTGTCAACAACGGTGAAAAGAGAGGCTTACCAAATAACACCGTTTCTAAGCTGCACAACTAAAAAATTTCTAGCAAATTAGAAATTTCCTTCAAACCGATACCGAAAAAATAACATCAGTGTTTGGGTTACCGTGTTCTAACCATTAAAGGTACCCTTTTTTAACAGGCTTCCGTCAATCCCACTTCGGTGGGGCGCCAAAAAATTAAAGATTACTACTAACAAATTAGTGTAGCTACGGCTACACGCTCCCGTTTTTCGCATGAAACAAATACGCATCCAAGATCACCCCACCCCCCGGGGTGGTCTTATTTTTTGACCTACACCACACTAATTCTCCGGAATTAAGCTACTCAGCCAAAGTTAATGAAACCATTTTACGTTTAAACTTCCTTAAAAACCTAAGGGCTAGTAAGTTACTGGCCATTTACATCTTGAATTCAACTTGCGTTTGTCGCAAGTTGATGCCAAGGTCATTCTTTTCTCCATTGAATGCCTCCAGAGAAATTAAATACGATTAAAAAATATGTAATTTGCATTTTGTTTTATTACTGTGTATCTAATTGTAAATCAGTTTTATATGGAATTTATTGCTAGTTAAACTGCTGTTCTTGCGGTATTTAAAGATTGAAAACTGTCCTGGATTTTGATAGTATGGTACCTTAAATTTGTGCTGTACGTTTAGGAAACCTTAATGTTCCCCTCTTCTTAATTTCACAACCATTGAAGTTCAGTACGGACGACTCTAACGTTCGCCCAATACTGACACTAATATTTCTATGATTACAACTTGCCCATTACACGGTAAGTTAGTCGTCCCCTTGAACAACACTGGTAAGATAATGGCCGGTATCAGGAAGTCTGCTCTGATATCGGCCTTACTTTTTTTGGCGTGAAGGGTATCTATCTAGAAGTATTCAAAAAGTAATTTAATTGCTTTCCCTCCCTTCTATTTGTAGTCATAAGCTGTCGTTACTAGCTTTTCTTGACAATTTCTGAATGGATTCTTAAGCATTACTAAGACCTTACCTCTTGATAATTCGAGGAGACTAAGTTTCTTGTGAATTTTTTGATGTGTTTAAAATTCTGGTAATTAAAGTTTTAATTGTTCTGAGACTGTGTTTATGGCATTTTCACCTGGTGGGTGAAATGCAATTTTTGTCCGGGTTTTATATCGAAATTGCCCTTACCTTTAGGTTCTATTAATACCATTGAGAGGCACACATTCTTATCTACTACCAAAATTCTTCTTTTATATACTTAACAGGTCCCGTATCTGTTGATCTTATCAATTCGTCTTTCGGCTAGTAAGTCTGTTAGTTACGAGTTGATTTGTCATTTTCAGATGGTAGGGCTACAGTAAACAGTAACTAAGCATACGTCTAACAAAAGGTCTAACTCAAGCCAGTACAACACAAATTATACATACATGAAACAAATTTTCCGGGCAATTCCCCATAGTGCTCCGGGTATAGGTTCAGATGTATTGTGCATTTATTTACTGGTAATCTGCCAATTTTACGTGCCTATGGTCCTGGGGTCTTCGATGGAGACTAAGCAAGCATTGGCACGTACAATTATTACAGAGAAGGTAGGTCAGATCTCACATCTCGCACCGAACGATATATCCAGTGCTCTCAAAGATACCTGGTCCGGAATGGATCAGTATACACTTGTCATCCCTATGAAGGCTGAGCTCCCGTCTCGGGAGCCTCAGTTCATGGAACTAAACAACAATCTACGTAGTTTTTCGACGGGCCCATTCGACTGTACTGCAGCTTTTTCAGTGCCTTACCCCAACTGGTCAGGTTCCTGTGCCTTGCAGAGTCTTCACACAACGATAACTCATGGACAGTCTGGAGCAACGCTTGCTAGTATCCCGAATGGTGCAAGTCGATATGTAAGTCAAATTCCAGTAGGATGTCATCGGTTTCGCTTTACCATTAAAGATGTCTGCGGGAATACGCACCAGATAGAGGAGGCCTTTTGGGTGGTGGACGATATTGCACCCGTCGCCGTTTGTGTAGATCAACTGAATCTTTCCCTTAATGATGCCGGATTTGCCCAACTTTTTGCGCATGATATTGATGAAGGAAGCGAAGATAATTGTGGCGCTCCGTTGAAGTTGGAAGTAAGAAGGCAGTTCAGTAATGACAATCCTAGCTGTTCGAGCAGTAGTGCTCCTTATTCGAATTGGGCTGATCGAGTATATCTTGATTGCTGTGATGCCGGACAAAGGGTTTTAGTTGAATTGCGGGTTTGGGATGATGCCAATGGAAATGGTGTCCCCGGCGATGTGATTAACTATATAACCTGTGGTGATCAAACGGTTCAATGGGCAGACAATAGTAATGTTTGTTGGATGGAGGTACTAGTCGAAGATAAAACGCCTGGTCAATGTCTTCCTCCTCATGATAAGATCATTTCCTGTGCAGACTTGCCTTATGATTTTGATCCGAATCAAGTAGCCTTACTTGCTGATCTATTTGGGGAACCCCTAGTAAGTGATAATTGTGGTTCCGATAATTGGCAAGAACTGTCTCCTATCATAGCGGTAGGATCATGTATGGAAGGGACCATTACCAGACGATTTCAAATTGTAGGCGCAGAAGCTGGCGGTGGAAATGATCTTTGCCAACAAACTATTAGCGTGCTTCCTGCTCCTCAATATAAGATTCGTTTTCCTGCCGATGAGGCGGTGGTTTGCGGTGTGCCGGAGCCAGATACTATTGCCTTTGAAGAAGGCGCTTGTGATCTGCTAGCAGTAAGTGTGGAGGATGAATTCTTCTCAGCCTCTGGAGATGCCTGTTACAAAATCCTCAGAACCTATCATGTTATCAATTGGTGTGAATACGACGGGGAGAGTCCTCCTGTGGTTGTAGGAAGAGATGAAGATTGTGATGGACTGAGAGGGGATGAAGCCATTTGGGTTATAGTAAAGGATGGGGAAACCTTCTTTGATGCTAGCGCCGATCCACATGATGGATACCCTGCAGCAGGGACCAAGGCCCCTACTTGTGATGGGTTAACTAACCCGGAGGGACATTGGATCAATAGTTTGATCGACATAGATGCCACCCGAGATCCCATCACAGGACAACTGGACAATGGGCTTACCAATGATAGAATTCGAGACATTGATAGCCGCGGATTTTGGTCTTACACCCAACACATAAAGGTGTACGATACCTTAGCTCCCGTGATTAATGTGGAGCCTTATCCAGTTTTTGAGATACTGAATAGTACAAGCTGTGAGGGTGAGGTACAGATAGAATTTAGCGTATCAGATGATTGCACAGCGGAGGAAGGACTTGAGGCTGTTTTCTTACATAAATTTATCGAAGATATTGACCAAGATGGAAACATTACGCAAGCAGAGTTCGTAGAAGATAATGAGATTACTGCTGAGATAAGCGGTTCTCCATCCAAATACATCTACACTACTTCATTACCTGAAGGTCAGCACGCTTTATTGATCAAGGCTATAGATGGTTGTGGTAACACTGCTGTCGACCTGATATTATTCGAGCTAGTCGATAACAAAGCTCCTAGTCCGATTTGTATCAATGGTTTAGCAGTTGAATTATCACCCGTCGAAGAAGGCACAGATGCCGACGGAGATATGGATCCCGATTGGGGAGCCGCCTCAGTCTGGGCTACTGACTTCATCGCCAGTCCTGTCCAGGATTGCAATGGCCCGGTCATTTATTCAATAAATAGAGTAGGGGAGTACCCAAACTCCAGCTATATAGGATTAGTTGTCACTTGTGACGACCCTGGTAGCATCATTGTAGAAATACATGCTTGGGACAGCAATGGTAATAACGATTACTGTGAAACCTACTTGTTGATAGAAGACAATCTTGAGTTGTGTTACCCTGATCCGGAAGGCGATTTGGCAGGAGGAGTAGAAACAGAAGATGAACGGCCGGTCGATCTGGTAGAAGTGCGTTTGAGTGGTCCAATGCAATTGGATCAACAAACGGATGGACAAGGCCAGTATGCATTCTTGGATTTGCCAGAGGGGTATGATTATACCATCCAACCCTATTCGGATGAAGGGGTGAGAGAGGGCGTCACAACTTTGGATATTATCTATATCCTGCAGCATATTCTGGGAGAGCAATCTTTGGATGGACCTTATAAAAGAATAGCTGCTGATGTAGACCAGACTGGAACGATTACCACTTTGGATATAATACATATCCGCCGATTGATTCTGGGGATAGACGATAGATTTCAGCACAATAACAGCTGGAGATTCGTGGCGAAAGATTATGCATTTCCAAATCCGGCGAACCCCTGGGAAGAAAGCTTCCCAGAAGTGATCAATATTAACAACCTGGAAGGGAATGTGCAAGCGCAAGATTTTGTCGCAATTAAGGTTGGAGATGTTTATGCCAGCCCTAATCAATGGCAGGATCCGGCATTGCAAATCAGAAGCGAAGATCATCTTGAGATCGAAACCACTGATGCTACCCTAGCAGCTGGACAAGAACGGAATTTGACATTTAGGGCGACGGCATTGAAAGATTGGCTTGGCAGTCAATTTACCTTATCCTGGAACCCCAGTGAGTTGGAAATCCTAGAGGTAAAAGGCACACTTTTGAAGGAAGCCAATCTAGGAAAGCGGTTTTTGGACCAAGGAGAACTCAGTGTGAGTTGGAATCGAATAGGGAAGGAAAGGGATGATGATGAACTGATGCTCTTTGTTGTACGATTGATCGCCAAACAGGCGATTGAAATTCGGAATGCTATTCATTTAACTTCAAACCTTACTCCCGCTGAGGCTTATACGGAAGAAGGAGAAGTGAAGGTGCCGAGACTAGTCTTTAAGCCAGATGCAGATAAACAGAACGATTTTAGATTAGAGCAAAATATTCCCAATCCGTTTGATGAAATGACGACCATTGGGTTCCATTTGCCAGATGATAATTGGGTGAGTCTCAAGGTTTTTGATTTGAACGGTAAGGCACTGTATGGTATAGATCGCTTTTATAAAGCGGGTTTCCATAAAGTGGATTTACATCAAGAGCATTTAGCAGCTCGGGGTACCTTATTCTATACCCTGACCGCTGGTAAACATACTGCAACGAGAAAATTGATTTTATATGAGTGATAAAGCTTAGTTGACCTTTTGGAGGCAGAGGCTGGATTAAGTTCTGGTCTCTGCATTTTTTATGCCCGAGACCGAAAGAACGGTTTTTCTTTAACACCTTTTCTTCGGGTTCTACCCTGTCCAACTCTCTCTTCCTCACCTTCGCCTATTAGAATTGTAACGAATCTCCTACTATTACGTACGATTTTGAATTGAGAAGTATCACTATTGTCCATCGTAGTCAATGTGCATAGTGATGAGATTCGACCCCAAAAGTCGTTATCTCTCTCCTTAAAAAATCAAATATTAAGAGGGGGAACTATTCCCAGCGGTAGGATTCTACTAATGGGGATTGATCCAAATTAGAGAAGGACCTGATATATTGCGTATCAGGTCTTTTTTATACACATAAAGACAAATACGGAAGATTTAGGTAATGTATGCAATTAATAATTCCTTTATTGCCGGCGTTTTATTGATTTAAAAGTGTAAGACAGCACAAATTTGACCGAGGAGTTGACATATTAGATAATGGCATAATAACCAATAGCTTTTACCCCCCAAATCCAGACTTTTATCACCAAATAAGAAGGCTCTATCGTTTATCTCGGAAAAAAAGTAGAGATTCACGGCTTTGTCGTTCTGACCATTTGGTGAAAACTACCCCTTCCCCGACCACAAAGATTGCCGGAGAACCAAACGAATTACATCAAAGCAACACTCACTCCTTATTAAAGAAGAACCTGAAATGGCAGAAGTGAATATTCTGATCGTTCATGACGATCCACTTTTTGCGACTGAGACAGGAACAATGCTACAGGACCTAGGGTACAGTAAGGTGAAAACCGTTCGATCCGCTGATGTCAAGCTACATCTCATCGAAAACCACACTCCAGATCTAATCCTTTTCAGTCTTTCCTCCGCAAGCAGAGCGGCAGATTTAGACCAAGCGACTAAGCTGCATGAAGCCCGTATTCCTATGGTCTTTCTAGCTGAGCAGAATGACCAAGAGAGTTTCGAACGGGCCAAATGGCTAGAACCCTATGGTTTTCTTTTTCGTCCCTTCGACAAGCTTAACCTACACAGTACCATTCAGATAGCCTTTTTTCACAGTCATCGCAAACATCTGACCAAGCAATTGGTACAGGGTTGGCGGAATGGAGCCATGCCAAGCGATGTCCTTTTTGTAAAAAGCAACAACAAACTTTTCAGGGTCCGCTTATTGGATATCGTGGTGATAGAGGCAGAAGGAAACTACAGCATTCTCAATACTACACAAAAGAAATATGCGGTCAAGACTTCCCTTAAGCAACTCAAGCGAAAGTTAGCACCACAATTATTCGTTCAGATCCATAGAAATTATATCGTACAAATTCCGTACGTAGATAGTATAGATATTACTTCCGGGGAGGTCCACTTAAACAATAAAAATTATCCAATAGGTGGGAAATTCAAGAATGAATTCATCAGGAAATTGAATCAGCTATAGCCGTAGATTTTTAATCGCATATAATATATTTTAATATTTAATCTTAATTTCTTATCTTCGGTGAACAACGCGTTCGTCTACCCTACATTTTAAGGACATCTAGAAGCACATTTTAACCAATTGTAAGGCAGCTTGGACTTCCAACTGGATACATTGCTATCCCGTCCATTGATTTGAACAGAATTCGCGACTGTTCAAGTGCTGCTGTATTGTATTTAGATGACTTAAAATCATACATCCCATGAACACATTTAAATTAGGATTAGCCTTGTGGCTATGCCTCTTACTACCTGTTTTTCTTTCAGCTAAGGTCGATATCCCTCTTCCCCCTGATTCTACCCATATCCCTGTATTTTATGCTGATTCTACGATATGTCATGCCTGGGTGAGTCTGCCGGTTTCCTTTGGTCCAGATTGCCCCGTAGCATCCTATACACCTTCGCTGCAGATAGACCTGGATATTCAAGATCTCGATCAGGACGGCCAGATCACTCCTGTTGATGTCATGGCTGATATCTCAAATCCGGAAGACTACTTCCTAAGACAAGGAGAGGATACCTTCTTTGCTGGCAATTTCCCCATTGGGCAGCATGTACTATACCTACATCCTAGTCCCGCTTGTAATGACACGGCTCAATTATTATTTTTTTCCGTTCTGGATACCATTGCCCCCAAGCCCCAATGTAAGTTATTCATTGAGGTGCAGATGGAAAGCGTTCCTGAAATAGATATTAATCAGGATGGACAGAGGGATCTGGCAGTGCTTCGAGTGCCTGCAATTGATTTATTAGATGAACGAGCCACGGATTGCACTGGGCAAGTCGCTTCAGGAGAAGCTCGGAAAATAGTTACTGATTATTCCGTTAACATCCTAGGGGCGCCAGTTGACCGCACCCAAGATACACTCGTATTGACCTGCCCAGGATCTACATCACTGGATGCATTCCCTATAGTACAGGTAAGTGCTTGGGATAAACAGGGAAACTCCAGCTTCTGCTATAGCCGTTTGTATGTCACCGGTTCCGTATATGAACGGAGTTGCAGTTATCATCCTGCAGCAATGTCTGTCGAGGTTTCGACCACCACAGGTGATGATGTGCCTTATGTGGATATTGAATTTCAGGGAGATCTGGATACTATCCTTACCACCAACGAAGATGGCTTCCTCTATAGACAGAGAACAGGCTTGGACAGCCTTATTATTAGGCCAACAAAGAATTCAAACCCTGCTCAAGGCCTGACCAGCTTTGATCTCGTGCTACTCCAACGTCATATCTTAGGTACCCGCCTACTCCCAGATTCTTACCAAGTATTGGCCGCTGATGTAAACCGAGACGAACGGCTTAGTATTAGAGATGCAATTGAGATACGGCGTGTCATATTGGGTATTCAAGATACATTTATGAACAACAACTCCTGGCGATTCTTTGAGGAGAACACCTCCTTTGCCATGCCAGGATCTCCTTGGGAAGAAGCTCGGCAAGCTGAGTCAATATCCATCAATGACCCATATGGAGATGTAAATATCGATTTCATCGGTGTGAAAGTTGGCGATTTAGATAATAGTGCCTTACGAGCTAACTAATTCCTTAACGAACTGATCCCTACATCCCATGAATAATTTTCGACTAATACATTGCCTAATTTTGATGTTCTGGTCATACACGATAATGGCTGATTCATCGTATAACCCACCGTACGTTCCGACGGACACGAGTCAACAGCTCCTAGTTTGTAAACCATACCTAATCGTAGATCTACCTTATATCGGTAATGTGGACCTTGATGGCGATGGTGTTTCTGATTATACCGGAGCAAGTATCCCTGCTACAGACCTGTTGGAGATGCCTATACTAGATTCCCTGGACGGCAGGCCTCTTCAGTATTCTATTAATCTCCTTGGAGATACTATCAACCAAGACATGGATAGTTTAATCCTGACTTGTCGGGACTATGCAAAGCATGCTGGGGAATTTTTTGTGGAAGTACATGCATGGAATCAGTCCTCTCGTATTGGAACCTGTTCCAGCTTTATCATAGCAGCGGATATTCATGGCGCCTGTGAGATTGATGAATTGGTTGTTGGAGTTTACGTAAATGCGGGACCAGGAAAGCCCATCTCTGATCTTCAGGTGGACTTTGAAGGTGATATTGATACCACACTTCATACCGACATATATGGCTCGGCGAGTTTGTACGAATATCAATGGTCGGCGCTCAGTATCACGCCAAGATTTGAAACTGAACCATTGGACGGAGTCACGGTAACAGATATAGTCTTACTCCATAGGCACATTATTGGTATAGAAGCTTTCTCAAACCCTTACCAACTTATAGCAGCGGATGTTAACAATGATGGAAAAGTGAGTACTCGAGATATTGTTGAGTTACAACGTATGCTTATCGGCATTCAACCGGATTTTTTAAACAATAGCTCTTGGCGTTTTGTCTGCTCGGATTGGGACTTCGAAGATCCTATTAATCCTTGGCTTCAAGGTCCATTTCCTGAGCGTAAACTACTGGAGACCTTCGCAAGGACAACAGTGGTATATTTTAGAGCGATCAAGATCGGAGATGTCTCCGGAGAAGCTCCTCTGTAAAGTTTTTGGGAAGCCTGATCTTGCTTACTCTTGGAGGGGCTGAATGGGTACAGTTTTTATATTCATAATTCCAGTGAATTCCTCTAAAATTGGTCTTTTATCAAGCCTAATTCTTCTCCACCTAATCACAAGTTGGCCGGTGATGGCTTCCCTGTTTTTCGTATTTAATGGAAATACTGCGTCCTTCCCTGAAATTTTGATACCAATCAACCTCAATGAAGTTACAGAATTTGCACTTGCCCTAGATAAGTAGGAGTCCACACAAGTAGATACCAGCTAACGGTAATCAAGATGGTTAGCACTAAGTCTGAAATGTCATCGTAATCCAAGGACTGATGTTGGTAAGGGATTTTCTACGACTAAGGACCTTTCGGTACGGCTATTTCGTGAACAAAGCAAGTCAATTGCTAACAAGCGTGGAACCGAGCTGAGACTGCTCTATTCGTTTATTTTTACTTGATACATAACAGTATTATAACAAATTTGGAGTATTTGTTATATTTATGCAAATGTCTTAGGTCAAAGGAATAGCTTTCTCTGAGCCTTACTTCTTCTCTTGAGACGTAACAAGGTGCTACTTGTCACCCTATCAAGGCCATTTGTCACCTTCCAAAAAAAAATCGTCATCTCGTTCATTACTTTTAGATCAAAGATTGAATTAAAATACGACTGCGGAGGATAGTTGTCGGCCTTCCCATACTTGTATGGGAGGTCGGCAATTTTTTTTTGGCACACTACTTACCACTTCAATACTTATCTTTGCGGCGTGGCAAGAGTTATTGCAATTGATTACGGAACCAAGCGAACGGGCATCGCTGCTACTGACCCTTTACAGATAAGTGTAAACGGCCTGGATACCCTGTCAACAGAGGAGGTAATTCCCTTTCTGGAAGACTACTGTGCAACCGAAGAAGTAGAAACAATCGTAGTAGGAGAACCCCGATATCCCGATGGAAGGCCAGCTAAAATCCACCACTTGGTTGTTGGTTTTGTCAGAAAACTGGAGAAGACCTTTCCCAATATCAAAGTGGAACTACACGACGAACGTTTCAGTTCCAAGGCTGCTGAACAATTGATCCTACAAGCTGTTCCCAAACAGAAGAAAAGACGGAACAAGGCACTAGTGGATAAAATGGCAGCTATACTAATCTTGCAAGATTATCTGGATCATTACCATTATTAGCAAAAGTATTCGCAAATTTGCACCGCCAAAAGCAAGCTTGAATTACAACAACAGAAAAGATGATTTTACCGATATATGGCTATGGACATCCCGTTTTGAAGAAAAAGGGAGAGGAGATCACCGCAGATTACCCAAATCTGGACGGGCTGATCAAGAATATGTGGGAAACCATGTATGGAGCAGAAGGCGTAGGCCTGGCCGCCCCCCAAGTTGGATTGGCCATCCGCTTGTTCCTAGTTGATACGAAGCAAACTAAGGAAGAGGGGAAAGAAGAAGAAGGGATTAAAAAAGCCTTTATCAATGCTCAAATCTTGGATGAATCAGGTGATGAATGGGCATATGAGGAAGGGTGTTTGAGTATTCCGCACATCCGGGGAGATGTGGATCGGCAGGGTACCATTCGTATTCGCTATCAAGATGAAAACTTTGAAACCCACGAAGAGACTTACGAAGGTATAGAGGCTAGAGTTATTCAACACGAATACGACCATATCGAAGGTGTACTTTTTACAGAGAAACTGAAACCTGTGAAAAGACAATTGGTACGTCGGAAGCTTGAAAAAATTAGAAAAGGAAGCATCAGCGTAAGCTATAAGATGAAATTTGTGGGTAAGTAATCACGATTCTCGCGCTATTCTTTTTCCCATTTATGTAATTGCTCCCATTAGCTTCTCTTAGTCACAACTTGATTGTCCTTACCAGAAAAAGTGACTATTTTGGAGGGTCAACTCCGGTTGGGGTTCCATCCACCTAATTTGTACTATGAAGGTATGCATTGCGGAGAAACCTAGCGTTGCACGTGAGATAGCCCAGATCATTGGCGCTAGGACTCGCCAAGACGGCTATTATGAAGGCAATGGCTATTGTGTGAGTTGGACCTTTGGTCACCTTTGTACCTTAAAAGCTCCTGATGACTATCAGGCCAGTTGGAAAAAATGGAGTATGCAAACGCTCCCCATCCTACCTGATGAGTTTGATATTAAGTTGATCACTAATAAAGGCGTGAAGAAGCAGTTTGGTATTCTCAAACAGCTATTCAAGAGGGCTGAAGTGGTCATCAATTGTGGCGATGCTGGACAGGAAGGAGAGTTGATCCAACGTTGGGTACTGCAAATGGCTAAGTATAAGGGGAAGGTATTACGACTTTGGATTTCTTCACTCACCCCGGAAGCCATCCGGGAGGGATTCCAACAATTGACCGACGCAAGTCAATTTGACAACCTCTTCCAGGCTGGCCGTTCTCGTGCCATCGGGGATTGGATATTGGGGATGAATGCGACCAGACTCTATACCCTGAAGTACGGAGGCTACAAGCAGTTGTTGTCTATCGGCCGCGTCCAGACTCCAACCCTGGCGATGATCGTGGAACGCCACCACGAAATTGCCAACTTCGTACCTAAACCTTTCTGGGAACTACAGACGCTTTATCGCGAGGTAGTTTTTAATTGTGAAAAAGGTCGGTTTTACAAAAAGGAAGAAGGGGAAGCCTTGCTGAAGCAGGTGACTGGTGAGGAATTCAAAATTGTTTCTTTTGAAAAGAAAAAGGGACGAGAATATCCTCCAAAACTCTTTGATCTTACCGGCTTACAGGTCAATGCCAATAAACGCTTTGGATTTTCAGCCGATCAGACCTTGAAGTTGGTGCAAAGTCTCTACGAGCAGAAATTGGTCACCTACCCTCGAGTAGATACTACCTATCTCTCCAATGACATCTATCCGAAGATACCAGGGATTTTGTCTAAGATGACCAACTACCAGCAATTTACTCAATCATTGTTGGGCAAGCCTATTAGGAAGTCGAAGAAAGTTTTCAACGACAATAAAGTTACGGACCATCACGCCATCATTCCCACCGGCATGCAGAAAAGCCTGCCGGTCAATGAACAGAAGATCTATGATGCCATTGCTCGTCGGTTTATCGCAGCTTTCTATCCCGATTGTATCGTATCCAATACCGTAGTGATTGGCGAATCGGCTGGCGTAAGTTTCAAAGCCAAAGGGAAAGAAATCTTGGAAGAGGGATGGAGAGTGTTATACCCGAAGCCAACCCCATCAAAACAAGCAAAATCAAAATCCTCGCAGGCCCCTAAGGATAAGGAAGAAAAGGAGGAGGAACTAAAGATCTTACCTAGCTTTCAAGTTGGAGAATCTGGACCGCACGACCCTTCTTTGGTGGAGAAGAAAACACAACCGCCAAAGTACTATACCGAAGCAACCCTCCTCAGAGCCATGGAGACGGCTGGAAAGAAAGTAGATGATGATGAGCTCAGGGAATTGATGAAAGCCAATGGAATTGGGCGACCTTCTACCAGAGCCAATATTATAGAAACCCTCTTTAAGCGTCAATACATCCGCCGCCAGAAGAAGTCAATCCTCGCCACTGAAACGGGCATCCAACTCATTGGAGTAATAAAGAACGATTTGCTTAAGTCAGCCTCTCTCACTGGGCAATGGGAAAAAAAACTACGAGAAATCGAAGGAGGAAGCTTTCAAGCGCCGCAGTTTATCGAGAATATGAGGACCATGGTCGCTGGGCTTGTCAAAGAGGTACAAGAAGACCGAGAACGCCGACAGATTGTGGCTCCTACTGCTCCCCAAAAGGCTAAAGGAAGCAGAACTCGTACTAAACCAGGAAAACCTAAAGGCCAGCCAGCTGCTACTGGCGCCAAGAAAAAAGCTAAAGTCAGTCCCACTGAACTTACCTGTCCGAAGTGCCGCAAAGGAAAGTTGTTAAAAGGTAAGGCTGCCTATGGTTGTAGTGAATGGAAGGCGGGTTGCAGTTTCCGTATTCCCTATTCCTACAAGCAGAAGAAGATCCCTGAGACGCAGGTGGTAAGATTAGTGGCGAAGGGGTCCACCGTGCAACTGAAAGGTTTTAAGGAAGGAGATGAAAGACTAACGGGTAAACTTTGCTTTGACAATGAATATGTAGTTTACCTAGAGCAGAAAAAGGACCCACCAAAAATTTCGAAACAAGAAGAGCAGGTGCCAAACCCGATTCCTTGTCCGAAGTGTGGAGTCGGTAAGGTCATAAAAGGGAAAACGGCCTATGGTTGTAGCCATTGGAAGACGGGCTGTACTTTTCGATTTCCTTTTGCCGAGGTTAGGCGAAAAGCAGGGCCCCAGCCGCTAACCAAGGGCTTGGTATGGAATATCCTTAAAGGGGAAATTTAATTAAGATTTGATGATCCGTTTTATCTCCACCCCATTTTTCGTCTTCACCCTCAAAAAGTAGGTCCCACTAGGGAAATTAGCTAAGGATAACTTGGTGCTTACAGGGGTGCGATGCTTAGCTAGCAAGGTACGACCATGTAGGTCGTATAGAAACATAGATTCTACGGGGGAATCTGCTTGAATCCGCAGCTCGTCCTGTACTGGATTGGGAGATATGGTAAATATATTGTCTTGACGATTCTCGGTAGCACTTACGGTACAAGACATATCTCCCAAGCGTTCCCAAAGTTCTACATCAAAGGAAGAGCTGGTCAGAACCACCCCTCCGGCCGCATCTCCTTGTCGCACCACAACAAGGTCTTCGCTAGGTACCACATAGATTTTTTGATCATTTTTGCCAAGTGCGGCAAATAGATCTGCCGGTGCCTCAGGGATCATTTCACGATTGATCTTGAACTGCACTCCAGGTAACTGGAAAGATGCTTGGCCATTTAACCACCAAAGGTATCCATAGGAAGGGTTTTCTTGTTGGGAGGATTGGATCATGGCATCAAAGTAATTTTGATCATGTAGAAGTGTATCCGCACCCCAAACTCCTCGATTGAGGGCAAGCAATCCAAACCTGGCCATATCTCTTGCTTTGCTGTAGTAGACATAGTTTAGCCAAAAGCCTTTCATGCCAATTCGGTCGCCAAGCCTGCTTCTGGTGTAATTGAATTTGGTCTGCCCAGCGGCGGTTTCCAACACGTCTTGCAAAATCCGGTAAGCAGAGTTGTGATAGGCCCATCGACTGTAAGGTGCAGCTAAATATTGGAAGCATTGCGGTTCGAAGCAATTGTTGGTGGAACCGGGAGCCTCCACACCATCATCCAGCCCTGAGGCCATGGATAACTGACTTTTTAGGGTAATAAGCGCCTCTTGTTCTGGACTGGTACTCGTCCAGCCAACACCCAAGTAATTCGAAGTTGGATCATCTATGTCAAGCAATCCATCTTCCTGCGCCATCCCATAAAGCGTAGCCACTAAACTCTTGCTAGCTGAGGCCCAGTACCAGACCTTATCCGCATCATGTTCTCCATAGTAGGCTTCCATCACGATTCGACCACCTTTTAGTATTAGAAAAGACTTAGTATTTCTTTCTTCCAAAAAGGTCTCCAAAGCATCCACCTTCTCCGCGCACCAACCAAGGGTGGTTGGGTCAATGTTTTCCCATTCATCTCCTTCTATCGGTGGGAAATAGGCGCTTTGTGCCTGGGTAAAGAGGGTGAATAAAAGACTCAAAGGTAGAAGAGAAATCGAAATTCGCATAGGTCGTTCTTTTGGGCATTTAAGTACTCTAGTCTAGAGTTGATACGTGGGGCATCGATATCAATTAGACTGTAGATCTATTGCAGGGTTTAATTTGATTTTCAGACCAATAAAAAAGAGCCATCTTCTCGGAAGAAGATGGCCCGCAATCAACAATTTATTCCCAAAATAATTCTTTCTGATTACATATAGCTTATCCTTTGGAGCCAGGCATCTTATCGATGGTCTTTGGCCCGTTGTTATTATATTCTACGTCTACAGAGGCCCCCATTTCGACGATTCGAACCTCCGTGCGTCGATTGTATTGGTGCTGCTCTTCAGAACAGGATACCCCGTCAGCACATTCATTCAGCAATTTGGTTTCTCCGAATCCTTCAGAGCTGACTCGCTTGGGGTCGATTCCCTTCTTAGCCAAGTAGTCCACTACTGATTTCGCTCTGTTTTTAGACAGATTTAGATTATAGGCGTCGTTTCCTCGAGAGTCTGTATGTGAACTGATGGCGATAGTCATGTCAGGATATTTGGTCATGATGCGTACCAGTTCATCTAGGTCTTCTGTTGCATCTGCTCTAATAGAGGCTTTGTCAAAATTGTAGTAAAGTTTGGAGAGACGGATCAGTGCACCTTCCTCGATCACGTCTTCGGTCAATTCAGGAGCCGCTTCCACGGGCACCTCTACCACCTCTTCCTCTAAAGTCTTGGTATCTGCCAAGTTTGCTTTCTGGATCGCTGATGGTGGGTCTGCAGAGACGAAGAACAGTACATCGTTAAAGTCGTGGTCGCAAACTGGATGTTCTCGGGATAGATCTTCGAAACCCAGAATTACGTTGTCCAATGATGGATTATATATAGATACACTATGCGCGCGCTTCTCGGCAGTTTTCTCAGTGTTGAAGTTGGCGTTGGAATACAGTTCCCAGTTACCTGGGGTGACGGCGGCGCGCCATCCGTTTGAGAAAAGGACCCAACCGATCCCTGTTCCAGGCTCGAATGTCCCAATCTTCACCTTAGAACCCGATACCAGCCTGCCGCCGCTGCCTGCTCGTGAGGCATTTGGAAAGATTATGGTAATCTCCTCTGGAGCTGGCTTTGTGGTCGGAGGACTGTCAATTTCATAAGTATAGAAACCCAAGACATTCTTGTACCCTGCCTCTTCATGGAAAAAGGTGACCCATAGAGAGGCCTTTTCTACGATCTGCAGATCAGAATCAAAAGCCCCATTGATTAACTCTGGTCGTCGTTCTGGTAGAGAAACTCGTTCTGGAAGTATAGTTCGTATTAAAGGGAGTACAGTGGAATCAATTTTCTCGATTTCCTCCAGGTAATTGGGAAAACCTAAGTCATCATATCCTCCCAAGTACTGATAAGATTGAGCACCTAGAATGGCTGAAAAAAGTAAACAAGTGAATGTCAGTGGCAAGAATAATTTTCTACTTCGCGTTTTGAACTGTTTCATGTCATATTTATTTTGGGTTTAACTGTTGATTACACTTGTAATTTGCAGGTAATATGAATGGATGGTCCTAATCTTTCGGATAATGGTTTGAATTCTTCTTTTTTTGGTCTATTTGAGCCCTTTAGTGGTTGAGCTAAACTTTGAATAAGTGGGAGCTGTTGCTATATTTACAAGGCTCAAGCAATAAATATCAAATTCTCACCCATTAGATGCATCAGTAGTTCAGTCCCTAAACTGAACCCAAAATCTATCGCAAATCTTAGTGTAATTGCAGGAGATGGAGTCGCTTGCAAGAGCTAAGGCATTAAATTATTGGTGCAAATCGCTAATTCGGTTTTACAGCTAGTAGAGTAAACATGGAAGAGAATGTAGGCAAGCTGAGAGCTGTCTGGAAGTCTTTCGAGCATAAGCTATCGAAAGATGAGCAGCAGATTTCGGCTCAAAAAATTGATGAATACCTGGGAGCAATTTTTTGCCCGGGACCTTTTTATTATTACCTGATGGACTTTTCCAAACTGGAAATTGTCTATATGCATCCAAGTGTAGAGGATATCTTGGGCATCTCACCTGAAGGTATAAACCTAATGGATCTTTCCTTTCGCATCCATCCTGAAGATCAACAGCATTTTATCAAGTGTGAGCAAATGGCCTCAAGCTTTTTGTTCAAAGAGATCGACGTAAGTAAGATTCCGCTGTATAAGATAAGCTATTGCTTCAGAATGCGAGATCGCGAAGAAAATTATCGTTTGATGCTACATCAAGCCTTGACTATCTCCGTAGATAAAAAGGGGAATATTGGTAAGGTTATCGGCGTACATACGGATATCAGTCACTTTGTGAGTGCCAATAATCATCGGATCTCTTTCATTGGTTTACAGGGGGAGCCTTCCTATCTGGGGCTAGAGGTGACCGGAGCAGAATTAGATTTGCAGTTGGAAGATCGTCCCTTTTCCAAGCGTGAAATGGAAATTATTAGGCTCTTAGCAGATGGCTTTTCCGCACAGGAGGTAGCAGAAAAATTATACTTGTCTTACCATACAATTAGAACTCACCGTCAGAACATTCTCCGCCGGCTGGACTGTCGCAATACCGTCCAGTTAATCGCAAAATGTATAAGGAATGGTTATATATAATTACGTCTTTTGAGGTATTTGGGAGGTCCTGAATTAGCTCTATTTTCGTTTTGCGATAGGTTTTTACGATGGAGAGACTGATTTTCCTGTCTCTTCTATGTTTACTTTACCAGTAGCTTCCGTCAAAAAAACGTGTTGAGTCCCTCTTTCCGGTTATTCTGTAATGCCAGAATCAGCTGTCTTTTTATTTGCTGAGCCCAATAATTGTTAGGAATAGGAAGGTAAGGCTTGTGATATCAATGGGTATCCCTGCCCCTCATTCCACTTCGTTTACTACCCAAACAGGTCCCAACAAGGGGCTATGACATCGGGATGGAATTCTGCGACCCAGGTGAGGTTGCTCAGACTCCTAACCCCAAAAAATCCCTTTCTAAAACTGGATAACTGCAAGGCCAGTAATTCAGAACGGACAACGACAAGGCAAACCCAGAAAGACTAAAGCGAAAGCAGGGAAAAATTGTCTCTACGGCTAAGGACAATGGAAGAGAAACTTATCAGCCTAAATATTGCCACGAAATCTTCGTGCGATAAGCTCAGCAACATGACTTTTGGTGGTCTGTCGCTGAGCTTTCTTTTTATCTCCTAGCAGTGAATAGTTTTCGTACTTATTTTCCGATATATACTCACTACTTGGTATATTCTTTATTATCCCTGAGGAATTCTTAGTACTTGGCCAGGATAGATCTTATCAGGATGAGTCAACATTGGTTTGTTGGCTTCAAAGATCTGAGGGTACTTCATTGGATCACCATAGTGGGCTTTTGCAATCTTTGACAATGAGTCACCTTTCACCACTTCGTAGAATACAGCTTCCGGTTCAGGATTAGTAACGGTAATCCGGTCATCCACGGCAGTAACACCTTCTACATTTCCTAAGGCCAAAATGATCTTTTCGCGATTAGCGTTGGTATCGGTTACACCATGAACTATAACAGCTTGTCCAAGGTCTACTTGCAAATTGCTAACAGGGAGGCCTAGATTTTGGATTTCTTGTTGCAGTGCTTGAGCTCTAGTTAATTCTACTTCCTTTACTTCTTCTTCTTTTTTAGACTTGTTGAAAAGTTTGGAACCTGCGTTTTTAATAAAAGAGAATAAACCCATTTTTGTGATTTTAAATTGAATGAAATAAAGAGCTATCCACATAAGGATCTCTAGCTCCCATCTTTTAGACAGGCTTTCTAGAATAAGTCACTTCAAAGTAAAGAGAAAATTCAGGATTACCGGCAAGTGGGCTGCTTTTTCTGTTTTTCTCTGGGATCAAAAGAAAAATGCCACTGGATTTTCCAGTGGCATTTTTACAAATATTACTTTATTGATAAACACCAAGCCTGCGGCGGGGTGCCTTCATATAGCAAACCTAGTCTAGAGATCAGAAGCTCCAGGATTAGCGTCGTTATAACGCTTCGTTACTTCGTGCCAGTTTACAACATTGAAGAATGCGTTGATATAATCTGGACGACGGTTTTGATAGTTTAGGTAGTAAGCATGCTCCCAAACATCAAGACCTAGGATTGGAGTTCCTTCTACATCTACTACATCCATAAGCGGGTTGTCCTGATTAGCAGTAGAACAGATAAACAATTTATCGTTGCTATCTACGCACAACCAAGCCCAACCTGATCCAAAACGTGTAGCAGCAGCCTTCGCAAATTGATCCTTAAAAGCATCAAAACTACCGAAGTCGCGCTCGATCGCTTTGTGAATATTCATTTGACCACTTGGCTCTCCGCCACCGTCTGGAGACATGATTGCCCAAAATAAGCTGTGGTTATAAAAACCTCCGCCATTGTTTCTCACACCAGTCGGGTGCTGAGATACATTAGCCAAGATGTCTTCGATCTTCATACTTTCCAGTTCGCTCCCTTCGATGGCAGCATTCAGCTTCTTCGTATATCCAGCATGGTGCTTTCCGTAGTGGATTTCCATTGTTCTTGCATCGATATGGGGCTCCAAAGCATCAAAGGCATAGGGAAGCTCAGGTAGTTGAAATGCCATAATTGGTTTTTTTTATGAAAACAGTGTAAGAATGAATGTTCTGTTATGTGTAACGCTAGTAAGAGAAACATTGTTCAGTAGCGTGAAAGTGGCGGGTAAGCATGCCCGACGCCGCGAATATAGGAGCTTTCTTCCGACCAAAAAAGTGTAGAACAGTTTGTACCGTAAATTATTTTCCTCTAAACCTTCCTTGCAATTTATACCGAAATATTGAACCCGCAATTTGCACGGAGCTTTATGCACACTTTATACTGTTCCGATACAACCCTAGACTTGCTAAAAATTAAAGGATTTTCCGCCGAAAGACCAAAACTTAAATTGGTTCTAAGTACCTTTGTGGCCGCAAATTCAACCCAAGAAAATTATGGCATTTAGAAAAGAAAAAGATAGCATTGGATATGTTGATGTCCCCGCTGATAAATATTGGGGAGCTCAAACTCAACGGTCTTCCCAAAACTTCAAAATTGGTGGGCAGCAAATGCCCATTGAAGTGATTCAAGCCTTTGCCATTTTAAAGAAGGCAGCTGCATTTACCAACCGCGATGCTGGGGTCCTTTCAGCGGACAAGGCAGAATTAATTGCTAAAGTATGCGATGAGATTCTAGCTGGAGAATTGGACGATCAGTTTCCGCTCGTAGTATGGCAAACTGGATCTGGTACGCAATCGAATATGAACGTGAATGAGGTCGTTGCCAACCGGGGGCATGTCGTGAGTGGAGGAACCCTGACGGACGAGTCCAAAAGACTACATCCTAATGATGATGTGAATAAATCTCAGTCATCGAATGATACCTTTCCTACAGCCATGCATATCTCTGCTTATAAAATCTTGGTGGAAAATACAATACCAGGTATCGAAGCCTTGAGGGATACGCTACAGGCCAAGTCCGAGGCACTGAAAGATGTCGTCAAGATTGGTCGCACGCACTTCATGGATGCGACTCCATTGACATTGGGACAGGAATTCTCTGGATACGTTTCTCAGTTGGATCATGGCATTCGAGCCATTCAAAATTCATTGGCACACCTTTCTGAATTAGCATTAGGGGGGACTGCGGTAGGTACAGGACTGAATACGCCAGCGGGCTATGCGGAGAATGTGGCTAAGTATATTGCAGATCTGAGTGGGTTACCCTTCATCACGGCAGAAAACAAATTTGAGGCCTTAGCTGCTCATGATGCAATTGTCGAAGCACATGGCGCCCTTAAGACTGTTGCCTGTTCTTTAATGAAGATCGGTAATGATATCCGCATGCTTAGCTCCGGACCTCGTTCTGGTATCGGGGAGATAATCATTCCAGCCAATGAACCTGGCTCCTCTATTATGCCCGGTAAAGTCAATCCTACCCAGGCAGAGGCCTTGACCATGGCCATGGCGCAAGTGGTCGGTAATGATGTAGCAGTGAATGTAGGAGGCATGACAGGACATTTCGAACTGAACGTCTTCAAACCGATGATGATCTACAATTTGTTAAACTCTGCCCGGCTAATCGGAGATGCCTGTCGAAGCTTTGATGAGAATTGTGCCAGAGGGATCGAGGCTAATGCTAAACGCATCAAAGAACATTTGAACAATTCACTGATGTTGGTGACTGCTTTGAACACCAAGATTGGTTATGATAATGCGGCGAAGATTGCTAAGAAAGCATATGCAGAAGATACCACACTCAAAGAAGCTGCTGTTGCTTTAGGCCTTCTGACAGCAGAGCAATTTGATCAGTGGGTTCGCCCAGAAGAGATGACCAGCGGCTTGAAATAGAGTCCCGATCGAAAGCAAAAAAACCTTCTATCGAGGATATATGATCCTGGAATAGAAGGTTTTTTTTTAGGAAATTCAGTGGGTGCGCGCACAACGCAATTTTTTGCCCTAACTACATATAACTATATACTTTAATGTTATTATCTGCGGTTTTTGTTTCTTACCTTTGAGGTGCTTTTAAGACTTAACTATTCCCCATTCCCTCTTTCTTACGAACCCGCATACATCCTCAGATTATCATTTGGCAATGTGCAAGAATTAACTCTCATATGAGAGTTCTAGCCCATTCATGCAAAACACTTTGTTTCTACAGCTATAAGATATGTAGATGGACTTAAACGGTCCGCATTTTGTATTACTAAGTAGTGCCAAGCCCAGTGTGTGAACTCTCTTCTTGATTAATTCGAGGTAGGACAACATTCACTCAATTAATTAAGTAACTACCCTGTATAATACCCACTGATCACTACGATCAATTTTTGAAAGCAATTACGTTTACCCCGCATTGGGTTTGGCCACTTGGTATTATTTCTTCTGAAAGTGCATCCGGTTTCTTCTAAGAGGAACGCTCTGTTGCTTGGCTAAGATCCACACCATTCACGGCATCTAAGATCTTGGGTTGCCCTTCATATAGCACCTCACCTTTTTCTTTCCTAAATTCTTCAATCCAAATACCTTCCCATTGATCTCCACAGGCGTTGTGTAGTTGCGCCCCATTTTTCAAAATCAATCTTCCGCCCGCTTTCACGGTTACTTTAGCCTTGGCGGGCAGAGATACACGACAACCTATCGTCAAGGATCCTCCTCGCTCTATCGTGAGATGCCCTTCGAGGTCTTTCGCTCCGCCCCATTGGATAGAATCCGTGATGGTGATAGTAGCTTGAGGATTGAGTTGACACCAGCGCTCTTGCAAGAACCTTCGAGGGCGACTCTTTATGTCAGCCATTCGTTTTTGCACTTTTCCGATTTGGCAGGGTGTCCAGGCATTTTGCTCGGCATTGTAATCCATGACATTGTTAGAGGTCTGATCCTTACAATCTGGTCTCTGATTTCTACTCCAGCAAGATTGACTATGCTTTGGTGTGTCATCACAACCATCGTTATAGGCCCAGGTATGCGTAAGGCCATAGATGTGCCCTACTTCATGATTGATCAAACTTCGAAAATTCCAACTTGGCCCGCCATCCTCTA
>CAJXPD010000099.1 GCA_913057785.1 uncultured Lewinella sp. | reverse complement strand
TGGTAATCCTGCCGTCTTCATGGATACCTGTTTAATGGCACCGCCGATGGGCTATGTGACCAATGATTTGGATTGCAATGACGAGAATCCAAATATTAATCCGGCTGCGGATGAAATATGTGATGGAATTGACAATAACTGTGATGGGCAAGAAGATGAGTCCTTATCTTTCCAAGAGTACTTCCGAGATCAAGACGGAGACGGATTTGGTAATGCAGCTGAATCGATTTCATCTTGCTTAACTGCTCCACCGACGGGCTACGTTTGGGATAAAACCGATTGTGACGATACTAATGGGAATGTCTATCCATCCGCAACAGAAGAAGCCGATAATGGAGTTGACGAGGATTGTTCTGGCAGTGATTTACTGCTGACTTTTAAAGTGTACCCGAATCCTACCAGAGATCAGTTGACCATCCACGTACAGACTGATGGATTAGTGGTGGCAAATATCTATGACTTTAGTGGTAGAAAGGTCTTGACTCGTCAAATCATTATTGATCAAAATCGAGGTCAACTAGATTTAGGAGCCATCTCTCCTGGAGTATATGCCATAGAACTTCTCAAGGAGGGGGAACGGGTAATGACAACGCGAGTGCTACGGTATTAATTGGCAGAAGAAAAGGGATTGACCAGGCTAGCGTCTCGAGGCAGCCCAGTCAATCCTTAACTTAATAGGCATATCAAGTGATGTATCCTACGGGGGAACAGGTAGGAACATGTACTTTCACTTGTTGCTATTAGGACTAAATTACATGGTTCTATCCTCTTTGAATAAAATCGATTACGGTGTCTACCACCCTAGGCTTCAATAATCGATGACCACAGCCTTCCGTGATAACTAATTCTGGGTTTTCAAGCGCCGCAGCCAGGCGATAGGCATGATCTACCGGGGCAATTCGATCGAATTGATCATGAATGATCTGGATCTGATCAACCTGACTTTTCGTTAGATGCTGGGTAAGTTCCAGTTGATCAATATGTTTGCCGGATAATCGCTTGACTTCCGATTCAATGGATTCGATCAATCTGGGTTTTAATCCTAAATAATTAGCGAACTGATCTAAGAGTCCTTTTGGACTGGAAAAAGTGCCCAATAATACCATTTTGTGCGGCCTGGGACATTTACTCTGGGATAGCCCGATGACGCCAGCCATGGCACCGAGGGAGTGTCCTATAATAGCATGTAAGGGCGGTACAGTATCCAAGACTCTCTTCGCCACCTCGATGTATTGCAAGAGCGTCAAAGAGGTTCCCTTGGAGCGTCCATGTGCCGGGGCATCAATGGCAATTACACTATATCCTGCTTCGACTAGCCGAGGGATAAAGGCGCGCCAGCGGGTAGCATTGGTTTGCCATCCATGGAGTAGCAAGATTGCTGGGCCATCTCCCCAGACATACCCTTTTACCGAATACTCAAAGTCGGAAAAATCTAGTGGCCAAGCGTTTTCTAGCAGTAGCCGATCATCTACCTTCAGCGGTATACGTTTGGGGGTGGAGAGCAAGCCGAAGGCTAGTTGTCCACCGAGCTTTGGACTGAAGTCATGTACAAAATTGAGGGCTTTACCCAACCATCTATAATACTTGGGATGAAGCTTGCGACCAGCAGTGGTCCTTGTGCCTAAGGGAGTCGTTAGGCTGATAGAATTTGTTTTCATTGGTGTTAATGGGTTTGTCGTGTTGACCTTTGGTTTTTTACACCGCAAAGTTGCTCAACAAACTGCCTACGCACCAGCTGAAAAACTGCTAAAGGAAAACTTGGTGGTTTTCCACGACTTGATCGAACCTAACGTCAGTCAATTGTTGGCGGCTGGAGTTACCCCTTTGGCGTCATAGGGTATCCAGACGGTCATAAAGTCCTTCCCGCGATTGGCCCAGGCATAGTAGGGGATAGCTTTGAGAGAAAGTGGGCTGGAGGTGATTTCACTCGTGCTTTTTTGCTCAAACAGCAGGCCTTTAAGTTGAATGGTTTGGACGCCCGATAGGAGGTCTGGTTGGAAGGAAGAACGCACTGGCGCGTTAATATCCATTTGCATATGCAGGACACGTTCGTCTTCTTGATCTTGTCCTTCCAAGCAATAGACCATTGGCCCGCGTTGTAAAGCGGCCTTATAAGCATTATTCTTCACTTCCGAATGAGCTAGTACTCTACGTACTGGCATTGGGAAATATAGGCTTACTTTATCGCCTATATTCCAATTGCGCTTGATCTGAGCATAGCCCTCTTCAATCGGCAATTCCACTTCTAGATCATTGATCTTGATCTTGATTTGATCTCCATTCCTATCCATAAAGCGATACAAGTCACTTGCTATAGCTTGATTTTGTGTCCAGCCTGGAATTCGGAACTTAAAAGTCTGAGCTGCGGTAGTGGTAGTTTCTACCGTGATGTCGATTTGGCCATCCCAAGGATAACGTGTCTCTTGTTTTAAGGTAAGCTGTCCACCTTTCAAAGGCAGTGTGGCTGTCCCGGCTATATAGAGGTTGAAGAAGACTTCATCGTCCCTAAAGGCATATTGGTAGGCGGGGATGGATGGGATAAAACGCGCCATGTTGGAGGGGCAGCAGGCGCAGTTAAACCAAGGGCTACGCGCTTGATCTTTATTTGCTTCTAGCACATTTGGATAAAAGAAACGATCTCCGGAAAGAGATAACCCTGAACTCAAAGCATTATACAGTGTTTTTTCCAACACATCAATGTATTTCGCCTGCCCGTGCATGAGGAAAAGTCTATGATTCCAAAAGATATTGGCAATCGAAGCACAGGTTTCACAATAAGCATCTGCATTAGGTAGGTGATAGTCCTCCGAAAAACCTTCATTTTCTCCCGTAGATCCAATCCCGCCCGTCACATACAGTTTCTTGCCTATCACGTCTTCCCAGATACGGTCAATGGCCTTTACATAGGCTTCATTCCCGGTGAGGGCAGCAATATCAGCCATGCCCGCGTACATATAGCCCGCTCGGACAGCATGCCCTACGGCATAGGACTGATCCACGACTTTTGCATGTGCTTGACTGTATTTATCCCCATCAGGTCCTCTCACGTCCAAAAAGAATTGTGCTAATTTGAGATACTTTTCCTCTCCGGTAATTCGGTATAGCTTTGCCAATCCGATTTCGATGACTTGATGTCCTGGTGGCCTTTCTATTTTCCCCCAACCAAATTCGCGATCTACTAAGTCCGCATTTTTCAAGGCTACATCTAGCAAAGTTCTTTTGCCAGTTGCCCAGTAATGAGCTGCCGCCGCTTCATAAAGATGCCCCACATTGTATAATTCATGACTTAGATCGTGGGTGAGTTCCCAGCGCTGGCCGCCGGCCCATTCGTGAGCTGAATCTGGATCGATGGTACGGTTGGAATAGAGGTATCCGTCCTCTTCCTGAGCCGCTATAATGATCGAAATGATTGAGTCAATGCGATGCTCAAGGACAGGATCAGCCTCAAGCTGTAAAGCATATGCTGCCCCTTCTAATACCTTAAAGACGTCTGAGTCATCGAAAGGGTACTGGGTACAAAAACCACCTTCTTGTTGGTCTGCTGCTCTCCTAAAATTATTGATGCGACCTGTTTCTTCACATTGTTGTAAAGTATAATCTAGTGTGATGTGCTTATGCTTTAGCAACCTTGGGGCCCAGAATTCATCCGTAAAACGAACTTCGGTGAAAGGCAGGGGCTGAATGGGATAATCTCTCTGAATCGTACGCTCACTTAGGGCGGAAGAAGGAAAAGACTCTTTTTTGTCAGTAGTTGTACTTGTAGGTGGGGCCTTAACTCCACAGCTGTAACCTAGCCAGAGTAAGGTAAGTAGCGCAGCAAGAATCTTAGTGAAGGATTTCATGTATGGCCAATTTGACAGGAGATGAGGTTTACTTTTGATCAAGATACTACCTTCTCTGACAAATAGGGAATTAATGAAGCGGCAAGGGAATGCTGGAGGCAAAAAAAAGAGCCCCGACTGGGGCTCATAATGTTCATAATCATTTCTTTCTATTCAAGAGCTTTCTCCCAAAAGCCCGTGAATAGAAGGGGGGGCTGCACAGTGTTTTGATCTATAGCTAATGTACTATGAATTCGCATAAGGTGCCAGGACAAATAACCACCTACATATACCATCTCTTTTCTTTATATGAGAAGAGGTGTTTTTGTTAGTGACTGACTTGTAGGGGCTTAAGTATGTCTTTTGATAATATTCTAAGGACTTGTTGAATGAGCTATTAGCGGACACTTAGCCTTTCCTGGCTAAATTTGAGTTGCAAAAGAGAAGTTGAACTACCTTCTTCATAGACTTAACTCAGAATTTCCGTAGGGTCTCAGCAGGACCAGCTCCTTCTGGCAGTTTATACTCCTTACTCAAGATCCATTTGTCAAATTCAAAACCATCTTCTCGCATCGAGAAGGTGATTTCATGCCAGCCCACCCTTGGGATGTCGAGGTAGATTTGCTCGGGCACTCCACAGTGTTTTTCGGCGGTTCTTTGTTTGCTTTCCCAAGTCCACTGATTCTTTCCTTGACACCATTGCATACGTTGACCACTTTCAGGCCATTCTCCATCGAGACCTACATGAATACCATTGTCTTCTGAGCCCGTTGAATAGGCTCGTACCCACACATAGTACTTTCCAGGATGATGGAAGTATACCAAATAATGTAGCTGAGCAAGCTTCCCTGGAGAATTGGTGAAATTCTCACCTGGAATTAACTTCTCGCTATGATTGGTTCTCGTATCGGGTAAAATTTCTAGATAGGCCTTTCCACTAGCACTACTAGCATGCGAAGGGTCGATATCGGGTTTGGGACCTTCATGGACTGTTTCATCAAGCTGGTACCATTTGCGAACATTGTCGATACTTTGTCCAACAAAGTGTTCTGCCTCTACAACAACAATTCCATCTCTTTCTTCGAAGAGGGGCGTCTGGGCAGGGAGGAAGGAGCTGCTACAGATACATAGCAGCAAGAAGAGATGTAACTTGTTTACACACATGTTTTTCGTTTGTCTTACTAGAACGGATTAATATTTGAGCAATGAGCTCGTTGATTTAGCTTTTTTCTTTTCCGTCGCGAACACACCTACAACCGGTATGCTCTAAGCCAGTATCTGGGCTTGATTTCATACGTGCTGCGACCCGGTAACCGGAGCAATAGCTGTCGTTGCATAAGAAAGATCCTCCTCTTACTACTTTCTTCGGTACACTTGGCTCCATAGGGTCGAAACTGTCGGTTGGGCCTAGTGGATTCTGTACAGTACGAGTTGTCTTCGCCGCTTGATAATAGTCATGGCGATACCAATCTGCACACCATTCCCACACATTACCTGCCATATCGTATAAGCCAATAGGATTTGGCGGGAAGCTTTTTACTGGGGCTAGCCTTTCGAATCCATCTTCTACCACATGATTAGTCGGGAAGTCACCTTGCCAATAATTAGCCATCTGAGTAGAAACAGGTTCACTACCCCAAGGATAGATGCCACCCTCTTTTCCTCCTCTAGAGGCATATTCCCATTCCGCTTCCGTAGGTAGTCGTTTTCCCTTCCACTTGCAGTAGGCCATTGCGTCGTACCAAGAAATATGCACTACAGGTTGATCCTCCCGGCCAGTTAGATCGGTTTCAGGTCCTTGGGGATGCTGCCAGCTCGCTCCCTTGACTACTGACCACCAATCTTGCGGGCTATAGGCTCTATCGGCTGGAGGAGGGCTATGGAATACTAGAGAGAAGGGAGAAAGGTCAAGGTCCTCTGGTAGCACAGTTCCTTCCGGTAACTGAGCAAGAATATCTTCGCGTGTAATTTCTTTTTCTGCAGTGGTAATGTATTTCGTAGCATCAACGAATTCTCGGAATTGGGCATTGGTCACCTCGGTTTCATCCATCCAAAACCCATCTATGGTCGCCGGATGTTCAGGATATTCATCCTCACGAGCTTGTTCGTTGTCGCCTCCCATTAGATAATTGCCACCTTCTACCCAGACCATACCGCTCATGCTTTGTGCTTGAACTGGATCCGCTTTCATGGCTTCCACTTCTTGTAGGTAGGCGGGAATCAGCCCCACAGCTGTGTAAGGAGAGGCCTCTCCTGTATAGCAATGCACGGGATCCATCTTAGTAATATCTAACCGCTCTGCAGGAGCTTCTTTATTCTCCTGGCATGCCCAACAACTCATCAGTAGGAGAATAGCTAACAGTCTATGTTTCATAATTCCAGTTTTTCGTTTTTTCCCAAACAAAGAACGGAAAAGTTTTGTGGCTTTTGCCTCCAAAGTAAAAAGAAAGCAATAGGGCCATTTCTTTTTGCTCTTCCGTATAAAATGTTTGCTGAAAGCATCAATAAACGGAATGCTCCCCCAATAAAATGAAGAATACCAAGTTTGGATTTACCTTTTTGAGATAATTTGGGGTGCATATTGAGATAAATTGGCCCTCCTTACAGATAAATACGCATTATCTTCGTTGGCGAACAGAACAAGATCAACTTATGAAGAATTTCATCAAACAAGCAGTAGTAGTATGGGTGAGTTTGGCCAGCTTATCTTGTACTTCTCAACCAAAACAGGAATTACCCAATATTGTCCTGATTAATGTAGACGACTTAGGCTGGAAGGATGTTGGTTTCAATGGCTCTCGCTACTATGAAACACCAAACTTGGATCGATTAGCCAAGGAAAGCATTCGGTTTACGCAGGCTTATGCCGGCGCCGCAAATTGCGCCCCTAGTCGCGCCTGCCTCATCTCGGGACAGCAAACGACCAGACATGGCATCTATACCGTCGGTAATTCGGCTCGAGGCAATGCCAAGACAAGAAGGATCATCCCAACAACCAATACGACAGAGCTGGCCGATGAGCAGATCACACTGGCTGAGGTACTAGAAGGACAGGACTACACTTCTATCTCTATTGGAAAATGGCACCTGGGCAAGGATCCTAAAACACAAGGGTTTGACCAAAACGTGGCCGGAACTAACCTTGGGCATCCTAAATCCTATTTCAGCCCCTACAAAAACCCTTTTTTGCCAGACGGGCCAGAAGGAGAATACCTCACCGATAGATTGACGGACGAGGCTTTACGCTTCATTGATGAAAACCAAGAAAATCCCTTCTTTTTATATCTACCTTTTTACACTATTCATACTCCGCTACAAGGGAAGGAGGCATTGGTGGAAAAGTACAAGGAGAAGCCCACTGTAGACGGACAGGGTAGAAACCCTCATTATGCAGCGATGGTAGAAACCATGGATGCCAGTGTAGGTCGAATTCTGCAGCGATTAGATGAGCATGAATTAGAAAATACCATCGTGATTTTCACCTCAGATAATGGGGGGATTTCGTACCTCTCTAGACAGCATCCATTACGAGCCGGTAAAGGATCTTACTATGAAGGGGGTATTAGAGTACCGTTGTTGATTCGCTGGAAAAGTAAAATTAAGGAAGCTTGGGAAACGGATACGCCAGTCACTAATCTAGACTTCTATCCTACCTTGTTAGAGCTCGTTGGTGCGGAGGTGCCAGAAGATAAAGTACTGGATGGGGCCAGTCTGGCGGGTTTATTGCTGAAGAAAGAAGCACTGCCTGAACGCCCATTGATCTGGCATTTCCCGATCTATCTACAAGCCTATCGAGTAGGTGGAGATGAGAGTAGAGATGATCTCTTTCGCACCCGACCGGGCTCAGTGATCCGTCTAGGGAATTGGAAATTGCATCAATATTTTGAGGATGATGGTTTGGAGCTGTACAATCTGGCAGAGGATCTAGGGGAACAGCAAAATCTCGCCGCCGAACGTCCCGAAAAGCGAGAGGAACTGCTAGATCTGCTGAACGACTGGCGAGGCAGAATGAATGCTCCGGTTCCAAAGGAGCCCAATCCTGACTATCAGGAGGGTTTTGTCCCCGCTCCTAAGAAACGGAAATGATCACCTCCGGCTCAGACATCGGAAGTTTTCAGGGGACTGTCCATGAAAACTTCCGATGTCTTGCTTGCCTTTTAGGCTAAGGCATCCTTGACCACATGTCCTTCCACATCCGTCAAGCGGAAAGGTCTTCCCTGAAACTGGTAAGTGAATTTTTCGTGATCGAAGCCCAGCTGATGCAATATGGTAGCTTGTAAATCAAAAACCGAGGTTCTGCCGCTGATGGGGCTGTATCCGATTTCATCTGTCTCGCCATAGCTGAAGCCGCCCTTCATACCTCCACCAGCCATCCACATCGTAAAGGCATCGGGATGGTGATCTCTGCCTTTGAAAGGTAGATCAACACCATTGCGGTTTTCTTGCATTGGCGTACGACCAAATTCACCTCCCCAAACCACCAAGGTTTGCTCCAATAAGCCCCTTTGCTTTAAGTCCTTGAGTAAGGCGGCTACGGGCCGGTCCATTTGGTCGCATTTTCGTACAAACCCAAGGTTCAACGCACCGCCTTCTCCGGTCCCATGAGAATCCCAGCCCCAGTCATAGAGTTGCACGAAACGCACACCCTTTTCCACTAATTTTCTCGCTAGAAGCACATTGTTGGCAAAGGAAGCTTTGCCCGGCTCGGTGCCGTACATCTGGTGGATATACTCTGGTTCATCATTGATGCTCATTACCTCAGGCGCGGCCACTTGCATGCGGAAGGCCATCTCGTATTGTGCCATGCGAGATAGGATCTCTGGATCTTGGAATTCCTGGTGGGTTAATTCGTTCACCTTATTGATGGCTTCGATAGAGGCTTTTCGGAGATTTCTGTTCATTCCTTTAGGATCACTGAGGTATAAGACAGGCTCTCCTTTAGATCGGCATTGAACGCCCTGATATAGCGAAGGTAAAAAGCCGCTACCCCATACGGATTTTCCGGCATCGGGATTACTGCCACCAGAAGTCAAAACAACAAAGCCTGGCAGGTTCTCATTCTCTGAGCCCAAACCATAGGTCACCCAGGAGCCCATACTCGGCCGTCCTAAACGTGGACTACCCGTATGCATCAGGAGCTGGGCAGGGGCGTGGTTGAACTGATCTGTATAGACTGCCTTGAAGAAAGTAAGGTCATCCGCTAGGGAAGCAAGATGCGGCACTCGATTGGATATCCAGGCGCCGGATTCGCCATGCTGCTTGAATGTGGCTTGCGGCCCCAACATCTTTGGTACGCCACGAATGAAAGCAAAGCGTTTGCCCTCTAGCAGACTAGGAGGACAGGGTTGGCCATCTAATTTCTCCAGTTCTGGTTTATAATCGAATAATTCCAATTGGGAGGGTGCACCTGCCAAGTGGATATAGATTACGGATTTGGCTCTCGGCGCAAAATGCGGATGCTTGAGGGCATCCAAGGTTTGGCTGGTAAGCCCCCCTATGCTCGAAGTTGAGTTTCCCGTTTGGCAGCCCAATAGACCGCCCAAGGACATGGCCCCCAAGCCTAAACCTAGTTGCTTCAGGAAAAGCCGACGTGTTTCCAACTGTCCTTGCTGTAATAAGGCTTCCTGTACTAGCCTTGATTGCTTTTTTGCCATGACTTAGCTTTTGGTAATGAACTCATCGAGGTTAAGAATAGCATTGGCTACGATTACTAAGGCTGCCAGCTCTGTCTTTTGTGCAACTTCATTTAATTCACCTAGCATTTCCTGAGCCGCTGCCTCATCTTTTTGGAAATCTTGCAAAGCTTCCTGATACAATTCGAGCAGTATTTCTTGCTTTTCAGAACCAATCTCTTGTAAGGTGGCCTCCTGGTACGCCCAGGCAATTTGCTTGTCAACCTCCTTGGTTTGATCTTGCATCCGCTTAGCAAAGTATTGGGCGATCTCGATGAATACGGGATCATTTAAAGTCACCAAGGCTTGCAGAGGCGTATTGGTCCGAATGCGGCGGGCGGAGCATTGATCTCGATTACCCAAGTCGAAAGTGACCATGGAGGGATAAAGGGCAGAACGCTTCCAGTGAGTATACAGCGCTCGTCGATAGCGATCTTCTCCTTCACTTAAGATCCATTTTTCGTTGTTATAGGGAATATTCCAAATGCCGTCAGGTTGCGGTGGCTTAACCGGTGGCCCAAACATTTTACTGCTTAATAACCCACTGACGGCCAAAGATTGATCACGTACTTGTTCGGCGGATAGGCGTACCCGAGATGCTCTGGCATAGTAGATGTTATTGGGATCTTTTTCCTGTTGAGGTGAGCTCATAATCGAAGACTGCTGATAAGTGGCCGACGACACTATGGTCTTTAAAAGCGATTTGAGACTCCACTCATGTTCGTGCATAAAACTGTGGGCTAGCCAATCCAGAAGAGCGGGGTGCGTGGGTGGTTCGCCTTGGGTACCTAGGTCTTCCAAGGTGAGGACGAGCCCTCTGCCAAAGATTTGTTCCCAAAGGCGATTGACCATGGTCCTAGACGTCAATGGATGTTGCTTGCTGGTCAGCCATTTGGCGAGCCCTAGGCGGTTCTTGGGCTCCTTGTCTGGAAAGTCGGGTAATATGTCGGGTACATCCGCCTGAACCTCCTGCTTGTGTACGAGCCAATTGCCTCGATCAAAGACATGAGATTTACGTTGCATATCCATTGGATTCTCCACCATGATGAGAGAATAAGGAGGATAGGTATTGAGTAGTTGCCAGAAGATAGCCTTGTTTTCTTCATAACCTTGCTGCCCTTCACCAGGGAAGAATTCCCCGAAATGAAACCAATCGAAGCTAATTCCGCGAGCATTGCTATTCTCTAGTTCTGCGTTTTCATAAGTGAAATAAAGGTCATGAACACCCTCTGTTGGTTGTAAAGGGATGCTAGTGATCTGATTGCCTTTGGTTTTTGGAATAGAAAGTTCGGTCAGTAGAGGTCCATCAGGCGCATCTAGCCGGATTTGCGCCTTGCCTGTTTCCCGACCAGTGCTATATCGATAAATGAGTTGTTCTTTGCCACTTAGGTCAACACGGGGGAGACGGGCGGAACCATGATTTCGAAGACCCAAGAACTTGGTGTCGTAGAGCGCTGCATTGACTAGACTATCGGTTTTGAGGGAGTTGTGAGCTGGTTGGCCAGTGCGCAGGAAGGTGGAGATTTCCGTGGCCTTTTCGGGTCCACCTACTTGGTTTACCCACTTATTCAAGGCGATTAAAGACAAGCTGTCCTCCCCTGTGAATTGTTTGATCCAGGGGTAATCATCGTAGGTGTCTTCATCGCGTGTATTATTAAAGAAGGCATAAAATTCATAGTATTCCTCATGCTCGATGGGATCGTAGGGATGGCCGTGGCATTGCGTACAGGCAAAGGTGGTTCCCATGATGGCTTCCCAGGTAGTATTTACCCGATCGATCACCGCTGCTACCCTAAATTCTTCATTGTCTGTCCCTCCTTCATCATTGGTTTTGGTATTGCGGTGAAAACCGGTGGCGATGTATTGGGCATCGGTGGGGTTGGGGAGTAGATCGCCAGCCATCTGTTCGGTGAGAAATTGATCGTAGGGCATATTGGCATTAAAGGCGCGGATAAGCCAGTCGCGATAAGGCCAGATGATTCGGTTAGCATCGCGTTCGTATCCTTTGGAATCTGCATAGCGCGCTAGGTCGAGCCAAACTGCAGTCCATCTTTCCCCAAATTGTGGACTAGCTAAAAGGTCATCTACTAAGCGATCATAGGCAGCTGGTGAATCATCCGCTAGGTATCGAGTTGCGACCTCCTTTGGAGCGGGAACTCCCGTTAGGTCTAGACTCACGCGGCGCAGCAAAGTACTTTTATCTGCTCTGGGAGAAGGACTCAAGCCTTGAATACTCAGCTGTTCACCAATAAAATGGTCAATTTCGTTCTTTTCCCACGGGCCCGCGGCTTTGTCGAGACTTCCCATGGCAGTATTGCTGCTGCTTGGAACTTCCTCTTCCTCGACGGCTTGGTAGGCCCAGTGAATTCCCCATTCTGCCCCTTGTTTTATCCACTTGCGTAAAATGTTGGCTTCTTCGGCGGGCAGGGGATCCGCTTCAAAGGGCATTCGAAGTTCGGGGTCGTCCGAGTGTATGCGGCGCATGAGCTCACTTCGGTCAGGTTGGCCAGGGATGATGGCGGGTTTACCGGATTCGGTAGGCGCCAATGCTTGTGCGCGGGTCATTAGGCTAAATCCTCCACTTTTCTTCACTCCTCCATGACAGTGGATACAGCGTTTATTTAAAATCGGCTTGACTTGGGTATTGTAATCTATTTTTGGAGCAAAGAAGCGACTCCAATTTCCTAGGAGTAATAGGACTAGTAGCAGGACGCCAGAAAAGAGAAGCAGTTTCCTATAGCGACCCAATGGGGTGAGAAAGGATAGATAGCGATTGCTGGTATCCATATGGTAGCTCGTTTTGTTTTGAGCTATGAAGTTAACAAATAAAGATATTGGAAAGAAGAAGTTGAGCGACTAGACAAACAATTCCATGGCAATATGGTCGGCTAAGAGTCGACCGGCTTCTGTTAAACAGTAATTCCCCCCTTTTTCCTCCATGTTTCCCGCCTGAATAAAAGCTTGCGCCTTGTTCTTAAAATGTAGGGCATGCGCAGTGGAGAACCCATGGATCTTACGGATATCACACCCCCAGATGGTGCGTAAGCCAGTCATTACGTATTCATTATAGCGTTGATCGAGGTCCAGGTTTTCTACTTCGTGGGGCAGTTCTCCGGCCCGAATAGAACGAATGTATTGAGCATTATTGGCGATATTCCATTGGCGACTTTCTCCATTGAAGGAGTGAGCGGAGGGGCCGATTCCTAGATATTTTTTCCCTTTCCAATAGTTGGAATTATGCACGGCATAGTAGCCATCTCTAGCAAAGTTGGATATCTCGTATTGCTCAAAGCCTGCTGCTTTACTAAACTTGATGAGATGCTCAAATTGTAAGGCAGCTTGTTCTTCATCGACTGGCTTGGCTTTGCCCGTATTTACGAAATGATCCAAGGCCGTCTTGGGTTCTACGGTAAGGCAATAGCAAGACAGATGTTGAATAGGTTTTTCAAATACCTTTTGAAGATTTTGTTCCCATTGTGCATGGCTTAGAGTTGGGGTGCCGTAAATGAGATCAACGGTTAATGCGGTAAAACCCTGCTCCAAAGCCAAGTCGATGCAAGCCTCTGCTTCAGCGGCGGAATGGGCTCGATTCATAAACCGAAGATCTTCCTCTAGGAAGGACTGGATACCAATACTTAGGCGGTTAATAGGCGTTTCCCGCAGTGCTTTCAACTGGTTACGACTTAGGTCGTCAGGATTGGCTTCCAGGGTGATTTCCGCTTGATTGGCTATCTTGTGAAAGCGTTGAATGTGTTGAAAAAGTTGATCCAATTCCTCGACAGACAGCAGGGAAGGAGTACCTCCACCTAGATAGATGCTTTCCAGTTCTTCCCCATCCAAGTAATCTTTCTGTCGCTCGATCTCAGTCAAGAGGGCCTGCAACAAAGGTTCTTTCTGCTTCAAAGAAGTAGAAAAGTGAAAATTGCAATAGTGACAAGCCTGCTTGCAAAAGGGGATATGGATATAAATACCTGCCATGAACGGGAATGTACAGTTATTTCGGAGAAGATCTATATAAGCCAATTAAACTTTTCTTACGGATACTCTTTATCAACTAAATGAATCTTTTCAATCTGTAGCAGATGCATCAAAATCCAACTCTTAACGAATCCTTGCATAGCATTGAATCCTTAAAGCGCGGAGACTTTTTCCTTGAGCAAGGAAAACCTTGTAATAAGATCGGCAAATTGGTCAAGGGGGTGATGCGAGGCTTTGTTTATGACAATGATGGGAATGAAATAACAACTCATTTTTACCAGGAAGGAGATATGATCGTCGCTAGTTATCTCCCTAATGCCACAATCCCAATGACAATTCAAGCCTTGGAGGATGGTGAAATTTCAGTGGCCAACTATGCTAAGGTGATGTCACAGATTAATAAAGACCTGGAAATTACTGCCATTATTACTCGGGAGTTTCAAAAGTTAAATGAACAATTGCAATCTAGGTTAGTGTCCTTGCTCGATCAGGATGCGCTAGAAAAATATGAATGCTTTCTACAGGATTACCCTGGATTACTAAATCGAATTCCTCACTACTATATCGCTCAATATTTGGGAATTACTCCTACACAATTAAGCAGAGTACGAAAACAATTTATCAACAAATGTAAATGAAAAGGAAATGATGGCCGCCTAAATTTGTGTTCAGAAAAAATCTAACACGATATGGAAGTCAGAAGGATATTGTTCTTTTCAGCCTTTGTACTGCTCAGTTGCCATCAGAACGTTGATTTGGAGAAAAAGAGCTTTAGGTCCGAAAAAGTATCGAAAACGGCGTCATTTACTTTGAATTCAAGTATTGAGCAGGTATTTCCCTTGTTTGGTGCTTTTGAAGAAAGAAAATGGGAGCCAAATTGGGAACCGATTTTAATCTATCCAGAACAGGAAATTATCGAAGAAGGAACCACCTTTAAAATTAAGACGCATGGACATGGGCATGGACACGGAAATGAATCGGAGCTTCTTTGGATAGTAACTAAATTTAACCCACAAACGTATTTGATTCAGTACTTAGTTACTACCTCTAATCGATTCTGGACAATAACCGTGCAGTGCCAAAAAAATGGTAGTGACGAAAAGACTAAAGCTACCGTTACCTATGCCTTTACTGGCTTGAATGCGACAGGGAATGAGTTGAATAAAGCAAGTTTAGATCGCATGTATCAACATGACTTACAAGATTGGGCAAAAGCGATCAATTCATACTTGGGAACGCTATAGGATTAGGCTAATTACTTCATTGGATCGAGAGCACCATTACGGTAAGCAAATGATATCTAAACTAACTACATATGACACATTTATCGCTTTTAGATGCTGAATTCGAGCAACAGTTTGCAGAGGCGAGCTTGCCACCCAAACTATTTTCCCATGAAGCACATCTTCGCTTGGCTTGGATCCATGTCCGAAAGTATGGCAAACAACAAGCCATTAACAATGTATGTGATCAGATCAAGGTGTTTGATCAGACGCATGGCGATGGCACCATGTTTCATCGCACAGTAACCGTTGTAGCGGTGGAGGCTGTAGCTCATTTTATGGGGAAGGTAAAAGCCGATGATTTTCCCTCTTTTATAGCACAGGCTCCCCGGCTTAGAACTCATCTTAAGGACTTAATCGCCCAACATTATAGCTGGAATATCTTTACCGATGCCAAGGCAAAGGAATCCTATCTAGAACCTGATTTACTACCGTTTAGGTAAGGCAAGATGGACTCACAGTCTCTTCTCGAAAAAACGAATACCCGGAGTGGGGTTATCATTATAGGCAGGGATGGGTTCGAAGCCGAAATGACGATAAATCCCTTGAGCACTGGCCATCCACGGGTGTGAATCGAGGCGCATGTATCGATAGGATTGCCCTCGTGCTTCAGCCAGCAGCTGCTCTACCAAGGCTTTACCAATCTGCTTTCCTCGAAACTTCGGAGATACATAGAGTCTTTTCATTTCGCAATAGGTACTATCCAGAGATTTAAATGCTACGCAGCCTGCTGCCTGTCCTTCCCACTGCGCCAAGATCAAGCAACCGCCTGGTGGACCATATCTCCCTGGTAGTTCCGCAAACTCGGCTTCATAGTTGCCCATAGCTGGATCAAAATTTCGCATCCGCGCATATTCCCAAAGGAGTTCTCTAACCTGACCAACCTCCTCTTCGGTACTAGCGATCATGGTGTTTAGCATGCAGTAAAGATAAGGGACTTTATGTTTCTAGCCGCAGATTCGGGTAGGACAGAGGAGGGGGAAATGGAGACAAGAAATTGGCAATATTTGCCTCCCCACCTCAACACATTTTATATAACTTTGTTTGATATATTGCTTGAGACTATAGAATACATACCGACTGTCGCTTATGAAATTTGCTGTAATCCTTTCTGCGTTGAGTGCCCTAGTTATGGGACACAGTATCTTCCTGGCAGTGTATTTCTGGACAGCAAATTCTAAGAAACCGCTTTCAAACCGCCTTTTGGCTTTACTGCTTTTGGCCTTGGCCGTGCGCATCTGCAAGTCGATCATTATTGTAGCCTTCCCAAATGCTTCTGATTTCTGGCCGTCCTTAGGTTTGATCGGAATGGCAGCTATCGGTCCTTTCCTTTGGCTTTACCTGCGATCCCTATTGCAGGAGGATTTTAAGATTCGGACGCTCCACTACCTACATTTTTCCTTATCTGTATTTATGCTGGTCGCTGTTTTTTTCGTAGAGCAGCTCCGAGGGTTATATGAAATTGCCGTCTATCAGATTCTGATCTATCTCATAGCGGTAGGTTATCTGGTTTATGAATACCAGCATAAGTCAGAGCAGGATAAAAATTGGCAAACCTGGATTCTGCTGTTGATTGGTGGCGTAGCTGCTATCTGGGGCGCATTTACCTTTCAACTCTACTTTGCTACCCCGCTAACTTATATTGGTGTGACGGCCATTGCAACCCTAGTACTATATAGCTTGTCTTTTTGGATGATGCGGAAGAGCAAGATATTGGATCATCAGTTCGATGTCAGTAATGGAAGCAACATAGATAGAGCCTTTGAAGACCTGGGGGAGCGTATTTTGGCAGAAATGGAAGTCCAAAAACGATTTCAGGATCCACAACTTAGCATTGGAAAATTGGCAAAGCAGCTCAATACGCCAAGTCATCAAGTTTCTAAAGCTGTTAACGCCTACTTTCAAAAAACCTTTCCCGAGCTGTTGAATGCCTATCGAATAAAAGCTGCTTCTGAAATGCTAGAGAATCCAGCGTTTCAACATCTGAGTATCGAAGCTGTGGCTTATGAATGTGGTTTCCAATCGATCTCTGCCTTTTACGCTAGCTTTAAGAAAAGCAATCAGATGACTCCTGCTCAATACAGAAAACGGTATTCCATAGCTTAAATCTTACTTCTTTATTTCAAAGTAGTATTCCTAATTCGCGAATTAGGAAGGTATGGCACCTAATAATCCCTTATCTTTCGTAAGCATGTGTAAGGATAGCTCCTGAACGTACCATCAGGAATGCCTCCACCTCTCCTCTTTTATTACATAGAATTCAAGGCAATCTCCAGTTTGCCTAAGTGCATGTTTTTTGCCAAAAGCATTCACTGAACATGCACTCAGCTTTTTATTTCACTTAAATCATCACCATGGCTAGATTTACTTTGACTATTAATGGAAAACAGCGACAAGTTGATGTCGATCCAGAAATGCCCTTGCTTTGGGTGTTGCGAGATGAACTCGAGATGAAGGGCACCAAATTTGGTTGCGGGAAGGCCTTGTGCGGGGCTTGTACCGTGCACCTAAATGGGGCAGCCGTCCGGTCTTGCGTTTTGCCCGTTTCGGCGACTGTAGGCGCTCAGATTACTACCATCGAAGGGCTCTCCGAGGACGGTTCTCATCCAGTCCAGCAAGCCTGGATGGAAGTAGATGTTCCACAATGTGGCTACTGCCAGGCAGGGCAAATTATGACGGCTTCAGCATTACTGGCCAACAATCCCAATCCGAATGAGCAAGAGGTGGCCTCGGTCATGTCCGGGAATCTATGTCGTTGTGGTACTTACCCTAGAATCAGAAAGGCCATTGATCGGGCGATTCAGTTGTCCAAGTAGCTTGATTCACATCTTATCATTAGTTAAAAGCAGAAATTCATGACTACGCATATAAATAGGAGAAAATTTATCCAGGTCAGTGGGCTTTCTAGTGCTGGCTTGTTGTTGGCTTTTCACCTGCCTGGGAAGAGCAACCCAGAAGTAGCTGTTGAAGAGATAGAGTTGAATGCTTATCTCAAGATTAGTACCGACGGCCATATTCAGATCATAGCAAAAAACCCAGAGATCGGTCAGGGGGTCAAAACGGCTTTGCCGATGATCATTGCGGAGGAGTTAGAGGTAGAATGGGATAAGATCGAAGTAGTGCAGGCAGGAGCGGATCGACGTTTGGGAGCGCAATTTGCTGGCGGGAGTATGTCTGTGAAAACCAATTGGGATGCTTTGCGCAATGCAGGAGCCACGGCTAAGGCCATGTTGATCCAGGCAGCAGCCAATAAGTGGAAGGTTGCCAAGGAAGATTGTCATGCCAGCGCAGGTATGGTTTATAGAAAAGGTAAAAAGAAAGGAATTCCCTATGGAGATTTAGTATCAGCAGCAGCGAAGTTAGAAGTGCCTACGGATGCGCCCTTAAAATCTCCAGCGGAATATAAGATCTTGGGTAAGTCGATCCCGGGAGTAGACAATTTAGCTTTGGTTACGGGTAAGCCGATCTTTGGCTTGGACTCAAGGCCATCCGGAGCATTGATTGCCGTTCTACAGCGTAGCCCTGTCTTCGGTGGAGTAGTGGAGAGCTTTGATGCTACCGCAGCCTTGCAAGTTCCGGGTGTGGTAGAGGTAGTAGAGGTAAAGGCTTCCACCAGCAAGATGCAAAACCGGTCTAGTGTTGCCGTGCTAGCAAAGAATACCTGGTCTGCCATGAAAGGTCGTTCCCTACTTCAGATTAAATGGAAAGTAGAGGAGGGACAAGATGAAAGTAATCGACGTATCCGGTCTGAGTTGGATAAGTTGACGAATCAAAAGGGAGAGATTGAGTTGAGGAATGAGGGCAATGTGGAGGAAGCCTTTGCTAATGCACCGACCGTATTAGAAGCGACCTATGAAGTCCCTTTTCTGTATCATGCTACCCTGGAGCCGCAAAACTACTTCGCTGATGTAAAAGAAGATAGCATATATCTATGTGGCTCAACCCAGGTTCCTGGAGGAATACCTGGCTTAGCTTCAAGGATAACTGGTATACCCGTAGAAAAGATCACCTTAGACCAAAATAGAACCGGGGGCGGCTTTGGTCGGCGACTGACCGCTGATTATGCCGTAGAGGCTATCGTGTTGTCTCAACAATTGAAAAAGCCTGTTCAAGTTGTGTGGACCCGAGAAGATGATATCCATCACGATTTCTATCGCCCTGCTGGGATGTACAAATTCAAAGGGGCCTTAGATGAAAATGGGAAGTTAACGGCTTGGCATCTGCGATCTGCTACCACTTCTCGCTACCTATACCGGGGGAGTAAAGATTCTCCACATAGCACGGAAGTTTTTCCCGATGGCTTCCCAGCAGGCTTTGTACCCAACTTTAAAATGGAGTATAGTCCCGTAGCCACGACTATACCTACTGGAGCCTGGCGAGCACCCGGACATAATGCCACCTGCTTCATCGATCAAAGTTTCTTAGATGAGATGGCTCATGCCTCAGGCAAGGACCCCGTCAAGTTCCGTTTGGAGCTGCTAGGGAATGAAGATAAGATGATGCCTTATGCAGATCATGGAGGGCCAACTTATTCTACCAAAAGATTGCGGAGGGTAATTGAAGAGGCGGCCGATTGGGGTGGCTGGTGGGCTCCACCGACTCGTTTCAGACATCGAGGTTTTGCGGCGCATTTTATGTTTGGTGCGTACGTAGCTCAGGTGGTGGAAATCCAACTGGATGAAAAGAACTGGCCGATTGTCAAGCAAGTGTATGCAGTAGTTGACTGCGGTATCCTCATCAATAAATCTGGTGCTTTAGCTCAGCTGGAAGGTGGGATAATAGATGGTCTGAGTGCTGCCTTGTATGGAGGGGTGCAAATCCGGGAAGGAAGAACAAAGCAAGATAATTTCGACACCTATCCTTTGCTCCGCTATCAAGAGGCTCCAAAAATTGACATTCAGATCCTCAAGAGTACTGAACGTCCAGAAGGACTGGGGGAGATGACCCTGCCGTTGATCAGTGCAGCTTTAGGCAACGCCATCTTTGCAGCTACCGGCCAAAGAATTCGCAGCTTGCCGTTGAAGGATAATAAACTCTACAAGAGTAGTAGTTAGCGCTCAATTTCAACATCAAAAATAGCTTTGAGCGATGCTCTAAATTAAGCTTTATCAGGTTTAGCCTAGCAGCGGGAGTCTAGGCTGAACCTGATCCATCCTCCCACCACTCCGCAGGTTTCATGCGCTTACCAAAGCCCAATTTATTATCCAGCCATAACATAAGCCGTCTAAGTGGAGAGTTAGCGAGTTTGATGCCTATTCGGTTCCACCATTTGCTGTAATCTTTATTGTAAGGGCATACTCGAATACAGATCGCACAATCCGTATTCATTTTTACCCAAAACTTAAAACATTTTTCGGCATTGACTGTCCATTTTCGGATGCCTGAGAAGCTGGAAAAGTTTGGTGCTTCTGCAGAAGGAGCTTCATTGGAAATCGCTCTAGGGGGGCAAGAGCTGGCGCATTTTCTACAGATTTCACAGAAGGCTTTGACTCCAAATTCTTTGATTTGATCCACTTCAAGGGGTAGATCAGTAAAGACTTTGGCGATACGGACATTAGGGCCAAACTCTGGAGTGATGAGCAAGCCATGACGCCCGTATTCCCCCAGTCCTGCTTCGATGGCCATTGGAATACTTAGGGCGGTATCATTTAGGGACGCAATGGCCTCATAACCTAAGTTAGTAATGAACTGGGCTAGCATATTGGCACAGTTTAAACTAGTGGCGTAGCCCATGCCGGTGGTGGCTCCGCTTAAAGCAGAAGGGAAAGTCTTACCCAGTTGGTAATCCATAGGTAGGATCACTACGATGGCATATTTGAGCGAAGCAGGAAAATCCAGTTCATTAGCTTCACCAGATTTCCTGTTGAAATGATGGCTGTATACCCACCGGCGATCAATCTTGCAAACTCCAACAGAACCAGCTCCTAAAAAGCGAGCTACTTGTTTGATACGTTGGGTCGTAATAGCAGGAGTAGGCAGGTTGGCTTGCTCAGGTGGGCCTGGGGTCTGGATAGAGTAGTAGTCCGTAAAACCTTCTACTCGCCCTTCTGCCTCTAATTTCATTTCTCCTACTACGTCTGTCAGGTGCCAACTCGCATTTCGTAAGGCAAAGTCCCAATGATTGAAACCTTTGGCTTTTTTGGGCTTGTAATTCGTGATATCATAACTGACGAAAAAAGCTTTGGGATCAATAGTGTCATCCCACATGGCGCGGTTAAAGATATCGTTCTTCTGGTTGTAGGCCGGAAGCTCTGGGTCGATCTGAAAAAGATCATCCAAATTATTTGAAGGAGTTCCGGCTTGTTCCATAACTGCGATTATTTACTTTTTGATCCAATAGTACAGCCTAGGGCCAGCGCTGGCCTAGCACCTAAATCTACAGTTCTTTTCGCAGCAAAAGAGACTCTTTCCTAGCTTTTCTTTACAGGCAGTAGGTTCAATAGTACTGCTGTCAATAAAGAAAGCCCTAATAAAATGATCACCAAGGTGGAGGGGAAATTCCAGGCAAGGGATGCTACGATCTTAGGTAACTCCAACTCAGGATTACTGGCAGTAATGGAGTCCATAATGAAGCGAAGCATTTTCGAGAAGACCAACATTGCACCAAGACCAATCGCTATGATGGTATTGAAGAACAGTAAGGTTTTGCGTTGGCGACCTCTCCCATAGCCATAGTGCCACTCTTTAATTAAATACACCAAATAGACCAAGGGGATAAAGATCAATGGACTCATTAGTAAGGGGGAGATATTGATGGCTGCATGAGAAAAAGACAATTCTAGTTGACCATTGGTACCACCAACAAGGTGCGGAATAAGTGTACTAATCAAGAGGGCAATTAGGAAGATAATTGCAAGAGAGATAAGTTCTCTGTTGAGGGGAAACATGAGACACTGTTTTTGGGCGTAGCCATACCGATCGCTGAAGGGTTGCGAAGAGGTATAAGCTTAGTTAACGATAAAATTACGGAGCATAATTTTTGCTCTATTATATATTACAAAAATATGCAATGTAATTTGTATCGCCAATGTATCCCTCGAAAATATCTGTTCTTTAGAGCTTTGGCTAGAAGAACTTTTCGTACAATTCGTGCTTAACGGCCTTACCTTTGCGATCTTCCAAGATTTCGAAGACATTTGTCTTGATCGTATTTGCGATATCACCGGTTGGAAGATCGTTGCAATCTAATCCAAATGGGTCCTCAATCTCTTCCCCTAGTAGTTCAACCCCTAATAAGGCGAAAAAGATAAACATCACCAATGGGATGGTACCGAATGAAAAGGTGGTAATTAGTGCAAAAGGAAGCATAAGCCCGTACGCAGTAATGAAGATCTTAAGGTACACCGCATAAGAGAAGGGAATGGGTGTTTTCTTGATTCGTTCGCAGGCCCCCAAAATGTCTAGCAAGGCTTGATGTTGCGCTTTGATATTAATGTAATCCCCTTCGTTCAACTCACCATTTCGATGCCCTTCGGCCATTCTATCGAAGATTTGCATAGAGATGTGATTGGGTACGTGCCCCTTTTCTCCATACTCTTCTTTGTCTTCATCTGTTAGGTAGATTAATTGCTCTAATTTTGTCCCATCTCGTAAGTGTTCGACTAAAGCCAGGCAAAAATTGGAGATATGCTTCGCAAAGTAGCGACGAACCGTTTGATCATCCTTTGGAAACATGGTATTAACATAAATAGCCATGTTTCGCGTATGGTTTACCAACGCACCCCATTGCTTCCGTCCTTCCCACCATCTATCGTAAGCAGAATTGGTTCGAAAAACTAAGAAAATACTAAGTATTACCCCTAGTAGTGAGAAAATACTCGTATTCATACTGATGTATTCTTCCAGGTTGAATCCCCAGACTGCGAAACAGATGGCAGTCGTATACACGCCAATAGCGACGACGCTTCTCCAAATTCGAACCATGGTCCAACTCTTGGCTAAGTGCCCCAAGTCACCAAACCAATTTGCATTTGTTTTATAGTAGATCATTATTAATATGATTTAGGAACTCATTAAGTGAGCTCTTGACTAGCTTTCTCGGATTTTTACACGGATACCCATTTGCTGCATCAGAAGGGTGGCATTAAAACTTTGACTTACCCCTTTCTTCAGTTTGTAATCGAAGTGTAGATTGCCATCTTGAATTTCAACCTCTATCCGTAAATTCTCAATTGCTCCATCCGCTTTTGCTTCCAATGCACCTAATTCAAGATCGTGGGTTGCGATCAGACCCCCTCCCTTAAATTCAATGAGTTGATGGATCAAAGCCTTGGCTCCGGTATGCCGATCAACAGAATTTGTACCTTTCAGGATTTCATCTAACAAAAAGAAAATGGGCCGTTCTTGTGCTATCCCCTGGGCGGCTGCTTCTACCGCTTCGATAATTACTTTCAACCGCTTCAGTTCAGCGTAGAAGGAAGAGGTGCTTTCATGCAGGGCATCCTGTGTCCGCATGCTGGTATAAACCTGTAATTGCGGTAGACGCAAACTAGTTGCACAAACGGGGCTACCCGATAGCCCTAACACCAGATTAATGCCCAGTGTTCGAAGAAAAGTACTCTTTCCTGCCATATTGGAGCCGGTGATCAGTTTGATATGCCCTTGGATCGGCATGCTAATGTCATTCGTGACTACCTGATCTCTTGGAATTAATGGATGACCTATTCCGATTGCCTCGATGGCTCGACTTGTGGTTAGGGTTGGAAAATGCCAATGTGGATGATTATGGGTCAAATTGCCAAGGCTAGACAACACTTCAAATTCTTGCAAGGCAGAAAACCATTCCGGTAGAGCTTTCTTTTGTGCAGCTCTCCACTTTTCTAATCCGTTTACCCAATGCAAATCCCAAAGTCCTCCTAGGTTAAGAAGGACCGCAAAGGCATTGAAGCGAACATTCAATTGACTAATGAGATAGGATAACTTATTTATCTTTTGGGAGGCGCTATTGTCCTCCTGTAGAAATATAGCTTGTAATTTCTGCAACAATGGCGCCTCAAAGCTCCCTCCTTCCACTTGCTTAATTAGACGCGCATAGTTACTTAGCATGTGTTCCGCATGGGCGGTTCGACGATGCGTGTCATTTACCCGTTGGACCGTGCGCTGCAAAATCAATGCCGGAGGTATGAGCATCAAGATGGCGTATTGCCAGGGCAAGTAGAAAAGCCAGAGGATTAGTGCTGCCGTGAACCAGACCGGAGCAACATACATGGCAATCTTCAACCAAGTATTATCTTTTACAAATGCTGGATCCTGCAGCCAGGAAAGTAGCGCTTGCAGATGAGTAGGATGATCTTCTGTCTCCCTTCCATGAGCTTGAAAGTGCTGTCGCCAATCTATTTTTTTGCCTAATTCCTGTGCGGCTGTTTGGCGAGCTGAGATCACTTCCGTGGAGCTAGGTTCAGTTAGGTATTGTGCCAGTCGTTGCCTCCCAATTTCGGTACTGGTTCGATTGAGGTATTGAAAAAGAGAGTGCTCACCAAAAAGATCGAGGTCCAACGCATAGGGGTGCTCCATCTCCAAGAACTTCGCCCCATGCTCAAACTGAGAAAAATCATGATTGAGCGCAGCTATCTCTAAGCCATTGATTCTTGCCAATTCCTCATTGTGTTGTGCGGATTCCGAGATTCGTTGATGCCATTTCATAAACTGATAAAATGCGGCAACGAAAGTTAGGAAGAATAGTACGCCCCAGTACCAAGCAAAACTGCCCAAGTAGATCGTAATGGCTACTCCAATTACAAATACCAAAAGCCGCACAAGCGAAAATTTCCCATATTTGGCCCGAAGTTCAACACCAGTCTCCTGGAAATCCGTTTGTCGGTTCTGGTATAATTCCTTTAATTTCTGCATCGAGTGTTCATTATTCCCTGCGAAAATAAAACCTTCTTCGACATTTCTGATGGGAGCGCTGGAATGAGATGAAAAAGCATGCTAATGATCTATAGAAGTTTGGCTTTTAATACATCTACACCAGTACTACAATCTGCCGTGGATTTACTTTTACTTTTCTCCTTTATTTAACGCCGAAAATTTTCGACCATATTCAGCTAGAACGTCTAGCGTTGAGGTATCGGTATCATAGACAGAATACCATCCCTGATGTTCATGTGGGGGATCACCAATGAAATCATCCCCGACTTGCCAGATGGCTTGAGCTGTTCTTGGCCGCCCTTGTCCTCCCCAGGCCCAGAAGTTACAGCCACCAATAGGCTCGCCTTTTTTAGCTTGTTGGTATACCCATTCAAAGAGGGTTTGGTAGTATTGGTTCCGCCACTGGGTGGAGGAGCTAGGCTCGTGACTGTCATTATCCCTTGCAATTCCGAACTCTTCAAAGATCATTGGTTTTCCGATTTTTTTACTGAGTGCCAGGTGCCGTTCGAGGTACCTCACCGCCTTATCAAGCGCTCTTTGATAAGACTTTTCCGGTTCCTTCGGATCATACCATTGCCAATTCTGTATCCAAATATGTACCGTAGTGTAATCGATCCCAGCATAGCCATGATCTTTGGTGAAATGATTGCCAGTTGGGGTAGAAGTGTTGCCTTCGCTCCCAATCGTGACTAAATGATTTGGGTCCAGGGATTTAATTAATCGTGCAGTTCTCCTAATCCATTTACGGTAGGAACGAAAGCGCAACATGCCTCGGGGCTCATTGGCTAATTCCCAACTCATAATAGTTGGGTCATCTTTATAGACCTTATCATTGTAGCAATTTACGCGTTCAATGACCTTTCGAATGTGATTCTCATACAAGGCAATAGCCTGAGGCTCTTTGTAAAAGCGAGTGGCAAAAGTCATGTAACCAAACCAGCTGCCGTCTTCGGCGGGGGGAGGGTAGGGGATGTCTTGGGGCTTTGCCCAGGTGTAGTATTGGGTAAAACCGCCAGACCACGGATAGAAATTATTCAAGCAGACAACAGCCGTCATTTCTCGTTTACCCATCTGGTCAAGTAGGAAATCAAGTCCATCCCACAACTCGTCATTGTACTGTCCAGGTGCGGGTTGGAGTGTCGGCTTCATGCGCCAAGGTTCGGTATCTGGTCCCTCACTACCTGCTACGATCCTTAGGTTGGTGATGCCCAACGCCTTTAGATGGTCTAGTTCGGCCACCAACCTTTCCCGGTCCCCTCCTTCACCCTTGGAAGCCAAGTTCATGCCATACCAGAAATTGGTACCCAAAAAGTAGTAGGGAGTCCCATCTCTATGGAATTGACCATCTTGAATGTAGACGAAAGACTGTGCATACATAGTTGTCATACTTATGAGCGAAAGACTCAAGAATAAGAAGGTTAACTGCCAATGCTTTTTCATGCGTTTGTTGCCATTCGAAATTAAAATGAGTAAAGGAGAATGGAATGAGGCTCCATTGGATAGCCGACACAATATTATGAAGGGCATAGTGCGAATATTCGCTGAATCCCGTAAATTAGCCATTCTATGGGCACTAAATCACAAAATGCAAAGATCATATTCGGCCTAAAGGTCAAACAGCTCCGACAGGGAAAGGGTTTATCCTTCTCGGATTTGGCCAAGGAAGCCAATATGTCAGTTTCTTATCTGAATGAGATTGAAAAAGGAAAGAAGTTCCCGAAGCAAGATAAGATCGAATCTTTAGCTAATGTTCTGGGCGTGACTTTTGAGGAGTTGACTTCACAGGACCTGGATAAGAGTTTAGCTCCTGTGAGTGAGCTGCTCAAATCGAATTTCCTAAATGAACTTCCATTAGATCTTTTTGGTATCGAATTGGCCAAGGTGGTCGAGATCATTGCCAATGCCCCTGCCAAAGTTGGCGCCTTTATTTCTACCTTGCTAGAGCTTTCTAGGAACTACGCCTTGAAGGAGGAGAATTTCTACTTTGGTGCCTTACGATCATTCCTTGAATTGCACAATAACTACTTCCAGGAAATAGAGGATGCCGTTACACATTGCACCTCTCTCTATGATATTCCAAAGGAACGCCCCTTTTCATCAAGTGTTCTACAGCGTTTGTTGGAAGACCGGTTTGGTTATCGGGTGGTGGAGAATGGGTTGGAAGGATTTCCTGAAATGCGAAACCTAAGGGCGGTTTTTGTGCCGGAAAAGAAAGAGTTGTTACTCAATAAAAACCTCTCCGAGATGCAACGTTCCTTTCAATTTGGAAAGGAACTCGGCTTTAATTATTTGGAGCTAAAAGAGCGAGCCAATACATCTTCTTTATTGCGCAGCCGAGTTTTTGAGGAGGTGCTCAACCATTCCCGAGCTACGTACTTTTCGGCAGCACTGCATATGCCGTTGCAAGACTTTGTAAATGATATTCGTTCTTTCTTTGCTAAAACAGAATGGGATCCGAATGCCTTTCTGGCTATTATGCAGAAATATGAGGCTACCCCTGAAATGTTTTATCAACGATTGACCAATGTCTTGCCGGAGTTTTTTGGTTTAACCAAGATTTTCTTCTTACGGTTTCGACATGATATTATCCAAGACATCTACGAAATTGATAAAGAACTGCACCTGGACTCCCGTCATCAACCGCATAGTAATGGTCTTTCCGAGCACTACTGCCGGCGCTGGGTGTCAACTTCTCTATTGATGGATCTTAGAGCGCAACAAAAGGGTGGTGCTCAAATCTCGCATTTAGTGGCTGCTCAACGTTCCAGCTACATTGGGACTGAGGATGAATATCTCTGCTTCACGATTGCTCGCCCCACCTATCCCAATCCCAACCACAACGTCAGCGTAACGCTGGGTATCGTGGTGTCTGCAGATTTAAAGGATAAGATAACTTTCCTGGATGATCCAGCTATTTCTCACAAGCAAGTACATACTACCTGCGAGCGTTGCCCAATCACGGATTGCAAGGAAAGAGCAGTGGAACCGAAGGTAATTATCCGTCGAGAGAAATTGCGTGCCATACAACACCGCTTGACGGAGTTGAGCAAGTCGTAAGATGAGGAAAGCAATATCCTGCTAGTTTATTTCGAATTGTACCCGCCATTATTCTATTCCTGTAAAATAGTCCGATATTAGGCGACGTTTGAAACCTACAATGGATAATATTTCATCTAAAAAGTAGTGAGGGAGGAGGTCAGATATCCGGCCGCTTCCTGATTGCATTCGTTAAAATTTCAGATAAATCCTTCAAATTGACTTAGTGGTAGGTAGTGGGTCAAGCTGAGCACAAAAGAAGCCACCAATACCTGCTTAAAGGAAAAGCTTATGAATCGTCTTTTTATTGCTGGAATTTCATTCCTATGCCTTTGCCAAATTAGTATAGCACAGCCAGATATTAGCTTGGAAGATATTTGGCAAAATTACTCCTTCATGGCCAACTCCGTGCCCGGATTCAACTTCATGAATGATGGGAAACATTATACTAGACTGGAGCGAGGCCGAATTAATCAATATGATTTTACAACAGGAAAATTGACTGCGACTTTGTTCAATGCGAGTGAAGTAGAGTCAGCGGCCTTTCAAGGGGTGAGCGATTACGCCTTTAGTGCCGATGAATCGAAAATCATGATTAGCTCTCAGTCTGAACGAATTTATCGTCGTTCTTCAAAAGCTAAATTTTTCGTGTATGATCGTAAGGCCAAGACGTTTGATGCAGTATATCCGGAGGACAAGATTCGATATGCCACCTTTAATCCCGCTGCGGATAAAGTAGCCTTTGTTTATGGCAACAACCTTCATTACAAGGACCTGGCTACGGGAAAGATCACACAGCTGACCGATGATGGAGCAAAGAATGCCATCATCAATGGCGCGACGGATTGGGTATACGAAGAAGAGTTTGCCATTGCAGTTGGTTTTAAATGGTCACCGGATGGTAAACACCTTGCCTTCATGCGGTTTGATGAAAGTGGAGTAAAGGAGTTTACGATGACGCACTACCGAAATGGAGCCTACCCAGAATATGAAACCTTCAAGTATCCGAAGGTTGGGGAAGATAATGCAAAAGTTAGCGTGCATATCCACGATCTCTCTAGTGGAAAAACGGTTAAGGCCGATACCCGTGTGGATTCAGAACACTACATTCCTAGAATCCGCTGGACCGGGCAGCAAGATCAGCTCTGTGTGATTAGAATGAATCGACATCAAAGTAAGGTGGAGTTATTGCTTGCGGATGCTGCTACTGGAAAAACCAAGACTCTTTTCGAGGAGACCAACAAATACTATATCGAAGAGTCCGTTTTAGATGATCTTCATTTCCTGAAAGACAAGCAGCATTTCGTTTGGGCTAGTGAAATGGATGGTTATCATCATATCTACCTGTATGATATGAATGGAAAGATGGTAAAGCAGTTGACGAAAGGGAAGTGGGATGTGACCGATTTTCATGGGGTAGATGAGAAAAATGGAAAGGTATTCTATCAAGCTGCTAAGGAGGCACCGATGCGTCGGCACGAATATGTAGTAGATTTAGATGGAAAGAAAGATGAGCAGCTCACAACGGCTGAAGGTTGGAACGCGGCGCAGTACAGCAGTACCTTCGATTATTATGTCTTAACGCATTCCACGATCAACAGTCCGGGTTCTTATGTAGTATATGACCGGTCAGGCAAGCAGGTTCGTACAATTGAGGACAACAGCTACTTGAAAAGTCGGATGAAGTCCTATGATATTCAGCCGGCAGAATTCTTCAGCTTTACTACCAAAGATAAAGTGGATCTCAACGGCTACATGATCAAGCCACGGGATTTTGACCCTAGCAAAAAATATCCGGTTTTCATGTACCTATATGGCGGTCCCGGCAGCCAGCAAGTGGTTGATAATTGGAGAGGTCAAAACTACTGGTGGTTCCAAATGTTGGCTCAGCAGGGCTATGTTGTAGCCTGTGTTGATAACCGGGGTACAGGTGCCAGGGGAGAGGCTTTCAAGAAAATTACCTACATGCAATTGGGGCATTATGAAACCATTGATCAAATTGAGGCAGCGAAGTATTTAGGTAGTCTAGATTATACGGATCCAGCGCGGATTGGAATCTTTGGTTGGAGTTATGGTGGGTATATGTCAAGCTTGTGTTTGTTGAAGGGCAATGATGTATTCAAAGCGGCGATTGCCGTAGCACCGGTTACCAACTGGAAGTGGTACGATACCATCTATACGGAACGCTACATGCGAACGGAAAAAGAAAACCCAGAAGGCTACGCCAACAACTCACCTGTTAATTTTGCTGATCAGTTGAAAGGAAATTACCTACTCGTACACGGTATGGGGGATGACAATGTTCACTTCCAGCAAACAGCTGAAATGGCTAATGCCCTCATCATGGCCAATAAGCAATACGATACTTACTTCTACCCGAATAGGAATCATGGCATCTATGGCGGATTAACCAGGCTACATTTATACCAGAAGATGAGTAACTTTCTAGATGAGAAATTGAAGGGGCCTAGCGGCTTTGAGCGATCTCCCAAGAGCATGAAGCAAACCATCAAGCTTGTGCCTACGGAAGAGGCACCTAAGAAGAAGAAAAAGAAAAAGGTGATCAAGCCATAAAGAGGTAAAGGAACAATTCTCGATTTAAAGTAGTTAAATAGGGGAAAGTTTAATAGCTTAGATGACTTCCGAAGCAGTTGAGCATTGAACTTTTCCCTATCTCATTTTAGGGCTAACCAGGAATTTGGTTTATTCTACTGTTAAGCGTTTCTTTGCCGAACTACCGGAGGGCAAACAGTACACAGTAGATGACCGATGGAAGAAATGTGACGAAAATGGCAGAGAAGAAAAAAAACAAAGTCGAGATACTCAATAGAAAGGCCAGGCATGAATATCACTTTATCGATACTTATGAGGCCGGCTTAGTATTACAAGGAACCGAGATTAAGTCAATCCGTAGCAATAACGCTAACCTCCGTGATGCCTATTGTTTCTTTAAAAAAGGAGAATTATACATAAAGAATATGTTTATTGCCGAGTACAATTTTGGCAATATCTTCAATCACGAAACGCGCCGCACCCGCAAACTCTTGATGCGCCGCCAGGAACTCAAGAAGCTGGAGAAAAAGATCAAAGAGCGAGGTTTTACGCTTATTCCTTACCGCTTATACCTTACAGAGCGAGGATTTGCAAAAGTTGAAATTGCACTAGCGCAAGGTAAAAAGTCCCATGATAAGCGACAATCCATCAAGGAGAAGGATGTCAAGCGGGATATGGCCAGGATGAAAAAGATTAGATTGTAGCCCCGTTGAAAACAGGAAGCGGGAAGTCGATATACCGACTTCCCGCTTTTTGATTTTGTATGCTCCCAAAGGACTAATCCTTTAGTGAACCGCTAAATCTTTTGGAATCAGCTCCCCTACTTTTCCTAACTCATTGAAGAGCCCAATAAAGTAGCCTTGCGTTACATGGGCCTTTTCCTGGTAATCTTCCCCTTCCATCAATAGGTTATGCAGTTTGGGCAGATTGTAAAATGGAACTGCTGGATAAAGATGGTGCTCAAGGTGATAGCCTACATTGTGTGGAGCCAATAGAAATTGTTCCAATAAGTTGGTCTTCACCGTTCGGGTAGATGTGAGTAAGTGATCATAGGCTAGTTCCCCAAAGTGTTCTGCTACGCTCCGAATGTACTGAAACATAAAGAAAGTAGAGAGATAGGGGATTACCCAAAATAAACCATAATAGGCCCATCCGTTGAATACGGTCAAAAGTGTGAAAAGCGAAAGCATAAAAATCAAGGAAGCTCTATTTTTCTTCTGACCATTGGCTTTCTTTTGCTTTGCCTCTTTAGAGACAGAGAATCGCTTTAAGAACCAGATGGCATCTTTAATACCTTGCACCAAGGTGAAATAAGACAAAATCTGCAATAAGAAGGCCTGCTTGGTTTTGGGGAAGGTAAAACTCTTTTTCCCCAGCTTAGATACCCAGTCCGGATCATCTTCTGTATTTAGGTGGCGATGGTGACGCATGTGGTTTTGTCGGTAAACTTCAATCGAACTAAATAAGGGATACATGATCAGCAAGTTGGTCATTCTATCGTTCCATTTACGGTCTTTCAGAAATCGATAGTGGGAAGCATCATGCATCAAGATAGCCAAAGCGTGCATGCGCGCTCCGATGATCAAGATGGCCAACAAGTAGGTGTACCAGGTAAAGTAGTAACTGCAAGCGATTATTGTAGCTGCAATCAATAGCCAATCTAATGCGATGGCTGAGGCGTGGCGAAAAGCATTGGTTTTAAATAAGGGTTTTAGATCTGTAGGCTTTACGCTGAGGTTAAGATCATTTGCATCGTTATGTGTCATGCTTATTTGATTTGATGATGGAGAACTTTTTTTCTACAATTTCTTCCATCTAAAGCATGAAAACGATAGCTAGGCGGTAATGGGCCTACTTGTGCGTGTAACAGGTAATTTGGGAGGGGTAAGTGGTAAAGGCCAAATTAGGGTGATCTCTTCGGCTCTAAGCGATACTTATTTTCCTTATTGCCCAGTACTTTCCTCGGCCACGGATGCTTCTCCTTGCGCATTTAGACTCCAGTCGTATGGGATGTACTTCACCTTTGCCTTTGGAGAAACCTCGATTGGGCTGTAGGTGTTGACGAAATCTATAATACCGTCATATCTTCTAAAGTCCATCCGATACCAGGACAGGATTTTAGACAATTGCACTTCATCTTCTTTGATAATATTCTTTGTCGTATCTGCCAGGAAGTCTCTCGTGGCCTGGTCCAGCTGCTGATCGAGTTTTTCCCCTGTAAATGCTGCATTCAGTAGTTTAGGGCAAGAGTAGGAGGCGCAATTTACAGCGAAGTGAATACGAGGATCCTTGAATTTTGACCGGATGATTCCATGTTCAATGTTGTTTAAATCATAGGTAGCATCCTCAATCTGGATGAACTTGATATCCCAAACGGTATTGACAAAAGGAATTCCCTTTTTGATATCCTTGATACTGGCTACGGGGTAGTGATTCATGATCAACTTGACGGTAAAAGCATTGTAGGCATTGATCCAATAGGCAAGACGCTCGTGCTTGGTCCAGTTTTGTTCATTGGGGTGATTGTCGGCTAGAAGAGCCAGGTATTCGTAAAAGCGAACGCTATCCTGAAGAAAGCCCTCATAGTCTACGAATCCTGCTTCATTCACATGTTGTCGCAACAAAGAATCCCAGATCGCATGGCTGATAGGCTTGGACGCTGAGGCATAATCTGCTACTTTGCAACCCGATAAGCAGATTAGTAGTAGCATACTAGTAAATAGGAGTATACCGGCAAGTTTTTTCATTGTTGAGATTTTAGCTCGGACCAGTAACATTAACGGTAAAAAAAAGCTTTGGTTAAAACTTCGAGCGCTAAATATGTGACTACTGTCTTTACTAGGACGCTGAGGACTTATGGATGGACAATTCATCAATACAGATAAAGGTCGGATACACTTCTGCTCATGGGGTAATGGGGATCGCCTGATTATTGCTTTTCCGGGCTTTTCCAATCCAGCTTCTCTATTTGAGCCCGTTGGTAAGGCTTTGGCAGAGCGATGCACGCTTGTAGCGGTAGACTTACCTTTCCACGGCAGAACCCAATGGGAGCGGGAGCAGTATACGCGTGAGGACGTTCAGGCCTGGGTTCATGCTATCTTACATTTATTTGAAAAAGACCACTTTGAGTGGATGGGCTTCAGCCTAGGCGGAAGAATCATCCTATCCATGCTAGATTTTTTTCCTCAACAATT
>CAJXPD010000098.1 GCA_913057785.1 uncultured Lewinella sp. | reverse complement strand
CTTTTTGTTGTCAACCTATATCAGGACGGGACAACCTGTCTGTCCTCTGACAGCAAAGCGATCTAACATCTGTTTTCGTACAGTACTGCGTTCTCATATCTGTCCTCTGACAGCAAAGCGATCTGACCTCTGTCTTCTGTACCCTAGTACAACGCCATGTCAAACCGCCAACGATACTCCTTAGTCACCGGATGGGCGGGGCCGAGGAGGCGAAAGAGGGCAATGGAGGCGCGTCTCGGAAGGTCATTAGCCAGCGACTTGTCCAATTTGGTGGCTTCGATGAGCTGTTGGATGGTTTGCGTTTGATCGTCTTGGGCCAGGGCTGCTTTAGCTGCCTGCAAGGCATCTCCAGCTTGGCCGTTGGTGCTATTGAATGCTTGGAGTTCAGCAATGGTGCGTATATCCTGAGCCACTTCGGCCATTTCATCGGCGGCCTTGACGTGGGCGACAAGTTCGACGGCCTTTGGGGTATTTTGAAATACCAAGTGTTTGGCCAATCCCACGACCGCTTCTTGAATATCAGGATTTTCAGCTACGAATGCTTCCAACTGGGCTAGGCCTTCTGGTGTTCCAGCATTTTCGATCAAGGATTGTAGATCGGCTTTACGCTCGTCGGGGATATGCTCGGCGAGCCAACGTTCGATCATGTTGCGTGGCTGCGCACCGGTGAATTCGGCAACGACCTCTCCTTTATGAAACAGTTTCACATTCGGGATACTCATGATCTTATATTGCTGAGCAACCTCCGGATCTTCCTCTGTATTTACTTTTACGAGATCCCATTTATCGGCCTGTTCTTCGGCTAACTGTTCAATGGTAGGACCCAATACCCGGCAAGGGCCGCACCAAGGTGCCCAAAAATCTACCACAACTGGGCGTTCAAAGCTTTTATCCAAAACGGCTTGCTGAAAATCCATAGGTTCAAATATTATCGCTGGTCCAAAATCTTGCTGAATTGGTATATTCTAAGTCCTGTAAAATAGACCAAGCTTGTAACTTTAAATAGTCAAACTGCGTCAAAGCACACAAATCCTCCTAATACAGCAGTTTTTTTGCGCATCTAATAGGGGGACGTCTATACTAAGTACATCATCTAACAAAGAATGGTTTTAACAATTAAACTTGACTGCATATGAAAAAGATATTACTCCTAGTTTTGAGCCTTATGTCTCTTCACCTAAGTGCTCAGCAAGAAACACTTTTTGATGACCTAGAAGTACTAGGTGCTTTTGGTGGCCCAATCTTAGAAATTGGTTCTATCAATGGCGAAGTGGGTGCCGATGTAGGTGGTGGTGGCGCCTTGATCTTGAATCGTTTCTTCTTTGGCGGATATGGCATGGGTACCGAATACCCCGAGTATTCAATTGAAGATGGTGAGAATGCTGGTGATTACAACATTCAGTTCCGTCATGGTGGACTTTGGTTCGGTGCTACTTCTAAAACCGGAAAATTGGTTCACTTTTATTCTAGTTTAAAAGTAGGTTGGGGTAGAACTCGCCTAAAATCAGATGGCGATACCATTTTCTCCGATCGTACTTTTGTGTTGACACCTGAAGCTGGTTTTGAAGTGAATGTTACTGACTTCTTTAAGTTAGGGTTCACAGCTGGCTATCGTTGGGTGGATGGCATCAATCAACTTCCTGGCCTAGAAAGTAATGACTTCTCTTCCCCGGTAGGAGCGCTTACCTTCCGTTTTGGCGGATTTGGTGACGACTGGGATTGGGATTGGTAGGAAGGAAAGAAGGAAGTACAGGCCAGTATCTTGGCGTACTTCCTTCTTTTGGTTTTTTGGGTCGATGGTCCACAGTTCATAGTTGAAAAACTATCGACCATGGACTATTGACTATCAACCCTCCAACGGAGTGCTACCGCCCCCTATTCCAGCGCTAGAATCATCTTCTTCGGATATTTCACACTGTAGTGGAATCCAATCTCTTTCTTACTATTTGGAGCCAAGTCCAATTCCCACTTCAATTCTCCTGACTTTTCGTCAAACTTCGCTCCCTTGGCTTTATCCAATTTAACTTCAACCTGATCAGTCGTACTCAAAGGAACTTGATCTACTACAACTAAGTTGATGGCCTGTCGCTTCTTGTTCCGGATCTCTATCTTCCAGCCGGTCTTTTGCGTTTGCTTAGAGCCAATGAACTGTCGATCTTTAAATTGCTCATCTCGTGTTCTTTCCACTACGATGCCTTTATCCTGTCCCAAGGAAATGCTCAAGGTGTCCTGCGTACTGTTGACATCCAGGTGTGATTGCCCCAAGAAAGTGCCTTCAAAGAAGAGGTTGGCGGTACCGCTTAATAGTTGGAAGTCTTCCCAATTGGTCACCTTGGCTGTGAGGTAGGCATTCTTATCTAGTTTGGGAGCTACATAATACTCGTAGGTAGCTGGTAATTCGTGCTCGTCGATGCCCACGGTATAGGGTTGCCCATTGCTAGGTACGTCATAGGGAAGTCGGATTTGAAACTCGATGGAGGTGGTGTTTTCTACTGCGGTGGCATTGGCATAAGTGGCTTGTACTTCTTTTTTCAAGGAATATTCATCCTCCTCTGCCACTTCCTCCTGAATGATGGCATAGTCAGCTCTATTTTGTTCTAAGCGGCGCGACTTATTTCTGTAGGCAACAGGAGGGGTAGTGTACAACCACCAGGGCGTAAGCACTGGGCGAGTTCCGGACTGTCGTGGATTCCCCGTAGATAGGCTTAGTTTTACCTGGTCCCAATCCTCACCGGAATTTTGATAGACCTTAGCCTTGTATTGCAATTGCGCAGGGCTGTTAATGTCCTTCACTCTGATGTCATACAATGGTGTCCATCCAGCATTATTGATCAGGTAGGTTAGGGTGAAGGTAGCTTTGGATACCTTATCGGCGCTAACGGTTACCCACACTTCACTGGTAGCTTTAGGTTCGTATTTAGCTTTTAGGGTCTGCAATTGTTGATCAATCTTCTTGATCTCTCCTTGCAGTGTTTTGATGGATTTGTTAATGCTTAACTTCTCCAAGCGGATCTCTTTGATTCGACTGCGGTAGAATTCGGCGGTGGCCTTTAGGTTCTCAATATCGACGCCGTTCTGCTGACTAGTCAAAGACTTATTGGCGATAATCAGGCTTTCTTCTTCTTGATAAACAGATAATATCGCTTTTTCTTCTGCTAGCTGATCACCGAAAGTCTCTCTTTGCGCTCTTAACGCTTCCAGCGCCTCATCTTTTTCCGGTGGAGTCAGATGGTCTAACTTATGATTAATGGAAAGTATGGTAAAATCTCCAACAGAGGAAAATTGAATACTATTGGGATCTATCTGAGGGGAAATGCCGGTGAAGATCAGCGTGGACTGGCCTTTGGCTATATTAGTTTGGCCGCTTCGACTAACTTGTGCACCTCGTTGAAAAACGGTTACTTCTTTGATTTTGGAAGGGATCTTGTTCTCGGTAGCTGCTACTTGGGTCCATTGAAACAGACAGAGGGCGATGAGAAAAACAATACTTCTTTTCATGGTTTTTTGCTTTTTATCATAGGATGTAAGCAATACTGAAAATGCATAAATAGGTAGCGAAAAAAAGTTTGTGACATTTTCAAAACCTTTACAAAGTATTGGTTGTCATATTGTTTTGAGGTTCAAAAAAAAGTCTTTTTATGGATAGTTCTCAACTGCAAGTCATCAATAATGAGGCGAAAAATCGCTTTGAAGTCAAAGTGGATAAGTACTTGGCCATTTGTGAATATAAATTGATCAAAGACCGGATCATCTTCACCCATACGGAAGTACCTACTGCCATAGAGGGCCAAGGGATAGCAAGTCGTCTTGCTAAGGCTGCACTGGATTACGCTGTTACCCATAAGCTGAAAATCATGCCACTTTGTCCATATGTGGCTGCCTATATTAAGCGGCACCCCGAATACTTACCTCATGTAATGGAAGGCTTCAATATTAAATAGCCATCCAGCTAGATCTTGAGATAGGCTAGATAAAATCGATCAGTTTGGGATGGCTTCTAGCCATTTGTTCGTAGCTTTCCCGAATGGAATCAGATGCTACAGTAATTGGTGTGGACCTAGGAGGTACTAAGGTGCAAGCCGCAAGAGTACAAGCAGGTGATATTAAGGAAAGTCAAAAGCAATTAATCAGTTCTTCGGGGAAAGAGGAGCAGGTTGTTGGAGAGGTGAAGGCGGTGATATCAGCAGTGATGACAGAGTCGGTGAGTGGTATCGGTATTGGCGTGCCTAGTGTAGTAGATGTTGAAAGGGGCATCGTTTATGATGTCCAGAATATTCCCTCTTGGAAAGAAGTCCATTTAAAAAGCATTTTGGAAAAGGAGTTTGGTATACCTGTGTCCATGAACAATGATGCCAACTGCTTTGCGTTAGGTGAATATCGGTTTGGAAAAGGGGCCGGGACCCGGAACTTTGTAGGACTGATTATTGGTACCGGAATGGCGGCGGGTATTGTACTCAATGGGCAACTTTATAACGGACGCCATGGCGGGGCAGGGGAGTTTGGGATGATTCCCTATCGTGACCAGTACGTTGAGTATTATGCCAGCGGACAGTTTTTTGAAAATGTACACCAAGTTTCGGGCTTGACGGTAGCTCAGCAGGCAGCCAGCGGAGATGCGACCGCACTCGGCCAGTTTGCCGAATATGGTCGCCATCTCGCCAACGGCATCAAAAGTATCTTATATACCCTGGACCCCGATAAGATCGTTTTAGGGGGCTCAGTGAGTCAGTCTTATGCTTTTTTCAAGGACGCGCTCTGGGAGGAACTATCCACCTTCGCTTACCAACCCATCATTGATGATTTGCAGATCGAGGTATCAGAGCATCCTATGATTCCGGTCCTTGGAGCATCCAGTTTATGCTACGCTCCCTTAGCTTGAATTTCAGGATACCAACCTTTCCTTTGCATGGCGTCAAATTGGGCCTGGATATCATTCGATCGATCATTACCGGCTTGAAACTAATTGAAGATCGCAACCTTGTTTTTATTTGTAGCGCTTACCGTGTTTGATGACCATATCTACATCTTGCAGTAAACTGATGTAGCGCAATACATCTCCATCTACCGCTATTATATCTGCGTATTTCCCTTCGCTAATGGTTCCCACTTCATTGCTGACACCCATAATGACGGATGGCCAATAGGTAGCTGCCTTGATCGCATACATCGGATCAATACCGAATTCATTCACCCAAACATCCAATTCATTCCAAGTGGACTGACTGTGGAATTTCATCGGGATGCCCGAGTCGGTACCAATCAATAGCACTACACCAGCTTCCATCAACTGCTTCACCTTACGCTCTAGGGTAGGGCGGCGAGTGGGGGTGATCTGGAAATAAGGGAGGCGACCAGGGTAGCGAATGGATTGCTTGATATCTTGTATGATAGAGTCGGGTAGTCCCAAATGCCAAGAATCGTTATCGAGTCTTTCGGGGTTGTCTCTTACGTATTCATAGTTGTAAAGGCCTTCCACGGTAGGCGTCCAGAACAAGGGGCCTAGATTCATCTGAGCCGTCCGCTCTTTGATCATCTCAAGTACGTCTGCTGGGTATTCCGGCGCGGAGGAAAGACCGGTATGTTCGAAGCAATCGATACCTGCTTTTAGGCCTCGACGAATCTCCTCCGGGCGATGGGAATGCGCCACTACGGTGAGATTGTGTTTATGGGCTTCATCTACTACGGCTTCTACCTCTTCCATGGTCATCTGGTCCTGATCGATCAATTTGATACAGTCGACACCAGCATCTGCCAATTTCTTGACCTTTGCCCTGGCATCAGCCACCCCCCTCACGCCCCATCTGAACAACTCCGTTCCGGGATAGGGTTGGTGTTGAATGAAAGGGCCAGACATATACATCGTAGGGCCGTCAATTTCTCCTTTATTGATTCGATCGCGCACATTGATGCTGGCTTCCAGAGGTGCGCCTAGGTCTCTGGCACTTGTCACTCCGGCCAACAATAGCTGATTGGCAGAAGAAGGCATGATTACGCTTTCAAAAAGGTCGGGGTATTTTTTATCCCAATGTGCATAATCACTGTGGCCATTGATCATCAAATGTACGTGCATATCCCAGAGACCAGGCATGACACTCATGCCCTCCGTCGAGATGATCTCCGCCCCTTCTGGGATGGCCAAGTTGCCTTGATGTCCCACGGCTTTAATCCGCTCTCCTTCGATGATGATGACACTGTTTTGAATCGGTGTGCCGCCGAAGCCATCGATTAGGGTGCCCCCAACTAGGGCTTTGATCTGGGAAGATTGTGTAAAGGATAGGATAGGAACCAATAGAAAAAATACTACTTGGAAAAGCTTCATTGAACGCATGTGTGTAAGTTTTAAGTTAGCCGAATATAATCTGTTTCTGTCTGATTTTGGCTTTTTTAGCAGGATTCCAAGGGCATCCGTGGAGGAAATAATCTATATTTGCCTTGCGTTTTATTGATGTGATGGTTTCGCTACATACACTAAGACAACTGTGCCTTTCTAGTCGTTTTCCACTTTACAAGTAATTGCCTACAACCTTTTATACATCCCAATCGTCCCATGATTTAAGAGAAAAGAACACTTGTTCTACGTGCCAAACGATGCACTAAAAGATATGGACTACATTTTTTTCATTAAACGCCTTCTGTAATGAACCGAATTATTTTATTCTTCTTCGTGTTTGCTATGGCATTTTCATGCAAGCAAGCAGAGGAGAGCTATGTGACTAAAACTGCAACGGATGAGGCAGGGTACACCTATGAATATGTTACAGGTGATGACTCTAAAACGCGCATTTACACATTAGACAACGGCTTGAAAATATACACCAGTGTCTACAAGAATGCGCCACGCATCCAGACTTTTATCCCTGTGAAAGCAGGAGGAAAATTTGACCCGGCAAACTCTACTGGATTGGCCCACTATTTGGAGCACATGATGTTCAAAGGAACTGACGTTTTTGGTACCAAGGATTGGGAAAAGGAAAGAGTATTTGTAGACAGCATTGAACAGATGTTTGAACACTATCGTACCTTGACAGATCCGGAGGAACGCAAAGCATGGTATGCCAAGATCGATGCGGTTTCTAAGGAAGCTTCTCAGTATGCCATAGCCAACGAATACGATCGGATGATCGGTTTGATTGGGGCAAAAGGTACGAATGCTTATACGACTGATGACCGTACCGTTTACATGAATGACATCCCTTCCAATCAGTTGGAAAATTTCTTTAAGATCGAGGCTAACCGCTTTGGTAAGATTGTGAATCGCTTGTTCCATACAGAATTAGAGGCGGTATACGAAGAAAAGAATCGAAGCTTAGATAACGATGGCTGGAAAGTGGCGGAGGCTATGCCTCGCCTTTTGTTCAAAAAACACCCTTACGGTTTACAAACTGTAATTGGAACGATCGAGCACTTGAAGAACCCTTCTATCACGGATATCAATGCCTACTTTGACAAATACTACCGTCCGAATAATGTGGCGATCTGCTTGAGTGGTGATTTTGATCCATCCGAGGCCGTTAAATTGGCGGATCAGTATTTTGGTTACTGGGAGGGAAATGATTTAGAGGCGTATAATCCTCCTGCGGAGGATCCCATTACTTCTGTTCAAACAGACACCGTTTGGGGCCCTAATTCTGAGAATGTTTCTGTTGGGTTCAGAATGGGCGGTACTTCCAGTGAAGACTATCACTTGCTACAATTGGTTGACTATCTTTTGGCAAACAGTTCAGCAGGTTTGATTGACTTGAATTTGAAGCAGAAGCAAGCCGTGTTGGAGGCCTATTGCTATGTGAATGCCATGAATGATTACTCCATCCATAACTTCTTTGGTCAACCTAGAGAAGGCCAAAGCTTGGATGAGGTGAAGCAATTACTACTAGATCAGATCGATCTCTTAAAGAAAGGAGAGTTTGAGGATTGGTTAATTCAGGCTGTAGTGAATGACTTCAAGAAGAGTAAAATGCGTTCATTGGAAAGCAACTCTGCTCGGGCCAATAATATGGTGATGGCTTTCACAAATGAAATGGATTGGGCAGAATACATCAGCTTAATCGAACGCATGGAGAAAGTGACTAAAGAAGAGCTCATGGCTTTTGTGAATGAGCATTATGGAGATAACTATGGTGTAGTGTACAAGCTGACTGGAGATGATCCCAATAAGAAAAAAGTAGATAAGCCTGCTATTACCAAGGTTGACCTCGACCGAAATTCTAAATCTCCTTTCTACCAGTCGGTTGAGAATGCGGAAGTCGACGATATTCGTCCCGTATTCGTAGACTATGAGAAAGATGTCGTAAAATCTGAGATTGCGCCAGGTATTCCGATCCTTTATAAGAAGAATGAAGAGAACCAACTTTTCAATCTGTACTATCTTTTGGACTTTGGTACCAACGAAAATCCAAAGATGAAAATGGCATTGGACTACATTCAGTACCTAGGAACGGAAAAGTACTCGGCTGAGGAATTGAAAAAGGAGTTCTACAAATTAGGAGCTGACTTCTCTGTATTTTCTTCCGAGGAGCGATTGTATGTGACGCTAAGTGGATTGAGTGAAAACATGGTCGCTTCGATGCAACTCTTCGAAGAATTGTTAAACAATCCTAAGCCTGACGAGGATATCCTAAAGAACCTGATTTCAGATAGTCATAAGCAGCGCTCGGATGTCAAGAAGAACAAAGGTGCTATCCTGTGGGGTGCCCTTTCGGCCTATGCCAAGTACGGGGAGGACTCTCCATTCACCAACGTACTTTCCAATGAAACGATGGATTTGTTAGAGTCTGGTGAGTTATTGGATTTAGTTAAATCTATCCCGCAAACACAACACCGTATTCTGTACTACGGACCATTAGCCTTAGAAGAGCTAAATGCAACGCTTGGTGAGCATCACCGTGTGCCAGAGAGCCTTCAACCAGCTCCAGAGAAGGTGAAATTTGCGGAACTTGATGCCGATGATCCTCAGGTATTCTATACGGATTATGATATGGTGCAAGCCGAGATTATTTTCCAAAGCCCCGGCGATAAATTCAACAAAGACATTGCAGCAGAGTCACGTATGTTCAACGAGTACTTTGGCGGAAATATGTCGTCCGTTGTATTCCAGGAAATCCGAGAAGCGCAAGGTTTGGCCTACTCTGTTTTTGCAAGCTATTCTCAGGGTACCAAGAAAGAGGCAAACGATCAAATCTTTGCCTACGTAGGTACACAGGTGGATAAGCAGGTAGAAGCCATGGATGCTCTATTAAACTTATTGAATGATATGCCAGAATCAGAGCAAAGTTTCGAGGCTTCTAAGAAAGCGATCTTGAAGAAGATTGAAAGTGAGCGAGTAACGAAGACGTCGGTTTTGTTTAATTACCTAAATGCGGAAGAGAAAGGCTTAACCTATGATATTCGCAAAGATATCTACGGCAAAGTCAAAGACATGAGCATGGCAGACCTAAAGGCTTTCCATGAAAAGCATGTTAAGAATAAAAAGTACAATTTGGCGATCATCGGCGATAAGAATAGACTCAACCTGGTAGCACTAGGTAAGTATGGTATAGTTCAGGAATTGAGCTTAGCAGAGCTATTTGGCTATGATGATCCGAAGAAAGAACTGATGAACTAATAATTTCTTAGTATGACTACGAAAGCTGGATGCGAGCGCGTGTGTTGCGTCCACTTTCTCTCACTATTCTACAGCAAGGCATCTGGATGTGAAAACATCTAGGTGCCTTTTTCGTTGTATTCTACGAATCATCAAAACTATCTATGCGAAGCTCTTTCTCTATAATTTTTCTTCTGTTAGCTGGCGCCTTGTCCGCCCAACATTCCATCAACCTTTCCTTAGAAGCCCCAGTTGGTCAAGGGACTATCCTCATTGCTGTCTACGGGAGTGAGGCTGATTTCGATACAAATGAAAATGCGGTTAAGTCTGCCAAAGTGGTGGTCACCAAAGTAGGGACGTATCAAACGACCTTAGAGGACATTCCCAGTGGAAAATACACCATTGCGCTATTCCAAGATGTCAATGACAATGGCAAGTTGGATACCAATTTGCTGGGTATTCCCAAGGAGCCGTACGCCTTTTCTCGGAGCCCCAAGGTGAAATGGCGTGCCCCAAAGTATGAAGAAGTGGTGTTTGATTTACAAGCCTCCCAGGATATGAAGTTGGTGTTGAAAAAGTGGAAGAAACGCTAAAGGTTTGTAATGAATAATGTTGAATTGAGCATGGAGAATTGTTGATCCTGACTACTCTATATTTCAACATTTTTCATTCAGCATTCTACACTACAAACCCCATTCAACATTAATAATTCAACATTAGACACTAAAAATGGATTGGCCAATCATCTTTCGCATGTTACTCTTTTTTGGTGCATTGCAAGGAGCAGTGATGGGAGGGATGTTATGGCGGACAGATGAACCTCAACGGCGAGCCAATCGATTCTTAGCTATTCTGCTTTTCTTTTTGTCTTATCGCCTCTTAATGATCGGTATGGGGGTGAGTTACACCAGCTGGACCTATCATGTGTTTTTAGAGTACAACTGGTTATATGGCGCGCTGCTGTACTTCTATGTGCGCGCCTATGTGGAGACGGAATGGCGATGGCGGCGGCGCGATTGGGTGCATTTCATTCCGGTGGCGATAGAGTTTCTTTTCGCTAACTTCGTTAAGATCCAAAATTTTTATTGGGATGGTAGCCGAGATAGTCTGACCTGGCTAGGGGCGGAGGCCTATGTGCTGTGGATGCATACTCCCTTTCAACTCATCATATTCGCCGGGGTGATCCTCTTTTATACCTACAAAGGCTGGCAGTTGGTCTCCAAGGAGGGGGGAGAAGAAACGGGACAACTACTTCCAGCTTCACTCCAATGGATTCGGTTGATCTTACTTGCCTACTTCGCCTTCGGTATCCTCGTGATACTAGTCGGCTTGGTAGATTATCTTTTCTTCAACTATGCCTTCAATCCGTTTTACACTTATCCTACTTACTTAACCTTAGCTATCCTGACCTACTGGCTAGCCCTGCAAGGCTTTGCCCGTCGCAAGGAGCCGATTCACGAGCGCTTGAAAACTTTGAAGGAGGACAAAAGAGAAGAACTTTCTCAATACCTCCCAGACTTGGAGCGCGTGATGCGCGAGCAAAAGCTTTATACCGAGCCTACCCTTTCCCTCGCCACCTTAGCCGAGGCTATCCAAATCAAGCCCTACCAATTGACCCAAATTCTAAATCGTTTATTGAAGCAAAGCTTTAATGATTACGTCAATGCTTTCCGTGTGGAAGAGGCGGTGAGAATGATCCAATCTTCAGACTACGACCATTACACCTTATTATCCATCGCCTACGAATCTGGCTTCAACTCCAAGGCTACCTTCAACCGCATCGTCAAAAAGATGACGGGTAAATCACCGAATCAAATCAAGCAGGAGCGGGGATAATTCAGGCTAGGCTCAAACCTTCGAAGTTTTCTAGGATCGTGCTTGGGGAAACTTCGGATGTTCTGCCACGCTTCCCCAATTATCCATTATCCATTCAACATGCTTCATTACAAATAGGGCTCAAATAAAAAATTGAGGCGATTTGCGGTGTTGAGACCCGCAACTTTGAGGAAAAAAGAATGGATATGAAAACTTCAATCTTACTGCTCACCATCTTACTCAGTATACCAGGCCTAAGCGGACAAGCCCCGGCAGAAACGGCTCCGCTACCAGAGAAGTTGGCGGTTTTACCACAAAAACTTCAGGTCGCGCATTTCCCTAGTCCAGTCTTGGCTTCCACTGATCCTGAGGAGCCGGGCACGTATTTCTGGAAGCATAATTCCACCTTGTTTTCTCCTATGGAAGATGCGACAATCATAGAAGGCGGCGCCTACATCTACTACAATGACCAGTGGAACTTGAGGGTCAGTATGTCGGCCAAGGATTTCTCTAAACTATTTGGTGTTCCTAAAGGGGTAATGAAGGCAGGACAACCCTACACCTTCGTGGATAATTGGCGGCGAGATACTCGCTTGTACGGAGGATGGGCCATGTGGTATGTCATTGCAGAATTACCCTCTGGCGAAAAGATCTGTGGGGTTGGAAAACTAGATACAGTTGGAAAACTATACGACGAATAACAAAGAGTTTCACACATTTAATCACTTCAAAATAAAAGCACCATGAAAAATATCTTAAGTACTATTATCCTATTTCTCGGAATTACCCTGTCCACCTTTGCGCAGTCTTTTACCCTCCTCGATAGTGAAGTCGGTTGGAAAGGGAAAGCAGCCTTTAATGCTTACGCGCTTTCTGGAATGGTTGAACTAAATCAGGCCGATTTTCAAGGCTCGAAAGAGGAACTTACTACCGCAAAGATCGTGATGGACATGACCACTATTCAATCCGATAACGCTCGACTGATTCAACATTTGAAATCAAAAGACTTTTTCGAAGTGAAGCGATATAAAGAGGCAACCTTCATCATGAAATCAAAACTAAACTTACAAGAGGGAAAGCAGGAGATAAGTGGGGATTTGACCATTAAGGACAGTACCCATCCCATCTCTTTTCCGGTTGAATTGAAGCAAGAAGGAGAGAAATGGTCTATGGAAGGAATTATGTCTATCGACAGGACTCAGTATGGCATTACCTTTAACTCACCTACCTATTTCGAAAAATTGAAGGAGCAAGCGATAGCCGATGAGTTTGAGTTGAGTTTTAGCTTGACGATAGGACAGCAGGCAGCAGCTATGCGTTAAGGGGGGGGGATGTTTAATGTTGAACGAATGAAGTTTATGGTTTAGCGTTTAAGGTTTACGGTTTAAAGCGGGTGATAGATAAACTTCTTAAACGGTAAACCTTAAATTTTAAACGCTGACCATTAAACCTCCAAACCTATTTCCCGCCTACGATCTTTTCCCCTTACTCGGACTTTGATTCAGACGTTTTTGCTCAATCTTATCCTGATTTCCGCCAAAGATGAGATCCGTACTGGAATAGGTCGTTCCAAAGTTTTCGGCCAACTTAGCAACTTGACTTAAAGCATCTACCAGTTGCCATTCCGTCAGTTCTTTCAGGGGATGAGTAAAGGTGCTGATGACGAATCCTTCGTAAATACTGTACTTAGCGTCTAATGCAGTATGGAAGTTAGCGATGAGCATATTTCGAAGCTGCTTCTTGTCCAGTTCGCTTTCTTCCATAATCGGAGTGAAGATGCGCATGCGGTTGTTGGGTTCATCTGTAACGACCAGTAAGACGTGATTATGGATGAAGACTTGCCATGAACCAGCTTCACCTTCTATTGCAGCGGCATGCTCTTCCAAGATCTTAGTCATTTTCTTGTTGTTCATCCCTTTCTGGGCAGAGAGGGTTGAGAAACTGAGGCAACACAAGGAGAATACAAGCAGAGCTAGTCGCATGGAAAAAGCATTTAGGTTCCATACAAGTTAGCACTTTTAGGATAAAGCTGATTGAGCCAAATACCAAAACTTTGAAATTGTATGCCTGGGCGACAGTCTAGCGATTATAACGCACATTGCGGAATCTATCGGTCACTAGTCGTTGCCAAAGGTTCCTGTCCTCAGTAATCACCAAGGCGATACCCGCCATCTCTTGTTGGAAATCCAACTGTTGGTTATAAGTGGTATTAAGCTTGCCCTCACTAGGAGAGTCAAAATTGCCCACGGTGAGCTGGTAGATGGGTTCCGTATTTTCTCCTGGGTTAGGAACGGGAGCAATATTCGTCACCGTACCTTTTAGGATGCCGTACTCTTTGTAAGGATAGTTGTCCAATCGGATATTGACTACCATTCCACTATCCACTTTACCAGATCGGGCTACGGGCAAGGCGCCTCTGGCGATAATCATTCCTTGGCCCTCATAAGGAATCACGGTCATGACTAGTTCATCCGGTTGTACGAACTGATGAGGACTCCAAATTTTGGAGAAAGATACCTGCCCATCAACGGGAGTGATCAAGGTGTATTTGAGCTTCCATTCATCAATGGCGCCCCTCAGTTCCTTGAGTTTGGCCTGAATGTTGAATTTGCCAGAAGCGACTTCATCTGATTGTTCCTTCTCCAAGGAGATGATTTCTTTTTTGAGTCGATCGATTTCCAGTTTGTTGGTAATCTGAGCCGACTTCTTTGTCTTCAATTCTCGCTTCTTGGTAAGCGTTGCGGCGGTGGCCGCCTCGTAATTGATTTGACTTTCAGCACCATTTTCGAAAAGTTGACGAAGACGTTCCTCGTTTTTCTCCGCCATATGTACTTCTCTTTCCAAGAGGAATACCTGGTCAATAATGTTGCGGTTCATTTCTCTTGTATTCCGAATTTGATTCCGCAGCACCTTGATTCTTTTATAATTAGCATCGCTATTCAGTGTGTAGCGTTGTAAGTCTATCTGTTGCAACAATTCCGCATAAAACTTTTGGATGGGCCCTAATTGCAAGCTGGCGTCTGGTGCGCTACTCGGTAGATCAGTGGAAGCTTCTAGCTCTTCTTCATCTTCCTCGGTTTCTTCCAGATTAATAAAGTTGGAAAATTGACTTAACTCCATATCCTGTAGCCATACATCTAGGGTTTCCACGTCTGAAGATGTGGCGGGATTCTCTATCACGGCCAATAACTGCCCCGCCTGTACCTGCTCTTTATCGACAACTTTTAGGGCTTCGATCCTGCCGCGCTCCAAGGCGAAAATTTTCACTGGAGGCCTTTCTGAGGTTAGGGTGATAGGGGCGGAAACTCGGTCAGGGTAACGAAAGAAATTGGAGAATATGACAAGGATTACAAAAGCTACGAATACCAAGGTAATACCCCATCTGAGCATCCATCCAGGGGGATTGCCAAGTAATTGCTGCACTTCTTCCTCTTCGTTCAACCGAATGGCTTCAGGGTCTTGAATTAATGGTTTAGTCATATCTCTCTTTTAGGGGCGATGCCGTTATGAACCCAAAGATTTCATCATGTTATTGATCCGATCGAGGGCTTCGGCTTCAGTTATTCCTTCAAAATAATCAGCGATAAACGGGTTTTTACGATCGTTATCTTCTTGGATAACGATCAGCGGCCTTTGCTTGCCTCTTGTATGTACTGTTGTTTTAATGGATAAAGTTGAATCGTATTCTGGGATGGTACTACAGAGCCAACCAAAATAGATGGTTTCATGATCTGCTGAATTAAAATTGTCAATGTAATCTTGAAAACTCTTTTCACTCAATGACACCCACAGCCCATAATCTAAGTCCTGACAAGCATCCTTGATCGGTTGCACCATCACCCCTCTTATGAATCTATCTGTTTGATCTTCATGTCGGATGATACAGGTATCTGCTGTCAATTCCGCGATGTCCTGCTTTTCCGCTGCTGTCAAAATATGATAGTAATGCGGACTCTTGAAGCCTAGTGCAGGCCACGCTTCATGTTCTTCCCCACAGTCTGAGCAGGTGTATTTCATTTTTTAGGTTTTACATAGCTTGAGATGGGACACCGTTAACGGTAAGATGGCTTAATACTATCTTGATTGTTTAACTGCCCAATTCCAATTGATTCTTTACCAGTGTGTAGTAGAAACCACGTTTGTTGACGAGTTCCTGGTGGGTCCCCTTTTCTACGAGCTCTCCTTTTTCTAAGACGACGATTTGGTCGGCATTCTTAACGGTACTCAGTCGATGTGCTACAACGATTACGGTACGACCATAGAAAAACTGTTCCATGTTTTCCATAATGACTTTTTCGTTTTTAGCATCCAGCGCATTGGTAGCCTCATCGAAGAAGAGATAAGTGGGGTTTTTATAGACTGCTCTTGCAATGAGTAAGCGTTGTTTTTGACCTTGACTCAGACCATTGCCGCGTGTGCCCACCTTAGTGTTGTAGCCCAAAGGCAAAGATTCCACAAACTCTTGGATATTGGCCGTCTTTACGGCTCTTAACAACTTCGTCTTATCTACATTGTCGTCACTTTCAGCGATGTTTTTGGCAATGCTTTCAGAGAAGATATAACCGTCTTGCATGACCGCGCCGCAGTTCTCTCGCCAAAGACCGGTTGATATATTGGATAAATGGATGCCGCCGACTCGAATATTGCCCTTAGTCGGTTTATAGAAACCTAGAAGTAGCTTTACGAGCGTAGTCTTACCGCTACCGCTAGTTCCAACAATCGCAGTTACTTTGCCTTGTGGAATCTGCAGATTCACATCCTTCAAGGCGTAGTCAGAGAGTTTGTTGTATTGAAAAGAAAGCTGTTCTATGTTAATATCTCCTCTCTCCGGGAGCATATCGGTGTCGATTCGACCAGGGACTTCTTCCTCCTCCATGTCTTGAATCTCTCCTAATCGTTCCAAGCTGATTCTAGCATCTTGAGCGGTGCGGATGAAGTTAACAAACTGAACCAACGGGGCATTCAATTGTCCAATGATATACTGCACCGCCAACATCATACCCAAGGTCATCTTTCCTTCAATTACCATTTTGGCCACGTAGAAGGTGATGAAAATATCCTTGATCTGGCTAATGAAATTAGCTCCTGTATCTTGCCATTGGGTAATCCGCAAAGAACGCATGTTAACTCGGAAGAGGCGGGCTTGGATATTCATCCAGTGCCAGCGATGCTTGCGTTCACTCTTTTGCAGTTTGATTTCCTGCATCCCTTGGATCAGCTCTATAATTGCACTTTGATTTTCCGATTGCTCCCGAAAACGAAAGTGGTCCACTTCTGCTCGCTTCTTCAACCAAACTACAACCCAAGCGATATAGGCGATACTCGCGGCGAGGAATATCAAGAATACAACGGTATTGTACCACCAGATCACAAAACCAAAAATGACTAAATTGAATAAGGAGAAGAGTACATTTAAAGTGCTGGTAGTCAAAAAGCTTTCGATTCGTCGCTGATCTGCAATCCGCTGCAGTAAGTCTCCAATCATCTTTTGATCAAAGAACCCAATGGGCAACCGCATCAATTTGATGAGGAAATCTGAGATGAGTGATATGTTTATCCTTGTTCCGATATGCAGTAAGATCCAACTCTGTATGATTTTGACCGTAATTTGCCCGAGGAAGAGCATCAATTGGGCCATCAATACCAAATAGATGAAATCGATATCCTGCGTTTCGATACCGATATCGACAATGGCTTCCGTTAGGAAAGGAAAAAGTAGTTGAAAAAAACTGCCTAGCAGTAATGCCAAGACGAGTTGCCAAATCAATGAGCGATAGGGGCGTAAATATCGAAGCAGATACCAGAAGCCATCCATCTTCACCTTCTCTCCCTCCTCTTCATAAAAATTGGGGGTGGGCTCCAATAGCAGTGCTATGCCTTTCCCTTTATCGCTTTCCCAGGCTTTCCGAAAAGCTGCTGTAGTAAGTTTGGCCTTCCCAAAGGCGGGATCTGCAATCCAGACATGTTTTTGATTGGCTTTGTAAACAACGACAAAGTGATTTTGCTTCCAATGTGCAACCAAGGGGAGTGGCGCGTCTAACAGACCTGGGTCTTCCTCATTCTCACCTTGAAAAGGCAGCTTGATCGCCATACTGGTCATACCAATCGTTTCTGCCGCTTCAATGATTCCCCGCAAGGATACACCTTCCCTATCCAGGTAGCTATGCTCCCTCAGGTATTGTAAGGTATATTTTCGGCCATAGTGGTCTGCTATCATTCGTAGGCAGGTCGGCCCACAATCCATAGCATCCAATTGCCGGTAAAAGGGGAATTTCTTGAACATTGGGTTTACATTTGCCCGGAAAAATTAATAATAGTTTGCTTGTAAACAAAATGGATTGAGATAAGCCTCTCGCTGGAGCAAGAGGAGGATCATAGTTTTTGTAGGCTGTAGTTAGAAAGTGAAATACGAGTAGGTCTCTGAATTTGCTTTCTACTTTCTATCGCACAAGTATACGATTTTTCAACATAACAGTTACAAAAACTGGAATGCGGAGAATATAGACTAGATTAGGATTAGGAAAATGTAACTAGATCAACTTGCGAAGGCGAAATTCTACTTTGATTCTCTCTTCCCCTCTTTTCAATACGACACGGGTTCGTTTGCCTTCCTTTTTTTGAAATTTATTGATAATACTCCCCAAACTCAGCAAAGAGGTGGGCACCCCATTCACTCTGCGAATTAGATCTCCAATCTCCACACCGGCCTCATCCGCCGGGCTGCCATCAATAATATTCAAGACCCTATATTGGCCCAGGTTCTTACCTGTGGCGACGAGCGTGATGCCACTCCGATCGTAATCAAACTTCCGTTTAAAGGATCGAGTGGGGGCTAGATAGATTTTGCTAGCAAAGTAATCGACTATAACGATAAAGCGCTGCATGATCAGGTTACCAATGATCCCATTCCGATTATTAGTATAGGTGGAATCTACATTGGGAGGGAGATCCTGATAATTGGTAACGACATTGGATAGCTGATAGGGCCCCACTTGTATGCTCGGGAGCCTACCTATATATCCCTCCAGGAACCCGCCAAGACCAATTGCGATAGGGCTCCGGATGACAGATTCTGGCAGTTGCATCCCTGGATCAGTATCGGTATACAGCAAAGCCGCTAGACTGGCTCCAGTGTCATACAAGAGCTTTAGATTAAGGGAAGTATCTGCTCCAAACCTGGCTTTAGTGTAGAGGTAAGGCTTATTCCTCACGATCTCTATGGGCAGTTCTTTATATCTATTTTTAGGAGGGGTAAAATGCTGGGGAGAATAAAGGGTTACTATTTGCTTGCGATAGTTAATCTTTACAATAAATCGCCGCAGAAAGTCGGCCCCTAGGATGCCATGGACATCAATGCCTGCAAACTCATCAAACCGGAAATAATCTTCCTGTAGCACTAGAATGGATCGGTTTCGGGCACTGAGGTCTCCCATCTGAAAGCGAATGCCAGATGCCAGATATGCTACTAATTCCGTTTGCATATCGGAGCCCAATACTTTGAATTCTCGCTGGTAGTTTACCCGGAGGAGATCAGTAATTTCCCGCTTGGTCAAAATAGTATGTTCTGCACCTGTATCCAGGATAAATTTAAGTGGGAAGAAGTTATTGAAAATGACCTTTACAATAATGAAGTTATTATGAAAGTCGAAAGGCAGGTCTACCTTGGTCTGTCCCTTGCTGATATGCAAATCTCTTACTTGGCCGTAGCTATGTACAGAGAGGAAAATCAGTAAAAGTAGGCCTAATAAAAATTGCTTCATAGTCGGGACAGGTCTTAGTTGGCAAAGGGACAAATCGATCGCTGATGTGAATATGCAGGGTAACTATCTCTTGTCGTATCACTTACGTACTACACTGCTAATGTATTATGAGATTCATCAAAATACTAATTTTAGCATTTTGTATCTACCAATGCCAAATTTATTTGGTCTTCTGCTAAGAAATTAGCGACCATTCCGTTTCTCCAAATCTAAAAATTCGGATCAATTGATGAATTAATGTGCAATAGCTTTGCCGAGATTTGACAGTCAACCGACATAATCTTACTATCACCAAAAATTATTGGTCCGGCCGTGTTTATGGTAGTTTTTCTTAGACGTTTATGGGTTGTAAGAGAGGACCTGGTTAACGGGACAATCATTAAAAATAACAGCAAACTTGCAAAAAAGTTGATTGTATTGCGTACCCAGATCCTTTGCCAAATTTGAGGTTAATAATAACCAAAGGCAATATCTAATACATATAAGATATACGGTTTTTTGTGCCAAGCCAATAGCATTCCGTACAACTTAGGTCTAACGATCACTTATTAATTGAGCTGTGATATAGTTGCCTACATTTTGACCCTGCGTCACTCCATCTTCAATGGCAGGGCGGTAATGAATTCCTCCATAGAGTCGGCTGATCGCAGCTTCCTGGGAGGCTTCCATAAAGGAGTTGAAACTTCGCTCTGGGAGTCCATATTCCACTTCGACGACATCCACGAAACTGAAGTTATCCCCGAACAGTTTGGTAAGCATCACGGCTGCTGCCGTTGATATTACACTGTGGCCACTAGTATGCTCTGGGAAGGGCGGCGTTTGCAAGGTAGGCAACCAGTCAGGGTCAAGGGTCTCATTGATAACCGTCTCCGGGCGGATCAAAGAACTTCGAAACTTCTCGTCCCAGCAGCTGATAAAGGCATCGAAGAGCGAAATACTCACCAATGCATGAACTTTGACTGATTCCGCAAATTCAGTCTTTGCTTTTCTACAGGCCACTCCTGAGATACCCATCCAGTGTCCACCAGGCGTGATTTTCTTAGTAGCAAACATGACGTGCCCAGTCTGGTTCATCACGAAAGGATTACAGTCCCAAAAACTGGCAATGAGTCGCTGCTCTTCATCCAACCCATTACCGACATCATATACTTCCTTGACCAGATCGAAGAAGGGTGAACCTTCCTCCAGGTTAAAAGGAGGTGGGGGAGGAGGGCTAAACTGTGAGGCGGAGTCAATCACCATGGTCCGTATCTTGTTCCAATAAGGCTCAATGGCTTCCATATAGGCTGGGGGAGTAGGTTTCCAGCGAGATGGGTCATCCGTAACAGAAAACTTCGGCATGGAGCGAGTCTGAGCGTAGTTATCTGCATTGGACCAGTCCAAGATATGTTGGGCTACCTTTGAGGCGTATTCCTTTGATGCTTTGACAAGCTTAGGATTCACTTGCCAGCTGTTGACTAGAGAGTCGACTTCTGCCTGCCAGGTCTCCATTCTTTCTTCTGAAAAGATTAGCTGTTTGCCCACTTGATTGAAAGCATAGATGGCTGCCAACTCTACACTAACCTGTGCAGTATCAACTTCTATATTTAATGGAGGCAGGTCACTCAAATTATTGGCAAAACTCTGCTGATCTGGATAGGCAGGGCAAAGGGCCTCGAATGCTGCAATACAAGGGTAAGTATATACCCGACTCGCTACCGGGGGAGAAAAAATATCGTGTACTTGGATATCGGTCAAGTTTTCCACCGATAATAGAAACAACTCACTTTCTTGAAGATTGTCACGTATTTCTGATTGAGAAATATATTCTTTCTGACAACTTAGGCTTAGCACGGCAATGAGCGCTAACCACAATACTCTTCTTCGCATTTCAAACAGTTTTTATTTTCCTTATTTCTCCACAAAAATAATGGAAGTTTGTCACGATTCCATCCCCGCAAACCATAGAAATTCACCAGAGTTTGTACATTTTATTGTAGCCAGTCCACCAGGTAAGGGTAGTCATTGTTAGTGATAATCAGACCTTTACCTGTTTCCAGTCGGAGGATCATGCGCGCATTGATCCCCGCGGGAAAATTAAGCCAACTATCCTTTTGAAAGGTCTCTGTGCTACTATCAAATTCACCTACCATCCCAGCTCTAGCACTCATCGCATTTGCTTGAACTGCCACTAACTCCTGATTGCTACCCACGTAGTAAATACCTTTTTGATCCTGGTCCAGGTACAGGTCCTGTACATCCACCATTTGCAATCGTTCGGGTAGCGGGATGGCCTTGTACTGCTCAGTTCCCGAAAGAAAAAGCATAGAACGCAGTTCGTTGACTTCTTTCGTTTCTACTAGGCGATCCTTACCGTCGGGCAAAAGTTCGGCGAAAGAACTCACCTGAGCAAAATCTTCGTAGGAGACGAAACGTCTCTTTAGTGCCGGAAGTTGTGACAAAATTTTATCCTTCGATCCCAAGGGGATATAACGGTCGACATAATAGAAGAAAATTAAAGGATCTACGGCTCCATTTTCATCGAAATCCCCCAAATACAACTTAACGGGATGGTCTGGGTCAACATTATACAAGGCGTTGGTCCCCATATTACCAGCCAAAATATCCATTTTACCGTCTTGGTTTAAATCGGCAAATTCAAGGGTATTCCAAAAGCCTGAAAGCATTGGGAAATTCTCTTCTTCCGGTAGGAAATCTAGCTCCCCACCTCCCTCGTTTCTGAGTATAGTAATGGGCATCCAGTCACCACAAAGAATGAGATCCAAGTCCTCATCTCCGTCGTAATCAATCCACTCAGCATCGGTGACCATACCGAATCGGTGTTGATAGGCAATATCGACGGCCATCCCTTGTTGGTTAGTTAACAAGAAACTATAAGGAGATAGACCATAAGATCCAGGGATCGATCTCGCACCGACAAAAATGTCCTCAAAACCATCTCCATTAAAATCGGCTACCTTGACGACACTGGCGTTGGTGTGAGGTAGGGAGATCGGGATGCGTCGAAATTCCATCCCTCCATTATTTAGGTAGAGTCGATCTTCCAGAACTTTGTCCAGTTCTCGGGCAACACTTCCTCCACTGGCGATGTACAGATCTTTATCTCCATCACCGTCAAAATCAATAGTAGCAGCGCTTACATCTTCATATCGAGCATCTCTCTTGAACTCATTGACCATCAGGTTTTCAAAAGATCCATCCGGTTTTCCTTTAAGTAGTCGCATGGCTTGCCCATGCCCACCACCGATCAATAGGTCTTTAATTCCATCGTCATCCAAATCTTCGTAAAGTACGGCTGGGCCCTCTTTAGAAAGCTGTTCGGGAATTAGCTTTTCGTTTTCATCATCATTGAATTGGTTTTCTATGTGTTCGAGGGGTAGGAGGTTAAAGGTTCGATTGGTAATGCTAATGGGATTGAGGGCAGCGATTGGACCAGATTCAGGTTTGGTAATCTCCTGATGGGTATTGATTTCAACGGCATTGAGCACCTGCTTGCTTAAATCCGGCCAAATGATTACCAATGAATCGATTTGATCCTGCTGGCCTAGGCCAAAGTGCAAGCGGTGTGAGGAAGAGGATTGGTATCCTTTCACCGTTTGAAACTCCTGATAGCGTGCTGTCCCTCCAGCGTGTAGATAGACTTTGGTACCCAGCGTGGTGCTGCCCGAAGGATCAGCCAGGGCAAGGCTTAGATAGTTTCCTGTACTGGATTCTTGATTAAACTTCAGTATACTGGCTGGATCATTAATATTGTTGAGCACAACCTCCAAGTAGCCATCCCCATCAAGGTCGCCAAAAGCAGCACCATTGGAAAAAGTAGGCTGGTCAATCTGAGAGGTAGTAATGTCAGTGAATGACAGCTTCTCCTGCTGCAGAAACAGAATGTTGTTCAACTTTTGAGAGGGTAATTTTTCGATCAATTTTTTGGTCCGTTCTGGATCATCTTCCGTGAATTGGGAGATAGCTTGGCTGTTTAGGAAGTTGATATAATCTAGATCATTAGGGCGCTTTACAATCCCATTCGTTACAAAAATATCTTTCCACCCATTGTTATCGAAGTCCTGGAGGAGTACTGCCCAGCTCCAATCCGTAGCAAATGTGCGAGTTTTAAGGGCTACGTCTGTAAATGATCCCTGCCCGCTGTTGATTTGTAGATGATTGCGCGCAAATTGGTTTTCAAATCCTAGGTCTTTCTTGATCCTTTTAATCTGGTCGGTGTCTTCTCCTCCGGATTTAAGGTAGACCTCCTCGGAGAAGGGCAGCATGTCCGTTGAGTAGACATCGGGTAATAGATCATTGTCAATATCTGCAATGTCCACTCCCATGCTGAATTGTGTGGTATGATCCGTCCAATCCGCTACCGCTTCTGTAAAGGTTTTATCTCCATTGTTGAAGTAGATGTAGTCATTTTCGTGGAAGTCATTTCCAACGTAAATGTCTGTCCAACCATCGCCGTTTAGATCTGCACTGGAAACAGCAAGCCCATATCCGAGGGGACTGCTGAAAATACCAGTTTGTTCTGTGACATCTACAAAAGTCTTTTCTTGCTCATTGAGTCGATTCTCAAAAAAACGGTCCCCGGCCAAAGCGTCTTGTTCCTGGCGTTTGCGGGAATTTCCATAGCTTCTGACGGAATGGACATTATGGTTCAGTAAATAGACATCAAGGTCCCCATCTTTATCATAATCAATGAAGCAAGCCTGGGTAGAATAGCCTTGAAAATTCAGACCCAATTCAGTAGACATTTCCCGAAATGTTCCATCCTGCTGATTGATGTAAACCAAATTATGCGCCTCAGGTAAAATACCTACGCCCACTTTACAAACGTGAATATCTAAGTAACCGTCACTATTGAGATCTGCCATAGCCACTCCGGAAGACCAGGTATTTTCTGGTAGAATTTTTGCTTCCTCGCTATAGTCTTCAAAATTTAGATTGCCTTTATTCAGGTATAGCTTATCAGGTCCTTGATTGGCTGTGAAATAGATATCTTCCAAGCCGTCATTATTGATATCACCTATGGCCACGCCTCCACCATTATAGTAGTAGAGGTATTCGATAATATTTATTTGAGGGTCCTCAACTAAGGTGTTGGAGAAATCAATCCCGGTCTCCGCTGCTGTTAGAGTGAGCAAGGTACTACTGTTGTTGGAAACAGCTTGCTCTTGTTTTTGACAGGCGAACGAAAAAAGGATGACTATGATAACTGCAATTGGTCTGATCACTGCTCTATTCATAATTGGTCTGATAAGTCACAACTTCATCATTGTTGCGGAAGATGTAGATCGTTTCCTCAATAATTTTTATATCTCGAATCTGGCCCTTTACGGAAAATCCTAGTTCTACGGATTGGTCCGTGAATCCCCCCTTCCCATCATTAATCAAGCAATGACCATAAGAGGCGTCATACATGCCCACTTCAGGTTGCACTTTATAGAGGTTGCCACCCAATAGTAGGTCTAAATCCTGGTCATTATCTACATCTACGGAAGCGATAGCGTAAACCGGGCTAAATTGGACAGTCTTTGGCAGTGGCTCCATCTCAAATCCATTGTCTCCCTGATTTTTGAGCAGTACCGAATGTAGTTGGTTTGCCTCCAGTACAACTGCCTGACCCAATTGGTTCTCATCAAAGATCTGAGTGATATCCGCATCCTTGAAAGACTGAAAGTCAGGATACTTTTTCTTTAAGTATCGAAGCTGGGTGGTTAGATTATGTCGTAGCGCATAGGGATAATCCTTGCCATTTTCTGCGTTGAAGGTGAGCACGCTTTCCGGAAAACCATTACCATCATAATCACTTACGTATAAGCGCAAAGGATGCTCAGCGCTGGCTTCAAAACGGCTGTTCGTACCCAAGTTGCCCAGGATAACATCAAGATCTCCGTCGCCGTCCACGTCATCGAGATGTAGGTCATTCCACCAGCCAGCGTTGGGAAAGTCCAAGTCGATACGTGATAACTTTCCTCCATCATTCATAAGAATATGTACTTCCATGAATTCGCCCACTACGATAAGGTCAGGTCGTTGATCGCCGTTTAAGTCACGCCATTGCGCGTCAGTGATCATCCCAATATCCTTTAAGCCTGGATAATATTTTTGAGTAACGTCTGCAAAATTTCCCTTGCCGTCATTCTCCAAGATAAAGCCAGAACACTTGGCCCCATATTGACCAATTTTAATTCTTTCCCCAACGAACAAATCCAGGTCTCCATCCTGATCTATATCTCCTGAATGAACAGCCAGGGTACTAAGTTTTTGCTCATCTGGAAAAAGTTGTTTTGGATCCGCAAAATTGCCTTGGCCATCATTGAAAAACAGTTGATCTTGTAGAAGGCCTGAGTATTCTGTAATCTCCACCCCGCCACTGGCGACATAAAGATCGAGATCTCCATCCTGATCAGCATCGAATAGGTGAGCTGCTACGTGTTCCGCTTCGGGAGAGATGGTGCTTATTTCCTGACCGGCGCTGGTGCCAGTTTCCGATCCTAGGTATAACATACAAGACATTCCCTTTGGACCAGGAATGACCCAATCTACAAAGCCATCTCCATTGACATCACCAGTAGCCGCACGTGGCCCTTCGTTACTGTGGCCATGATACACTAAACGTTCTCGGTTGAAGTCAATGTATTTATTTTCTTGATGTCGATAATCGAGTCCGGGTGATACTTGCTGGAAAGGAGAGGCTTTTTGCTCAGGAGTAGATGCTGTCGGAGAGGAGGCCGAGGAGGCCTCTATGGTTAAAGTCTGATTGGTGGGCACGTTGGTCATCTGGGAGATTTTCCCGTCCGCCCAAGTCACTTTAATATCTACTTGCGTGGCATCCCCAACGCCAATGACCATCACGGGGTCCATGCTAGATTGAAATCCTCGCGCTGGTTGGTTCTCCAGGTTCCAAGTATGCTGAGCTGAGCTTACGCTTACGCTACTGCCAATGGCAAAGGTGTTGTCGCCTTCTCCTATCAACTTTATCTTTACATGGTTGCCACCACTTTGCCGGTTCTCGTAGACAAAGCAAGGCATATTTACATTATTAACCACAAGGTCTAGGTCTCCATCATTATCTAGATCTCCATAAGCGGAGCCATTGGAAAAACTCGGCGTCAAGAGTCCACTTTCCGTATATTCTTCAAAGCTTAAATCTCCATTATTCTTGTAAGCGTGATTGGCTACTTTGTTAGAAGGAATGATATCGATGAGTTCCTTGTAATCTACTCCTTGATCGGAAATGATGGACTGGATGACAGACTCATTGGCTATGTACTGTAGATAATCTTGATCAGTAAGGTCCTGGTAGATGCCATTGGCAATGAAAAGATCTTTATATCCATCATTGTCCATATCAAAAAACAGGGCTCCCCAACTCCAATCCGAGGCTTCTACCCCTGCCAATCGACTCACCTCACTAAAGGCATCGTCCCCCCGGTTGAGGTGTAGCACATTACGCGTAAACTGATGGTGATAACCATTATTCACATTATATTGATATTTGTCCCAATCCTCAAAGGTGGTTACGGTTTTCAGTCTTTGATATTCTGATGGTAGCATTTCGGTCACGAAAATATCCTGATGACCATCATTGTTGATGTCAGCCATATCGGCACCCATAGAGGCTCCACTGATAGACTGCATTTGATTGACGAGATCTTCCTGAAAGCTGCCATTTTGCTGATTGACATAGAGGTAGTCTCGTTCAAAGAAGTCATTGGATACGAAGATGTCTTCCCATCCATCGTTGTTGACGTCACCAACAGTAACGCCGAGCCCAAAGCCAATGACACTACCGTAAATCCCTGCTTCTTCACTTACATCTACAAAAGTGCCTCCTTGATTCTGCATGAGTTTATCGCCACCCAATTCATCTCTTACAGGCCGTTCATTCTTGCGCAAATTGAAGCTTCCGATGGCCTGGAAGGAATTGTTGAGGATATAAACATCTAGATCGCCGTCTTTGTCGTAATCAAAAAAACTAGCGTGGGTAGAGAATCCCTTGTCGTTAAGCTGGTAATCAGCTGCTTGCTCCTTGAATTGGAGGTTACCTTGGTTAATGTAGAGTTCGTTTTCTTTATTGTCACCGGCGACATCGCCAGAATTGCAGACGTAGATATCCAGGAGTCCATCCGCATTCACATCTGCCATGGTAACGCCGGTAGACCAGGCGCGTTCTCCGCCGACTCCAGCGCTTTCGGTGATATCTTCGAATTGCCAGTCCCCTTTATTAAGGAAAAGCCGGTTAGCGCCCTGATTAGCCGTCATAAAGATATCCGCAAGGCCATCGTTGTTGATGTCGCCAATAGCTACGCCACCTCCATTATAAAAATTGCGGTATTTATATACGTTGAAATCGCTCGAATAAGTCAGGTCATTGCTGAACGCTATACCAATAGCCTGATTATCCTTCAATTCGAACAATTCTTCTACTGCTGTCGAGTTAGGACCGCCACAAGCGAACAGCATGCACAAAATCAAACAAAAACCTATTCTTTTTTCCATGGCTACTTCAGCTTATATTGTAAATCTTCAATCTTAACGACTACATCTTTTTTCCCTTTAGTATACATCAGAATCTGACGATTTCCATCGATCTTGACCAGGGCAGGGTTTTCGGAACTTTCTAACTTCAATTCTAGAAAATCATTGCCAGGATAGTCTGCGAGGTATTCGTCACGAAGATGCAATAAGAGGCTGTCTGACTGCATATTGCGATTCCACGGTGCCCAGGCCACAAAAGAGTAAGTCATTTCCATTCCTCTCATGATATCTTCTTCATCGAAAATACCGAAGAATAACACATCTTTCGAGCGAAGCGTGTTCATGCCGCTAGAGTCGCGATCTGTGATGTAATGAGCCGAAGCGTCACCCGTCCCAGAATTAATTAGTTGTTGCCTGTTCAATTCGAAGCAAGCGTCGAAATACGCTTGTTTGCTTAGTCCCATGTGCAGACCGAGAATTAGGCTATCCTGGATAAGCCCGCTAGCTAATTCCTTTGCTACACGGCTTTCATATTCTGACTTACATGCCAATACACTTACTGTTACCAACGAAATCCACACTAAGCGACTAGTAAGAATACAGCTTAACTTTTTCATTATTAACTCCTACAATGATTTGGTTTTGATTAATGCGCTCCAGTCCCCGGATCTGACCTGAAATACCCAAGGTTTGGCAGCGCGCAAAAATAACACTTTCAGCGCTTTTCTCACCAAAACAAAGCCAACCCAAAGTGGCATCTTGACGGCCAAATTGGGGCTTATAATTATAGTCATTACCACCTAGTAACAAATCTGCAATTCCATCTCCATTGAAGTCTTCCGATAGCACTGCATTGACAGTAGAATATTGTGCCTCTATCGGAAGGGCTTTCTGGACGAGTTTGCCACCTTCATTCCACAAAATTAGGCTATTGCTTTCGCGAAAATACAAGGACAGGGCTTCCTTAAAGCGCTCCTCCGGAACCAAATCCTCTAAAGGGGCTTCGGCAAATTCATTGTACGAGCGGTACACTTTCTTTAGCAGTGGCAACTGGGCATAAAGCTCATCGGTGTCATGAATAGGGAAGTGCCCCTCCTCGGTTACCTGACAGGCAATCTGTTCCATTGTACCATTATCATCAAAGTCATTTACGAGTACCGTTAAGCCTTTTGTGAAGAAGTTGTTCTGTCCTAGATTACCCAAGACGAAATCAGGATCCCCGTCTGCATCTAGATCAATGCGTTCAATACAATTCCAAAGGCCTTCGCTATCTGCCAGGGTTTGCAGCTGTTCAGGGGCTGTGAATGTCCCCTCCTTGTTTATGAGCATGGTGACCGGCATATATGGACCTGCTAACATGATGTCCATCCATCCATCTCCATTGATGTCAGCGCATTCTACGGCCTTGATCATCCCTACCTCCTTAGTTAGATCGCTATCTACTAGCGAAAACTGCCCCTTGCCCTGATTCAAGAAAATCAAGGCACTGCCAGGCAAACCATATCGTCTGGTTTTCATGGCCTCTCCCAAGACCAAATCTGAAAGCCCATCATTATTGAGGTCCGCAATAGCAATATCTCCGGTGGAAATAGGATAGGGAAAGGAAATGCCATCTTGGGCTAGGGTGAAATTACCAGTTCCGTCATTTATGTATAAGGCATCGTTCAACTCTGGCGCGTAGATTGAAAAGCCTTTGCCACCGTGAGCAACATAGAGATCGAGGTCTCCATCTTGATCACAGTCGAAGAATTCGGCTGCGGTAACTTCTGATCGCCGAGTATCTGAAAACAGATTTTGTGGAATATAGGTACCCTCCTTAGATAAGAACAGCACGGATTCCTGGTTTTTACCACCCCCAATGAAGACATCTTCTGTACCGTCTTGGTCCACGTCACCCACTGCTATTCCAGGCCCCTGGCGTCCAGGCATCGATAATAGCATTCGCTCCTGGTCAAAGAAGTTTAATCCGATTTCACGATGAGTAAAAGGAAATGCCACTTCCGCTAATTGGAAAGTGTTTGCTTGTTCTTTTACACCTGGAAGCGGGAATGTGCTCCGGTCTTCCGCTTCATAGCTAATGTCATAGGTCTGACCCGTCGGAACCGTCGTTCGTATACTGGCTTCGCCATTGGGCCAAATTACAATTAGGCTATCCACTTCACTCCGGTCTCCTAGGCCGAAAATGGGCGGTACCGCCGAGCAGCTTTGGAAACCTTTGGCTGGATAGTATTCAAACATACTACGAAGGGAGTCGGCTACGATCAAAACCTTTGCACCGATGGCGTGTATATTGGCATCCTTGTAAGTAAGATTTACCCCTAGGCTTTTGGCTGGAGTTGCATCTGAGTTGTTGCGATAGAGAGAGGCAATTTGGTCTACATTGTTTGTAACCAAATCAAGATCACCGTCATTGTCTAGGTCTCCGTAGGCACTGCCATTACTAAAGGTCGGTGCTTCTAGGCCCCAAGCTTCAGATTGATAGGAGAATTTCAAGTTCCCTTCATTCTTAAACATGGCATTGCTTACTGCTTCGGATGGCATCACATCCAGTAATTTCTTTAAGACCTCCTCATCTTGGTCGATCATGGCTTTTACCCGCGCATCATTAGCCATGTAGTTGAGATAGTCTTTATCTAGTAAATCAGACCGAATGCCATTGCTGATGAATATATCTCTGAGTCCATCATTGTCATAATCCTGGATCAAGGCCGACCAGCTCCATTCGGAGCTTTCTACCCCTGCCAAACGGCCCAGTTCCACGAATTGATCTCCATTCAAGTTCTTGTGCAGTACATTGCGGGCAAACTGATGGTGATAACCCTTAGACACGGCGAGTTGATACTTATCCCAATTCTCATACACGGTTTTGGTTTTCTTCCGATCAATAGACCGGGGTAGCATTTCCGTCACAAAAATTTCAGGAAGTAAATCATTGTCAAGATCTGAGGCATCTGCTCCCATCGAACCCATCGACAAAGAGGAAAAACTACTGTCCACTCTTTCGGTGAAGGTGCCATTTTGATTATTGAGGTAGAGGTAGTCTTTTTCGAAAAAATCATTAGAGAGGAAAATGTCCGGCCAGCCATCCCAGTTGAAATCGGCGAGCGTGATGCCCAGACCGTATCCAATGCTACTTGAATAGATGCCAGCTTCTTGGGTGACGTCTACGAATTGGCCGTCACGATTTTCTAAAAGTTTATTTCCTTCGGGGTCATATCTATCACGCAGGCCAGCCTGCATGTCGAAGCCACCAACCGAACGGATGGAGTTGTTCAGAAGGTAACAATCTAGATCTCCATCGAGATCATAATCAAAAAAAGCGGACTGAATGGAAAGTCCAGTAATGTCCAATCCGTAGGCTTCGGATTCTTCTGTAAAGGTGAGGTCTCCTTGATTGATGAAGAGTTCGTTGTGGCGGTTTTCCCCGCCAGGTTTTCCGGCTTTGCAGACATAGATGTCAAGCCATCCGTCACCATTAACATCTACCAGGTTGACGCCGGAAGACCATACCTCTTCGCAAGCTACACCGGCTTGTTCTGTAATATCTTCAAATTGGAATTCTCCTTTGTTTAGGTATAGTTTGTTGGGGACTAGGTTTCCTGAGAAGTATATGTCGAGCAGCCCATCGTTATTGATGTCGCCTAGGGCAACTCCGCCACCATTATAGAAATTGCGATAGGTATAAGGATTATAATCTTCAGTTATAGAGAGGTCATTAGAGAAGCTTACTCCTGATCGATCCGGATCAACCAGCGTGAATTGAGGTGTGGTCTTTTCCCCGCATGCACTCAGCAACAATACTACTGCCCCCAATAAGATCTTGGTGATAACTATCGATCTCATATTGTGTTTTGATATGTCTTTTATATAAGTATTCCGGATTTTCCAACAAGGGAAAATCCGGAATACTAAAATATCAGAAAATGAATACAAATATTAGTACCCAGGGTTCTGAGTCAAGCCTGTACCGGCGTCGATTTGTTCTTGAGGAATAGGGAAGATAGTTCTGAAAGCCTCAGAAGCTGGCTTCTCCCACCAAGCTTGGCCATATTGACCGAAGCGGATCAAGTCTGTACGACGAGATGTTTCCTGGAACATTTCACGACCTCTTTCAGCAAGAAACTCATCTGCTGTCAAGTCACCGTCGCCTTTGTATTCAGAAACACCTGCTCTTGCACGCAAGATGTTCAAGTCACTCATTGCATCACCCCAGTTACCACTCTGGCGAGCTTTAGCTTCTGCGCGAGTTAGGTATATTTCACCTAAGCGAACGATAGGGAAATCATTGTCCATATCTGGACGACCGAACTGCTTAAAGCTAAACTTACTAGGACGAGCACCTGCTTCACGGATGGAGTTAGGTGCTAGCTCGTTGATTGCTGGTGTATAATTCAATTGGATATTATCATCATCAGCAGCAAAGTCTAGCAAAGCAGAACCACTAAAGTCAAGCTGAGGTCCTACGATGAAGTTATTAACTCTACGCTTATCGCCATTAGAGTAAGAATTGTAGAATTCTTCTACTGTGGCGTAACCGTTCCAAGGCTGAGCATCGAAGTTCCAAGTAAACTGGCTAGAATAGTGAAGGTTCATTTGGGAGAAGTTCATCCCGCCACCAGAAACTTCATCATACATTACAGAGAAGATATGCTCTGGGTTGCCTTCATTGTTAGGGGCAAATACAGCTGCATATCCTTCCAGTTCTGCTGGGTCAGCATCAACCTTTGGTCGCTTACCTAGGTTAGTAACCGTACAACCTGCGTCACAAAGCACGTAAACACCGCTATCGATGATATAAGAAGCAGCCATTTCAGCTTTGTCATACATGGGTGTACCAACATATACTTCTGCATTTAGGTATAGCTTGGACAAGATACCCAAGGCACCATAACGGTTCAAGATATAGGCACTACCACCATCAGCAAGAAGGCTATTACTCAAGTCCATGTTGGCACTAACCTCTGCGATACCAAGTGCAGCAAGCAATTCACTTTCTACAAAGTTGAATAGAGCAGCACGATCGGTTTGAGGAGGATCAGTATCTGTTTCAGTAACGATTTTTACATTACCGAACAAATCTAGTAATCGCCAGTAGAAGTGAGCTCTAAGCGCACGAGCCTGAGCAGTTTCTTCAGGACTCAAGGTTCCTCCACCCAATTTGTCATTAACGGTACCAATAGCATTATAGATACCGTTCCAAGCATTCTTTACGAAATCGTGCGTCGGGGTATAAGTATGCTGGTGCAACTGAATTAGAATACCACCATCAAACCAGTCACCACCTTTGGCTCCGATTAACATTTCGTCAGATGTAAGCTCCTGGATAGCGTAGTAGCTACCATGGTTAGCCGTACCTGCATTTCTTAATTCGGCATAGGCTGCCGTTAACTCACCCCCTGCGTCACCGCCGCCTCCGACATCAATACCGTCAACGGTAATATCGCGGGTGATATCTCCTATCAGATCTTCTTCCAGATCGGTGCAAGCTGCCAGCCCTAGGACTGTCAGGCAGGAGAACGTGAAATATTTTAAAAACTTATTCATAGTCTAACACTTTTTCCGGTTAAAAATTAAGATTTACCCCAAGTGTGTATGTTCTAGACGCAAAGTAGTTGTAGCGTCGATCAATACCTGGAGTAAGTACGTTAGGATTAGAGAACTGAATAGTTCCTCCGTTTCCTACACTTCCGTAATCAGCTAGTGCTGGCTCTGGGTCAGCTCCAGTATATCCGGTAATAACAAACAAGTTTTGACCCGTTAGAGAAACGGTCATACTACGGAAACCACTTTCACTACCGAAGCTAAAACTTCTTGAAATGGTTAAGTTATCTAACTTGAAAAAGTCGGCTTTCTCTACATACAAAGAACTGAACTGTGCAGAGGTAAGTTCTGGAACACGTAGATCAGTATTAACGAAGTTGTATGAAGACTGAGAAGCAATTACTGGCTCATAGAAGGCACGCCATGTATTCACAAGACTGTGGCCTATGGCACCACGGAAGAAGGCGTTGATGTTCCATTTTCCAAGGGTAAGTTGGTTGGTCCAACCAAACTCTAGATCAGGAATACCACTTCCT
>CAJXPD010000097.1 GCA_913057785.1 uncultured Lewinella sp. | reverse complement strand
GATATGCACGCTCTTGAACCGGTAGACATATTGCAAAAGTATTGGGGTTTTGAAGGCTTTCGGGCCTTGCAAGAGGAGATCATTCAATCGGTACTAGCGGGGAATGATACCTTGGCCCTACTACCCACTGGTGGCGGCAAATCCGTCTGTTTCCAAGTACCGGCCCTAGCCATGGATGGCATTGCTATCGTGGTATCTCCCCTGATCGCACTCATGAAAGATCAGGTCGCCAATCTCCGTAAGCGAAAGATCAAGGCCGAGGCCATCTTTTCTGGCATGTCTTTCCGAGACATTGATCGCATATTGGATAACTGCGTTTATGGACAGGTGAAGTTTCTCTACCTCTCTCCCGAACGGCTACAATCCGAGCTAGTGATTGAACGGATCAAAAAGATGCAAGTCAATCTAGTAGCAGTGGATGAAGCCCATTGTATCTCGCAATGGGGCTATGACTTCCGACCTCCCTATCTTCAGATTGTGAATTTACGCGAGCTCATTCCTAATACGCCCTTTATTGCTCTGACCGCTACGGCCACTGCCGAGGTAGTGAAGGATATTCAGGAGAAGCTGGCCTTTCGTGCTGGAAAGCAGCAGGTGTACCAAAAGAGCTTTGTTCGTTCTAATTTGTCCTACAGCGTATTGCAAGAGGAGAACAAATTTGGCAAGTTGGCGCAGATCCTCACCAATGTGCGAGGTAGTGCGGTAGTTTATGTAAGAAATCGCCGTAAGACTAAAGAAATCGCGCATTATCTGGGTAAGAGGAAAATCGCGGCGGACTATTATCACGCTGGCTTGCCCACAGCCACTCGAGATTTGAAGCAAGAGGCCTGGACGGAAAACCGGACTAGGGTCATGGTTAGCACGAATGCCTTTGGCATGGGCATCGATAAGCCTGATGTTCGAGCCGTGGTGCACATGGATCTACCGGATAATCTAGAAGCCTACTTTCAAGAGGCAGGAAGAGCGGGAAGAGATGGACAAAAGGCCTATGCTGTCCTCCTTTACAATCAGCAGGATAAAAAGCAACTAGAGCGGAACTACGAATTGGCCTTTCCGGAAATCGGCGAAATCAAAAAGACCTACCAAGCCTTAGGCAGCTTTCTACAGTTAGCTATTGGTGGTGGAGAAGGTCAGAGCTTTGATTTCGACATTATCGACTTTGCGCAGAAGTTTCAATTCCATCCGGTAAAGGTCTTCAATAGTTTGAAGGCGCTGGAACAGGTGGGATTAATCATACTTACTGAAGCGGTCTTTATTCCGGCTAGTTTGCGTATCAAGGTAAATAAGGATACCCTATACGATTTTCAATTGCGCAATCCCAAGCTTGATAAGATCTTGAAAGTCATTCTCCGGTCTTACCAAGGCGCTTTCCAAGATTACATCAAACTGAGGGAAACACAGCTGGCTAGATCTTTATCCATTCCCAAAACTGATCTCCAACGCGCCTTGCTGTTGCTGCGTAAGGAGGGCATTGTTGACTATGTCCCGCAGAAGGAAAACCCGCAGATCATCTTCCTACAGGAAAGATTGCCCCTTGAAGATCTTTTCATTGATCAACAACTCTATCATTTTCGGAAGAATCGCTATTTGGAACGGGTCAATAAGGCTATCTCCTATGCAGAAACTGTACTATGCCGGCAGCAACAATTGGTACGCTACTTTGGAGAAGACACTGAAGATAAATGTGGAATCTGTGACGTGTGTTTAGGTCGGCACAAGGCTGAGGTGGATAAAGATGAGTTCGAACGTTACAAGACGAAGATTCATCGCTTACTAAAAAGAGAACAGCTGAGTTTGGGTGAAATTGTGGATTCCTTTACTTCAAGACATGAGAATAAGGTTTTGCAGGTAATGGAATATTTAGTGGATGAAGGTTTTGTGGAAAAAGAAGGAGAGTCATTCAAATGGGCGAAATCATGAGGGGGCGCATCTGTTTTTCGGTCACCAATGATCTCAACTACGACCAAAGAATGATCAGGATATGTACCAGTTTGCAACAGCATGGGTATGAGGTGTTGCTGATCGGTCGGTTAAAAAAAGTCTCTCCTCCCCTATCCCAGCATACTTTCCGGCAGAAAAGACTTCGCTGTTGGTTCCAAAACGGTGCCCTTTTTTATGCTGAATACAACTTGCGTTTATTTCTATTCTTACTCTGGGTACCCGTGGATATACTTTGCGCCGTTGACCTGGACACCATACTCCCCAATTTAATTGTCAGTAAGCTGAGGAGAAAGAAAAGAGTCTATGACGCACACGAATATTTCACCGAAGTACCTGAAGTGGTTCGTCGACCCAGAATACAACGGATTTGGGCAAGAATCGCAGACTGGGCAATTCCTCAATTCAAATACTGCTATACCGTTGGAGATGCCTTAGCTGACATCATGACTAAGCGGTATGGCCCCGCATTCGAAGTAATCAGGAATGTTCCCGTGGTTACGCAGCGCCTTCGTAAATCTGAATCTCCTCCTCCATTTATTCTAATATATCAGGGAGTGCTTAATGAGGGGCGCGGCCTAGAGGTCCTGATTCAAGCCATGCTAAAGCTTGAACATGTTGAACTGTGGTTGGCGGGAGAAGGGGATCTCTCCTTGGCCTTACGTGATTTGACTAGTGAGCTAAATTTGCATAAACAGGTAAAATTCCTTGGTTACTTAAATCCGGAGGAGCTCAGAAGCATCACCCCACAGGCACACCTAGGCCTAAATCTTCTGGAAAACAGAGGCCTAAGCTATTATTATTCACTTGCCAATAAAAGCTTTGATTACATACAAGCGGGGCTACCCTCCCTTCAAATGAACTTTCCAGAGTACAGTGCCCTGCAAGAAAAGTATGAAGTATTTGAACTTTTGGAGAACCTAAGTATTGGATCTGTTGTTACAGCGGTAAATAAAGTAAAGCCCACCTCCGATCGATATGTCATCCTAAAGAAAAATTGTCATGCAGCGCGTCTAGAGTTGAATTGGGAAAAAGAGCAAAAAAAGCTCCTGAATTTTTATGCCCAGATTGATTAATGATTCCCAACCCCATGAACCTTCCCCTATCCCTTTACGTAGAACTCTTTCCCGACCTATTCCCAATACATTAGATCATGAACAAGTATACCCTAGAAAATGACCGACTAATAGTACAGGTCAATAAGAAAGGAGCCGAACTAGCAGGAATCCGTTCAAAGGAAAATGGATTAGAATACTTATGGGAGGCCGATCCGACCTACTGGGGCAGGCATTCTTCCATTTTATACCCAATAGTTGGCAGAGTTTTCGAAGACCAGTACAAATACAAGGGCGAAGATTTTCAGATGAAGCAACATGGCCTGGCCAGGAATCTAGCTTTCAATGAAGTCCAAGCCAATGCTTTGCATCTGGAGTTGGTCTTGCATAGCAATGAAGAAACTTTAAGGCAATATCCATTTCCATTTGTATTTCGGGCCATATACGACCTGAAGGATAATGAACTGGCGATCACCTATAAAATCGAAAACCCAGCCGAAAGTATAGCCTACTTTTCCGTGGGAGCACATCCTGCCTTCAAATGTCCATTGCTGCCTGGTGAGCAACGATCCGATTACCGCCTGGTTTTCAATCAGTCAGAAAAAGCGGAACGGCAGCTACTGGAAGGAGGATTTCGAAGCGGTGAAAAGAGTCTCGTGCTAGAGGGGTCGGACACTTTGGCCATTAGAAACGATCTATTTGATCAAGATGCTTTGATATTTGAGGATATGCAATCCCAAGAAGTTTCACTGGAAAACAAATCCGGGCAAAGGTTTTGGACCTTCGACTTCAGCGGATTCCCCTACTTAGGCATCTGGTCAAAAAATGCAGAAGCCCCATTCGTATGTATTGAACCCTGGTTTGGAGTAGCCGATAAGATCGGAGGATATGCAGACCTGAGTGAGAAAGAAGGCATTTTAGCATTAGAAGGGGGGAAATCGTTCCAATGTACACACAAAGTTAGGATCTGGTAAAAATTCTTTTCTTGTTGGATGGGCGACAAAAATTAAAAAATTGTGTGGGGGATGCCCCACAGAATTCTGATCTGATTCGTTTGCTACATGGAAAAGAAAGATTAATTACTATCTTTGTTCAGCGAAATTTCGTCCCAAAGCTACTTACAGAACTAGTCTATATCATCAACAAGTCTACATCAAGACATCTCTTAGAATTAACAAACAAGAAATATTAGAACATTTTCAAGGTCGAAAATTAAAATCTCTCAAAAAAATACTTTTTTTTTGCGAGCTATTAAAAATAAGTTTTCTCTCTTGAGCCTTCACATTTAGTTCTGGTCTTCTCAATTTCTGCGCAATATTACATTGAGAGCCTAGACGTGAAGAGCGGGTGGGAAAAGGATTTATTTTTTACAATTAATTACTCATTAGTATGAAAAAACTCTATCTAGTACTGTTATGTACAGTGCTTGCTGGGGCAGTTATGGCTCAGCGTGCTGTATCAGGGACTATCACCGATGATGCCGGTGAGCCTCTAATCGGTGCCTCCATCCTCGTAAAGGGGACCACTTCAGGTACTGCAACAGACATCGACGGTAATTACACCCTCGATCTTCCTGCCGGAGCCGACATTTTAGTAGTATCCTACACCGGTTTCGAAACTCAAGAAGTACAAGTCGGAGCTCGCACAAGAGTTGACATCGTTATGGCGTCAGGTGCGGAATTCCTGAACGAAGTTGTCGTGACGGGTTATTCTACCGAACTCAAGCGTGAGGTTACCTCTGCCATTACCAGTGTAAAGGCCGAGGAAATCGAAGGTTTGCCTGTACAGTCTTGGGACCGTGCTATCCAGGGTAAAGCGTCTGGTGTTCAGGTTACTCAGGGTAGTGGTGCTCCAGGTGGTGCAGTTACTATCCGTGTTCGTGGTACTGGTTCTATCTCTGCAGGTAGTAACCCGCTTGTAATCATTGATGGTGTACAGGTTGGTTCTACAGGACAGGGAACTCAGGGTTCTTCCAACCCATTGAACTCCATCAACCCTAATGATATCCAATCTATTGAGATCTTGAAAGATGCAGCCTCTGCCTCTATCTATGGTGCTCAGGGTGCGAATGGTATCATCGTGGTAACCACTAAGAGTGGTAGCCGTGAGGGTAAAGCAAAATTCAACATATCTTATCAAGAAGGTGTGGTTCAGCCAATGAATCTTTACGAAATGATGAACAGTCAGCAGTACGTGGATATCCGTACACAAGCTTTCATCAACGCAGGTAGAGGTGCCGAAGCAGCTCAAGAGTTGTATGGTAATCCAACCGATCCAAATCTAGAGTACGAAGACTGGATTGACGTATTGTGGAGAGATGCTACTTTGCGTACAATCGACGTTTCAGCTTCTGGTGGTGGAAAAAGCGCCGACTACTACTCTGCTTTCTCCTACAACCGTCAAGAAGGTCAGGTTATTACTAATGACTGGCAACGTTTGACTGGTCGTTTCAACTTGAATGCTGACTTGACTGATCGCCTTTCTATGAACTTCCGTTCTTCTGTTGCTTGGATTGGCAACGAAGGTGGTCCTTGTGATGGTGGTTTCTTCGTAAACTGCCCATTTGCTCCTTCTTTCTGGTCAATGCCTATTTCTCCAGCTACAGATGAGAATGGTGAGTACAACCCATATCCATTGAACGGACAGGGTCACAACTTCAACTTCAATCAGTTGCAAAACGCAGAGAACGTAACTCGTCGTTCTAGCACTTTGCAAAACGTGAGTAGCTTGGCTTTCAACTACCAGATCATTCCTAATTTGACAGCACGTGCTTCAATTGGTATTGACTACGTTAACAACCAAGACTTGAACTCTCGTCCAATTTCTATTCCTTTCTTCAGAGATGCATGGGGTGGACAGTTGTTCAATCGTGACCGTGTTTCTTTCAACTGGAATACTTTTGGTACTTTGACTTATGACTTCTCTGTAGGTGAAGGACATGATTTCACTGCGCTTGGTGGATTTGAATATCAGCAGGCAGACTGGAACTTGTTCAACGCCACCGGTCGTGGTATTGCTGATGCTTCTTTCTTGAACTTGAACTCTGCTGCTACTCCGTTTGCAGTAGGTGGTACTTCTTCTACTAACAGAAGACAAGGTGGATTCGCATCTTTGAAATATGCTTACAATGACAAGTACATCGTTAACGGTACTGTACGTTACGATGGTTCTTCTCGTTTCGGTGAAGACAACCGTTGGGGTCTATTCTACTCTGGATCTCTAGGTTGGAGAATTGGAGCGGAGAGCTTCCTTGAGAACGCTACTTGGCTAGAAGAATTGAAACTACGTGTTTCTTACGGTATCACTGGTAACTCTGCCATTGGTGACTTTGCCGCTCTTCCTGAGTTCGGTACAAGAGGTCAGTACCTAGGTGCTCCTGGTTTGGCTCCTTCGAAGTTGGCGAACAACTTGCTAGGATGGGAAACTGCTGAGCAGCTTGACATTGGATTGGACTTCTCTTTCCTTGGAAACAAGATCTACGGTACTATTGACTTGTGGCAAAAGAATAACAAGGACCTTCTGCTAGGAACTCAGATTCCTTCTGCTGCTGGTATCTCTAACTCGTCTATCACTGAGAACGTAGGTGAGATCCGCAACGAAGGTGTTGACATTGAATTGAACTACACGGTTTTGAACTCAGGTGGCTTCCGTTGGACTGTTGGTGGTACATTATCACTACAGCGTAACGAGGTTGTATCTTTGAACGAAGGACGTGATACCATCTTCTCTGGTGGTTATCCTCAATTCATCGTTGGTGAACCTATCTCTTTCTACAACTTGCTTCCATGGGCTGGTATCAACCCAGCTAACGGTCGTGCGATGGCTTACGATCAGAATGGTGTTCCAACTTATGCTCCTACTGCAGAAGACGTAAGACAATTTGACGGACCTTTGGCTGACTACTTCGGTGGTTTCCGCTCTGAGTGGAGCTACAAAGGATTCACCATCTACGGTTTCTTACAATTCCAAGGTGGTAACCAAGTATTCAATAATGACTTGTATGCATTGGCTTCTGCTAGTAGAGACCCGGACAACCAGCTAGTTTCACAAGCAGCATACTGGAGAAGTCCAGGTGATGTAACCAATGTTGGTATTCCATATGACGGTGGTGTGATTGAAGGTATCGATCAACAGTCATTCGGTTTGACCGGTTCTACACAGTTTTTGTCTGATGCTTCTTATCTACGTTTGAAAGAAGTTAAGGTCTCTTACCAGTTCCCATCTAGCTTGTTGCAGAAAGTAAACTTGAGCAATGTTACCATTTTCGCTCAAGGTTTGAACCTGTTGACTTGGAGTGAATTTGACGGTATTGACCCAGAGGTTGTAAGTACAAGACAAGCTTTTGGTGGTGGATCTAGTTTCGTATTTCCACTTGGTCAGCAGTACTCTTTCGGTATTAACGTAGGCTTCTAAGAGCATTCTACACAACTAAACTAAGAACAATGAAATTTAGAAATATATTCCTTCTGGTTCTTGTAATGCTTGCGGGGTCAGCCTGTGAAGAGGCACTGCGAGTATCTGATCCAGAATCTCTTTCTCCAGAGGACGTACTAGATAAAGTCGCTGGTTTTGAATCGGTTATGCTATCAGCTTATAACCGTGTACACAACTTCGGGTATTATGGTCAAAACCAGATCGTAGCCCCCGAAATCATGGCAGATAACTTAGATTTCAATAACCGTACTGGACGTTACGAGCAGCACTACGTAAATGCAGTTCGGACTCACATGGGACGCTGGGGTAACTACGTTGGCATCAACGATGTAAACATTATCATCAGCCGTATTGACGATTTGAAAGATTTGTCTACAGACGATATCACGCTTCGTGACCAGTTGAAAGGTGAAGCATTGTTTCTTCGCTCTTTGAACTACCACGATATGGCGCGCGTATATGGCTATGAGCCTGGTCAAGAAGTGAACGGTTTTAACCTTACTGTTCCTCTTCGTGTATCTGAAACAAAAGGTGTTTCTGACGCCTTGGATGTAAAGCCAAGAGCTACCAACACTGAATTGTACAGCTTGCTAAAAACTGACCTTACCTCTGCAACATCTCTGCTGCCAACCACTAATTCTAGTGCTCCTTACCGTGCAGGTCAGGATGCAGCTCACGCATTATTGTCTCGTGTATATCTATACGAAGGAAGTTGGTCTGAAGCGGCTGCTCAAGCAGAAGCGGCTATGAGCAAAACTTCAGCTAGCTTAATCGAAGACAAAGCAGGGTACTATGACTCTTGGTTTGCTGTACCTCACCCAGAATCTATCTATGAAGCTGAGATCCGTTCTACTGACTGGTCTACGGTTGACGGTGCCAACAATAGCTTGAGCACATTGTCTAACAACACCAGTTCTAGTTCTCAGTTCATCTTGGTAGGTAGCCCAGAATTGATCTCTGTTCTTGACAGTGAAGCTGGTGACTTCAGAGACACGATCTGGACTAGATTGGATGACATTCCTGCTGGAACTGCAAAGTGTGAAAAGTGGCAAGGTGAAAAGGGTGACTTCTTGGAAAATATTCCTGTTATCCGTTACTCTGAAATGCTATTGACGGCTGCAGAAGGTCACGCTAGAAGTGGAAACGATGGTAGTGCTCAGACTCACATCAACAGATTGCGTGTGGCTAGAGGATTACCTGAGACTACTGCTACTGGAGCTGACTTGATTGCTTTGATCATGAAAGAAAGAAGAGTGGAGTTCGCTTTGGAAGGACACCGTTGGTTCGACCTTAAGCGTACTGGATCAGAGATCACTAAGTCTGCCACTGCAAACGTACCAAACCTATCTTACACTGATTTCCGTCTATTGGGCGTGATTCCTCAGTCTGAGTTGAGCTTGAACGAGTTCTTGGTACAAAATCCTGGGTATTAATGTCAATGAACCAATTGTAATGAAAAGTGAAGAATGAAGAATGAATAACTGAGAATGAATGATTGAGAATGGATAATTAAGACATTATACCTTCAAGATTATTCACTAAGCATTATTCACTAGACATTATTCATTAAACATTGCCTCTGTTCATTTTCAAAAAGATCAATAATGAAAAAAATATTATATAGTTTAATCGTAATCATGGCTGCTACCTTCACAGCGTGTGAAGACCCAGGTTCAGCTCTACTCTATGCAGAGGAGTACCTTGAACTGGATGCAGCAACCACCGTGACTGGTTCTAGAACTTACAACTACCTTCGTGTAAATGATGGTGTAGGTTTACCTAGCGGTTTCGTTGTGAACCTTGGCGCTGCTCAATCTAGCAGTCCCATCAACTTCACTTTCGAGATTGACGTAGCTAACAGTACTGCTATCGAAAATCTTCACTTTACCGTAGATGCTACCACTGGTACTATCCCAGCTAATTCAAGTACTGCGGAATTGCCTATCACTATCTTGGATGACAACATCAACCCAGGCGAAGCGCCTACCGTTGTAATCAATTTGACTGGTGGTGATATCGCTGTTAATCCAAACTATCAGACAGCAACTCACGTTTTGCAAGTACTTTGCGAATCGAACCTAGGAGGAATGTACACTATGGTAACTACTTACCACAGACATGACTTCCTTCCAACTTTCGATACGAATACGCAAGATGTGGAGTTGGTAGATGAAGGAGACGGCGTATACTCTATCACTGGTTTTGACGGTGGTTTGTATGCAGCAGGCAATCCATACAACACTAGCTATGGTACTTCTGCTTTGACTAACAAAATCCAGGATGTTTGTGGTGCTATCACTACTGATGGAGCAAGCGATCCATGGCAGCAGTTAAATGCAGATCCAGATCGTCCTAACTCTTACGATGCTGGTACAGGTGTAATCACTTTCTCTGTAGTAGGAAGCGTTTACGGTGAGAACTGGACTTCTGTTTTGACACCGAAATAATAGGTTTCAACCTATTTGATTTATAATAAAGAGCCCTATTCGTCAAACGATTAGGGCTCTTTATGTATACGGAAATTACAACTAGCACCGTCATCCAACCTCCTTGTCAATATCGTCGTCAACTACACACAAATTTTAGTGTGAGATGCCCCATCAGAGCTGTGAAATCCCTAATTTTGGTTTGATTTCTATCTTTCACAGCTAGGAATAAAATTTGGTGATTTATCCTATAAAGAAACTGCCCTAGCTAGGTATAATGCGATTAATATGAAAAACAAACTCTACCTCGTACTGCTACTAGCAGTTACTTCTCTCTCTCTGCTCTCCGCACAAAAACTTGAATACGAAAAAGATGAAGTAGCCCTTAAAGCCTTGTTGCATGAATTGCGCCAAAGTGATGAAGAAAGGAATGCTCGAGTGGCGGATTACCTAAAAAAACATCCTGAAATCAGTCACACCTTTAAGGAAGATGGCAACACCTTTATGCTGTATGATGTGGAGCGTGGTCAGCCCGTCTTCTTAACTACCCATAACGAAGGATCTGTACAAAGCGTGAATGCTGATGAAATAAGGCAGGGAGGACGTTTTGGCCTGAACATCACGGGTGAAGGACTCCGTATCGCGGTTTGGGATGCAGGAACAGCACTCAGAACGCACGAAGCCTATGAAAACAGACTGCTAGTGACAGGAGGTTCTGAAATTGACAACCATGCCTGTCATGTGATTGGTACGGTGATGGCTGGCGGGACTGATGCCGGTGCCCGGGGATATTTATATGAGGCGGTAGGAAAAGCCTATTGGTGGAATGACTTTTTCCAAGAAATGACCGAAGAAGCCTTGAATGAAGGGCTACTAGGCTCTAATCATTCCTACGGGATAGGTACAGGTTGGTCAGGATCAAGCTGGTTAGGAGATGCCAGCATCAGTAATGAGGAGGATTATAGGTTCGGATTTTACAGTTCAAGAGCAAGAACAGCGGATGCCTTAGCATACAGTGCTCCGTACTACTCTATCTTCAAATCAGCAGGGAACGACCGAAATGACTCAGGAAGTGGACCTCAAAGTCCTGATGGCCCTTTCGATTGTATATCAGATTGGGCAGTAGCTAAGAATATTTTTGTTATTGGTGCGGTGCAGAAAACAGATGGAAATTATAGCGGCCCCGATGACATTGTTATGAGTAGTTTTAGTAGCTGGGGACCAGTTGATGATGGGCGAATCAAGCCAGACTTAGTCATGCCTGGTGTTTCGATCTACAGTGTTCTTTGTGAAGATGGAGAAGATCAATATGGTAACCTCAGTGGTACATCCATGGCCTCTCCTGGCGCATTGGGTGCAACAATGATGATCAACGAGGCTTACAAACAGTTCAACAATGCCAATCTACGATCAGCTTCACTTAAAGCTTTGATGATCCAGACAGCCATGGAGGCAGGAAGCAATCCTGGCCCAGATTATTCCTTCGGTTGGGGCATGATTGATGTGGAAGAGGCAGTGGACTTGATCATAGCCAGAGATGATATTAATGCTTTCATCCGGGAGGAATCACTAGCTAACGGGGAGACTTTTGAAATGGAGTTGAATCCTGTAGCGGGTAAGAAAATTACAGCCACCATTGCCTGGACAGACCCTGCTGGAACGCCCGTTGCAGCTGCCTTGGACCCCACAGATCTAATGCTCGTGAATGACTTAGACATGCGTATCGTGGATGAATTAGGTAATGAGGTAATGCCGTGGATTCTTGATCCAGCAGTACCAGGTAAAGCTGCTGGTAATGGAGATAACTTCAGAGATAATGTAGAGAAAATAGAATTCGCCAATCCTCAACCTCGCCGCTACTTCCTGCGCATCACGCACAAGGGGAGCTTGGTGAATAACAGACAAGATTTTAGCTTGGTATTGCGATATACTTCTGAAGATCCCGGCATCGATAATTTGTATTGGGTAGGTGGAAACGGAAATTGGTCGGATCAGAGTCACTGGTCCTTAACTTCCGGTGGGCAACCTAGTAATCTTACGCCAGGCCCCAATTCCAAATTGATCTTCGATGACAATTCATTCCCCGGTGAGGAGCATACGGTTGTTATGGATCAAGATTACAGTGTAGCAGGTATCGTAGGCCTCAATAATAAAAAGGTCACTTTTGACTTTGGCGGTAATGAGTTAATTACGTCAGGTACAGCCCTTCTTTCTTCAGAGAATTTCATGCTGGCAAATGGTGATCTTTTATTGCGAAATACCGGTGCAAACGTAAGCCAGATTCTAGATTTAGATGGAAGTAATTCTTCATCGCTTAACATTGTATTGCTTGACGAAAATCAAGCTACCTGGAATGTCAACGGCGGTGAATTAAAAGCCGATGTACTCGCGATAAATGGTGGAACCCTATTCGCCTCCAATACCCAACTTAAAGTCAAGGACGTTCAGGTCACTGCCAATGCGGGTATGCAGATCACAGGTACTTCCATCGAAAACTTTGATCAATTCTTTTTAGCAGAAGGAGCAACTTGGGTCGATGATGCATCCTCCTCCTTTTTCATCGGTGAGGCAGATAAAGACGCCACCTTCCAAGCTCCAGCAATAGCCTTCCAAGCTCCATTGCAAGTGGACCTAGGTAAGCTAACGGTCACTGCCCCCCAAGCACAATTCCTAACAGTCAGAATGGATATGGGGAACATGGTGATTAGTGATCCTTTGTCCATCACCGACCTTGCCATACAAGGAGGAAGTGAATTCAAGATACAAAGCGGCTCAATTGTTGATGTAGAAGAATTAGAGCTCCAGGCCACCGCAGGTTCCATGATCACCATGATTGGCACCAGTGAGGGGCCAAACGCTGTCCTTCAGGTTAATCCGCAGAAAAAGTTCTGTTTCGATTATCTGAACCTACTAGACATTGACTTAGGTGGAAACGCCTCGATTAGCATTGGTGAAAACAGCCAACAGACTAATTCCAACAATTGGTTCGTTGGAGCTTGTGAGGATTTACTCTTTGCCAACTTCAACGTCACGTTTGCCTGTACCAACGGCATCACCTTCTTTGAAGATCTCAGTGAAGGGAATGTGGCAGATCAAACTTGGTATGTGGACGGGCAGGAAATCGGAAAAGGTGCTAATGCAGAGTTTTTCTTCCCAGTACCCGGCACCTATGAAATTGCCTTGGAGATAACTGATGGCTTAGATAATTTCACATCTCTTACAGAATCTATCGAAGTAGTTGAGTCTGAGATAGAACCCAATAGTATCATCCAAAACCCAACACAACTAGCTAGTCTGAAGGTGGGAGATAGCTATCAATGGTACAAGAACTACGAGCCTATTCCAGGAGCTACAGATCGAGTATATATGTATCAGGGAGAAGCCGCAGTTTATTTCGTCCTAACCTTTGTAGATGGTTGTAACAGGATCTCCGAGGTCCTAGACTTACTGGGTACAGCTGTAGAAAACCTAGATAAAGATCCTAATCCAGATATCCGTATCTTCCCTAATCCAGTGAACGATATGCTGTATATTCAGAGTAAGGAGATCTTTAAGGATCCAGTGCAAGTAAGTCTTAGCAATGCCCTCGGGCAAAAAGTGCTGCAAACGCAATCGAGTAATAGCCAACTTGTAAGTATAGATATAGCTGCCATGACCCCAGGCATTTATATATTAAGCCTATCCGTAGGCGACCAAGTATTCACCAAAAAAATCATCAAAAATGAATAAGCAAAAGCTCACAACTCTGCTTGTTTTCTTATTTCTAGGTTCTATTATGCAGGCCCAAAGTGACCCCATGTATAATAGTAATAATGAGGTTTTCACAGAAAAGCGTTATAGCCAAGTACAAGGATCTCCCTATTTCAACAAAGAATGGAATAAAGGAAGCTTGTATGATGTCAAGGACCAGGTTTTGCCGCATGCTAGCATCAACTATAACGGGGAGACCGGACTGTTTGAGATCAGGGAAGACGAGAAAACCATCCAGCTTAATGAAAATCTATACAACCGCGTAGAAATCATGGTTGATGGCAAGAAGCAGGTGTTCGTAAATCGAATCACTCCAGTAGACTTGACCTACTATCGAGCTATCTATCAGAGTGAGATCATGCAATTCTTGGAAAAATTCGAATCCACCTTGAAGGAGGAAGAGGTGGCCACCTATGGGGCTTCTAGTTCCCGTTCAAAGTTTGTCAACAAAACCAAATACTACATCTTCCGGGATGGTAAGATGAAGGAGGTGAATAGAAACACCAAGAAGCTGATCGACCATCTGAAGTCTGCCAGATTAAAGGGGTATGTGAAGAAGAACAAGTTAAATCTTAAAAAAGATGAAGACTTGGTTAAGGCACTGGCCTACTACGAAAGCAGTATGATGAAGAATAAGTAAGATAATGAAGATCACAAAATACGTTTACTGGGGGAGTACAGGCTTGATGTGCCTGGTTTTCACCTTCTCCGCAGTCATGTACTTCTCAAATTTCGAATGGGCCGCTGGCTACTTCGAGCGTTTGGGCTATCCTACCTGGCTGGTGTACCCATCTGCTACGGCTAAAGTACTTGGAGTACTGGCAGTGCTGACCAATCGTTCCTACATGCTTAAAGAATGGGCCTATGCCGGCTTTTTCTTTGATGCGCTGCTGGCCTTTAGTTCGCACACCATAGTTGGTGATGGTGAGGGAGGCATTGCGTTGGTTGCATTGCTTGCAGTAATTGTATCTAGATATACACAGTTTCGCTTGCAGGGCTCTTCCTAGGAGATTCTGCTAAGGGCGATCAGATCAATCCCGAATCTTGGCTACGGCTATGATTCGGGATTTTTCTTTGTAGAAATTACGATATCACCCAAAAATCACCCGATCGGGTGAAGGAATGCCTCTGAAATGGGCCGTTATTTGTAATCGTAAGACAATTAATAACTTCAAAACCTAAATGATGAAAACAATTAAGTTAATGTTCGCCCTAGCAGCGATCTTCATGGTTCAAGCCACCTCTTCTTTCGCTCACACACCTGGTTTACCCCCCGTAACAAAGTGGGATAAATTGGGACAACAGAAAGTAAATTTCCGCCTAGACAAAGATGAGATCAAAGTGACTTTAGTACAAGGGCTATTCACCGCGATCAAACTTAAAGTGAAAGATGGGCCAATCAACATGCACAAGTGTGTCGTACATTTCAAGAACGGTACCAAGCAAAATGTGAACATTCGTAAAAACATCCCAGCCGGTGGCGAAACTAGAGTAATCCAACTTGACGGTGGTGGAAAGAGAATTATCAAGAAAGTAGTTTTCTTGTATGATTCTAAAAGACCTCGCGATAAGGCTACGGTAGCCCTATGGGGTAAACATTAGAAAGCGTTTAGAAAGGAATATAAGCAAAGAGCAAGTTCGAAATGATAAGTGATTCGGAGCCCTTCCGTACAGCCGTACGGAAGGGCTTTTTTAATGCTCAGCCCACCGAAGTCTGTCAAACTTCGGTTGTCTAGCTTCAGCTCCTGACGGGAGGCTGAATTCCAAGACATGATATTCCCAATTCCAGTTCCATACTTCCCACCTGCAAAACGTATCTTTAGCGCAAAAATGAGCGGATTTGAGCAGGTATTCGAAGGACTAAAGGTGATAGAATTAGCTAGTGTACTGGCAGGGCCAGCGGTAGGCATGTTCTTTGCCGAATTGGGTGCGCAAGTATTGAAGGTAGAAAATAAAGCTACCCAAGGAGATGTCACGCGGTCCTGGAAATTACCTAAGGAAGATCCCCAGAAACCCTGGTCTGCTTATTTTCACTCCGTCAATTGGAACAAGACTTATTTACCGGTAGATCTCAAGCAGCAAGCGGAGCAGCAGCAGGTGTTACAACTGATTGCCGATGCCGACATCGTGATTAGCAACTTTAAAGTTGGATCAGCGGCTCAGTTTGGCTTGGATTATGACAGCTTGAAAGCTCGTTTCCCACATCTTATTTATGCCTCTATTACAGCCTACGGCCACGACAACCCCAAACCTGGTTTTGATGTAGCTATCCAGGCGGAGACCGGTTGGATCTATATGAATGGAGAAGCCCAAGGGGCGCCCGTCAAGATGCCAGTGGCACTGATTGATCTTTTGGCGGCTCATCAGCTCAAAGAGGGCATTCTAGTGGCCTTATTGCAAAGGTTTAGAAGCGGAAAAGGTTGTCATGTTACGACTTCTCTGTTTGATGCCAGTATTGCCTCGCTGGCCAATCAAGCCTCGAACTGGCTCAACCTTCAACATATACCACAACGTATGGGCAGCCAGCACCCCAATATCGCGCCCTATGGAGACACTTTTAAAACCAAAGATGGGAAATCCTTAATTCTGGCTACCGGGACGCAAAAACATTTCCAGGAACTTTGCAAATGCCTCGAACTCCCCGGTTTGATCGAGGATCCAAGGTTTAGTACGAATGCCTTACGGGTCGAAAACAGACATATTCTTATAGAAAAACTGGGTACGGCTTTCCTACAATGGAATGCCTCAGTACTCTTAGCTCGCTTTGAAAAGGTAAGCATTCCGGTTTCTCCTATTCGAGATTTATCGGAAGTGTTTAAGTTACCCGCAGCGCAAGCATTGATCTTAAAGGAGACCTTACCGGATGGAGGAGAAAGCCAGAGAGTAAAGACCGCGGTTTTCCAAAAAGTAGTATCCAGTTAAAAATAATTCACTTTTGTCCATTTCTCCTTGCCGAATACTCAAGGGAAATTCTATTTTGCTACCTCATTTGAAATATATTGGTCTATGCCCGACTCCACTTCATATCCACTCCGTATTACCAAGGTAGAGATCTATGAAATGACAATTCCCCTGAAATCACCATTCGTCATTTCCTTAGGCCCAATCACACATGCAGAAAACATTATAATTAGAATCCATACAGATGCAGGAATCTACGGCACAGGCGAATGTAGCCCCTTCCCTACCATTCATGGAGAAACACAGGCAGGGAATAAAGCAGTTGCTAAGGTACTAGCACCGCTGTGGATCAGGAAAGACCCATTGGCTATCGAGGATCGTATGGATGAATTGGAAAGAGCAATTGCCTTCAACCCCTGTATTAAAAGTGCCTTTGACATGGCATTGTTTGACCTTAAGGCCAAATACTGTCAAATGCCTCTGTATCAACTCCTTGGAGGAAGTAACACAAAGGTGTTAGAGACAGATATGACCGTCGGCTTAGGGACGCCGGAGAAAATGGCTAAAGAGGCTCAATCCTTCATAGAGGCAGGTTTTACGAACATTAAGATCAAATTAGGCGGTACCACGGCCCAAGACGTTGCCCGAATCAGGGCTATTCGAGAAGCTATTGGATCAGAAATACCCTTAAGGATTGATGCCAATCAAGCTTGGTCTGTAGATACCGCTATTCACACACTAGTTGCACTGGAAAGTTTTGATATTGAGCATTGCGAAGCCCCTATTCCACACTGGAATGCTCACCAATTATCCCTCGTTCGAGCAAAGAGTCCCATTTCAATTATGGCAGACGAGGCACTTTTCAACCAGCATGACGCCACGCGTTTAGTCCAATGGAATTCCGTTGATTATTTCAATATAAAACTCAGCAAATCTGGTGGTATTCGGAACGCTATTCGGATTGCAAGTATCGCCCAAGCCGCCGGTATCCAATGCCAGGTAGGCTGTTTTTCTGAAACGAGATTGGGTATTTCTGCCTTGGCTCACTTTAGTCTGGCCTTTTCCAATATCATCCACTTTGATATGGATTCTCCATTGATGCACAGTGAAGACCCCGTATCGGGCGGCATTGCCTATAGCAAGGGAGGAATCGTAAAGGTCCCGGAAATACCAGGTATTGGAGCAGACTTCGACTCCAATTACCTTAGTCAATTACCACAACAAGTTATCCAATAATACAAGATGACAAGATCAATCTACTTGGCCATTTGCTGCCTCTTTCTAATCTCATGTCAGACGAAAACCGATCCAGAATTTGACAAACTCCTATCCGAAAGCAAAAGCTTTGATATCCTGATACAAGGAGGAAGAATCATAGATGGAACGGGGGCTGCCCCATTCCTGGGGGATGTGCTGATAAAGGGCGATGAAATCGCCTACATCGGGGAGGTAGATACAACAGAGATCGAAATAGCCACCATCATACCTGCTGCTCAGCGGATCATCAGCCCGGGCTTCATTGATGCGCATGCACATGGGGATCCCATTACCGACACCTCCATGACCAATTTTCTAGCTATGGGTGTCACCAGTATTCTCTTGGGGCAAGATGGGGCCAGCCCCAACTACTTCGACATCCATATCCCCGGGCCTACACAATGGCTTCAGCAGATGGCCCGCTATGACCTCCAGCCCAATATTGCCTACTTGTTAGGTCATGGCACGTTGAGAAGGATGGCTGGAGTCCCTGACAAGGAAGCACCATCCGCCCAACAGCAAACCGAAATGAATCGCTTGTTGGGTGATGCTGTAGATGCCGGTTTTTTCGGAATGAGTACCGGATTGGAATATGTTCCAGGCTTATTTGCAGCAGAGGAGGAACTGATTGAGTTGGCAAAAGTCCTTGGTGAGAAGAATGGCTTGATCATGAGTCATATGCGCAATGAGGACGATGATGCACTCGATGACTCCATAGAGGAGCTAATCCGTCAGGGAGCTCACTGCCGCGTTCACATAGCCCATCTGAAGGCCGTATACGGCAAGGGACCAGAACGCGCCTTAGAAATCCTCGACAAGATAGACAAAGCACAGGGAGAAGGAATTTTTCTTTCTGCGGATGTTTACCCCTATATGGCCAGCTATACCGGCATTGGCATTTTATTTCCCGATTGGTCCAAGACAGCAGAGGACTTTACCCTGGCAAAAAACCAGCGACCGCAAGCCTTAAGAGATTATTTATACCAAAGAGTCCAGCAGCGGAATGGTCCTGAAGCTACCCTATTGGGTACAGGACCTTATGCCGGTAAGAATCTCGCACAGGTAGCCGAAGAGATTGGTAAGAGCTATGTTGATGTACTAATGGATATTGGGCCGAATGGTGCCTCGGGAGCTTACTTCATCATGGATGAGTCTTTACAGGAGCAGTTTATTGCCAGTCCATTGATCATGTATTCTACCGATGGTTCTCCTAAAATGCGTCACCCCCGAGGATACGGATCTTTCGCCAAGATTATTCAACGGTATGTTGGGGAGAAAGGCTTACTCCCACTGGAACTAGCCATCCATAAAATGACCGAACTGCCTGCCAAAACGATCGGTTTCAAGAAGCGCGGAAGATTAAGTCCCGGCTTCAAAGCAGATATCTTGGTATTCGACGAAACCCAGGTCGAGGCTACGGCCAATTACGAGAATCCGTACCAGTTGGCAAAGGGCTTCAACGATATCATTGTCAATGGTAAGCTCGTTCGATTGGCAGGCGAATGGAAAGATCTATCTGCTGGTAAAATATTAAGGAAGGAAAACCAATGAAATACGTGCAGCGAACAGTACTACTAGCTTTAATGCTATGGGTGATCACAGCTTGTCATCGTCCGATAGCTGTACATAGTCTGCTTGATCAAGTTGTGCAATCGGGTCAACTTCGAGTCGGCACAACAGGAGATTACCAGCCCTATAGTCATCTACTTCCTGATGGTCGTTACGAAGGAATTGACATAGAATTGGCCAAAGACCTAGCGCATAGTTTGGGCGTAAAGCTTGTGATAGTACCTACTTCCTGGCCCACGCTGATGGCAGATCTCAAGGCCAAAAAATACGATATTGGCATGAGTGGCATCTCCAAAAAACTAAGCCGTCAAGCTCAGGGCTTGTTTTCACGTGCTTATACCGTTAGTGGGAAAACACCTATAGCCAGATGTGAAGATCAGGACAAATTCAATTCCTTGGCAGATATTAACCGAAAGGAGATCAAGGTAATCGTCAACCCTGGCGGGACCAATGAAGTTTTTGCTAGGCAGCATATTACTGAGGCACAGCTCATTCTTCATCCAGAAAACACCACCATATTTGAGGCCATCATAGCAGGAGAAGCAGATGTCATGATCACTGATGAAGAAGAAGTGCTTTTGCAGAGTGCAAAGTCGGCTGTGCTCTGCCCTTGTATGCCCGGAAAAACCTTCAATCAGTTTGAAAAAGCTTACTTACTGCCACGTGACTTGATTTGGAAGGCCTATGTTGACGAGTGGTTACAGCAACGCCAACTAGAAGGGAAGGTCGATGCTATTTTCCAGACTTTCCTCGGTAAAACCTCTGACTAATAGCCGGACCTATTTATTCTAGTGGTAGACCATTAGCGTCCGTTGTAAGCACTTCACTCATGTAATCAAAAAACGGCCGAATATTGATGAAAGAGGTGGCTACCTGATTTAAGAAGTCTTTTGCTTGAACCTGCTTATCCGTGAATTCCCGTGTCACGATGAATTGCTTATTGCGAATGAGGTCAATGGCTGGATGTTCCTTGGAGTATCCTTTAGGCGCCGTTTTTACCTGCTCACCTTGCAATTGGCCAAAGGTTTCGACAAAAACAGGATCGCTAATAATTTTACGCAATGGCTTGTCATCAAAGGCAATGTCTTCTCGTATTCGCTTCAGGTCTGGACTATTAGGAGCCCAAAAACCTGCAGCAATGAAGGATCCTCCAGGTTGAATGTGAAAGTAGTATCCTCCTCGCAATTGCTTCGTCGCTCGCTTCATTTGGCCGCTAAAATGGCCTTTATAAGGTGTTTTATCCTTGGAGAAGCGGGTATCTCGATAAATACGGAACAAGCTCTTCTTGCCAGAAGGGGTTTCAATATTGTCATGCTTATTCATCTCATCGATCAAGGCGTCTGCAAAAGCAACGACATATTGATGTTCTTCCTGATATTTGGGTTTGTTATCATTAAACCAAGGGCGGTTATTATTAGCCCTCAAATCCTTTAGGAAAGCAAAGACCGATCCAGGAATAGTCACGTCTGGCATAGTTTTGTATTTGTTTGTGATCAAAAATAAACCTTCTTAGGCATTTCTTCTACAGATGCTTGACCGAATCACTTTACATTACCCTAGAAACTACAAAAGCCTATGATTACTAGAGCTTCAAATTGGGATTCTTATTCCCCTTGATTTTACTGACCATATCCCCATATATCATTCGCTGAGCTCCGGCTCGCAGTACAAAATCATGTGGAAAACCTAATGGAATGGCACTAACTTCATCCAACTTCTCTATACTAGAGGCATCCAATTTAAGTTCCAGACTCGAAAGATTATCTTTTAATTGATCCAGAGTCCGAGCACCGATAATCGGGATTACCCCCTTGTGTGATAGCCACGTCAGTGACAGTTGAGCAGGGCTAGTCCCTAATTCTTTTGCCAAGTCCACTACTACCCTAGCGATAGCTTCATTCTTCTCGTTTAAGCGATAGGAGGTAGTACCTTCCATTCTACCACCACTCCCCTTCCCCTTCTCCTGCAAATACTTTCCGGTTAATATTCCAGCTGCTAATGGGGACCAGGCTACAACGCCTATATTCAGGGCATTTGACATCGGAAGCAGTTCGCGTTCAGGCGTTCTCTCCGTAAGATTATACTCCAGTTGATTACCGATGAAGGGCGTCCACCCTCTCAATTCAGCGATCGTATTGGCTCGGGCAACGACCCAGGCCGGGGCGTCAGATATCCCTGTATAGAGAATCTTACCCGCGCGTACCAAATCATCCAACGCTCGCATCATCTCTTCAATGGGTGTCAGATAATCATAAGCATGTACCCAAAGAAGATCGATATAATCCGTTTTCAGACGCTTCAAACTCGCCTCCACCGACTGGACAAGATTCTTACGGTGATTCCCGGACTTGTTAGGGTTATGTGTAGTATTGGATAAAGTGTATTTGGTGGCTAAAACGATATGATCTCGCTCTGCCTGGATTAATTCTCCAAGAATTGTCTCACTACTTCCTTCCGTGTAGACGTCAGCTGTATCTATAAAATTCCCTCCTGCTTCCAAGAAAGTATCAAAAATGTCCTTACTCTCCGCAGCTGTGGATCCCCATCCCCAGTCTTTACCGAAGGTCATGGTGCCTAAGCACAAAGGGGAAACCCTTAGTCCACTATTGCCAAATAACTGATAGTACATACTGGATATTTGTATTTGAAAAAGAGAGCCTTTCGGCTATGAGTTGCTGGATTTATGGCGAGAACTAGCTCGCAAAAAGAAAAGTCGATGCCGGATTTCTCCGACAGAAATGTAAACAGTAGCAAGGCCGAAGAGGTTGTCACTTCTAATAAAATTTCATACAAAAATCCCAATATTAATTTGGCCAGACCGCATTCTAGTAAGGAAAGAAGTGGCTAAGACATACAATTTGCCAATCTAATGCTTAAATTGTCCAATGCAATTTTATAACAAAACGCAAAAACCAGTATGTCTACTTTTCTAGCTGAATTTTTCGGAACAATGGTGCTCATTATTTTAGGAGGAGGCGTTTGTGCAGGTGTGGCTTTGAAAAAGACCGGTTCAAATGATTCCGGTTGGATTGTGATCACCATGGGGTGGGCTTTAGCCGTGACCCTAGCTATTTACGCTGTAGGCTCCATCAGTGGAGCACATATCAATCCGGCTGTGACTTTAGCCATGGCCGCCGTTGGAGAATTTGACTGGGCCAAGGTGCCTTCCTATATTCTGGCTCAAATGCTTGGCGCCATGGTCGGTGCCACTTTGGTTTGGCTTCATTATCTGCCGCACTGGAGAGCCACCGATGATCCAGGCACCAAACTCGGTGTTTTTTCGACTGGGCCTTCCATTCCATCTCGTTGGGCCAATTTGCTCAGTGAATTGTTGGGAACCTTTGTTTTGATCGCTGGCCTACTATTCATCGGAGCCAATAAGTTTACAGAAGGATTAAATCCACTGGTAGTGGGCGCCTTAATTGCCGCCATCGGTATCTCCTTAGGAGGGACTACTGGCTATGCCATCAATCCAGCTCGTGATCTCGGTCCTAGAATTGCACATGCTATTCTTCCGATTAGCGGGAAAGGGTCCTCCAATTGGGACTACGCTGCAATTCCCGTGGTAGGGCCAATTCTTGGCGGGTTACTGGGAGCCACCATGTATCAGTATTTGTTCCAAGGACAAACCAGCATATGGTTGTGGGTATCTTCGGCACTTACGCTGGCTGTAGTAGGTTTGGCTGTGCAGGAAGACATGGCAAAAGACAAATAGACGAAGGCTGTCGAAATTTTACTATCTAGCGTTTCAATTTTCTCTTTCTTTTAGTCCCGTAAAGAAGTAATTTAATCCTCCTTAAACTGGCGTGGAAAGAGCAAGTGCTTATAGTCCTTGCTTTTTCCACTCAGCTGTCATTTTCACCCTTCACTCCGACTGCGTATGAACTACAATGAATGGCTTGCTAGACCTTTCTTTTCTTGGCTGATTTTGGTGTCAGTCACTCTATCTCTTCAGAACTGTCCCAGCCACAAGAAGGAAGAATCCAGCTCCGTGGAAGTCTTTACCCCCAAGACAGTCCGAGCATTAGTTCAACATTGGAAGGAAAATTATCAGGGTGAAGTTTTACTATCCTACACTTTTACCCAAGAGACAGTAAGAATTAGAGACGGAGTGGCGCAAGAACCTGCCATCTGGGAGGAGGCAGTGCAATATCCTAGTTTCTTCCGGATTGACCTGCCCAAGACGGAAGAGGGATTCAACATAAACTTGAGCAGAAATGATAGTGTTTACGTATTTCGTAAAGGGGTTATTGTAGATTCATCCCGTCAGATACAGCAATTTATGATCATGGAGGGTAGCCTATACTTCGATCCGATTGACAGTACCTTGTCGAAACTTCAAGAAGTAGGAATAGATACCAATCTACTTACCCTTAGTCAATACGAACAGCGTCCTATTTACATTATCGGTGCCAAGGAAGGCGACTTGACAGTGCCACAGATCTGGCTAGATGCAGAACGACGATACAACGTCAGGCGGTTTAGCCGGACTGGTAGCGGCAAACTATTAGAGGTTCGCTATAGTGAATTTAAGGCGTATGAAGGCCATTGGATGGAGCACTGGTTGGAGTTCTTGGTTGAAGGTAAAATGGTTCAGACAGAGCGCTATACAGACATTGACATTCATCCAAAATTGTCGAAGGAGACCTTTGATCGACAACAATTTGATAAGCACTTCTGGTATTGAAAGATTTCTTCTAATTCTGTCAGCTGTCTTACACTAAATGGGTGTTCACTTCCGTTAAGAAAACAATAGCAATAGCACTTAAATCAAACACAACACCCAAACATGAAAAGCCTCCTCTTTTCCCTTAGCCTGGTATCCCTATTTGTCATCACTACCTACAATTCTTCAGATCCTACCGCCATCCAACTAGAAATTCCAGACATTATAGATCTCAATTCTGCCGATTTGGATGCGATTGAACAGCAGATCGTAAATAGCACAGCTTTTGCAGAAATCGAAGTGTATGATAAATGGGGAGAAAAGATTTATCAATCTCAAGATCGTGATGCTTTGCTGGCCAATATTGCGCCAGAACTAAATGAGCAAACAAGTCCTCTGCTTTATGTCTTGAAATTCAATGTGGAAGAACAAAAGGAAAAACTAAATAGCCAAGTGGGCCAACTCATCTGGTAGCCATACATCTTTTAGCCATTATTACTTTTCCTGGCTCGATTAAGTTCATTCTGGATTTTCGATCTTCTATTTTTTTGTGGCTTGACGGATTGTTTCCCAAAATTCACTTGTAAAGACAAAGTGGCGAAGCGCGTATCCCGATAGCTCAAAAAGGTATCATCAATACGACCAAACTGAGTGCGTCCGCGAGGATAGCCTTGGTAGAAGATATCATTGAAATTCAGGCGCAGGCTACCTTTTCCACCCCATATCCGCTTTTGAGCACCAACAGACACTTGCGACATCAACCTCACTTGGGTAATACTACCCCAATGCGGTGGCAAATAAAAAGCACCGAATTGTAGGCTGTATCCTTTTGGCAAGCGTACCGAATGATTGGTATTCAGGACGAAGACCGGATTCAATCGATCAAATTGAAATCCCGTAATTTCTCCATTAAAATCGTTCATGGAGAGATTCAGGTTCCATTGGCTGGTCCATACCTTGGTAAAAGAAATGGGAAAACTTAAGGTCATCGCATAGCTCCGCAAATTGTCAATATTGATCGGCTTTACTACTACCACCTGCTCCGTGCCTTCTTGCACTATGGCCCGGCTTAGATTATCAGTCGTCAGGCCATAGTTCAGCGCGACACAGTATCGTTGGTTGTAGGTATAGTTCCATTCCATTCCCCAGGTATATTGCGGGGTAAGAAATGAATTCCCCACCCGGAAAGTATTAAGATTGACAAAGAATCGGAATGGATTCAAGTCATTGTAGCTCGGGCGATCGAGTCTTCGGCTCAAGGAAAGACCAAATAAATGCTTTGGATTAGCTGTAAAATTAATGGAGGCCGAGGGAAATAGATTTAGATATTGGTTCTCAAAACTGACCTCGGTAGTCAGCTGATCTCCCTCAATATATGTTTGCTCCAGGCGAAGGCCTATACTAGCGTTCCAATTCTCTCTTCTCCAGCTAAGGTTCGTGTAAGCGGCATAGATCTGCTCGTCATAGATAAAGTGATTGCTGAGTTGTTGATTCGGCGCTCTAACGCCATTTATCTCGTCGACATATCGGAGATCATTATCTGTTGTAACATCAGTATTTTTCCACCCGAGTTCCCACTTAATCCCATCATCCAAATCCAATTCGTAATCAATGGATAAGCCTCGAAGATCAAAAAAGCCATCCACCTCTCCAGTCAAAAGTACTTCACTAAGTGGTACATCTAGTTCATCCAAAAATTGAGAATCAAATCGCTGGTCTTCTCGATTATCATAGGAGGAATAATCAAGATCCACACTTAGAGCTCCCCGATCTCTGAAGCTGTGTCTGAAGTGTAGGTTGGTCCCAAACTGATACCATTTCGCTACCGTAGAACCCTCCGTGGTTTGTCCAGCCAATGGCTGTTTCTTTCCATCAAACTCATCAATATCACTTACTAACTCAGATCCAGTAAAATTGGCAAAGCCAGAAACGAGCAACCCGATTGAAGTCCTATCATTAAAATCATAATCAAAACCAAGACGAGGCGTATGATTTTCGATCGGTAAGCGAAAGTCGTTCTGTAGATCAAAAATGGAGGTTGGCTCCCCTTCATCCAGGAAGGTTCGGTCAATTACAATCTCCATATATTGATTTCTTTTGGCAAACCCATATTGCCCGTAGAGATTCCATTTGGCCGTTCTATGATTGAAGTTCAGGCTATTTTCCCATCGGAAGTATCTGCCGTAACCGGGGCTCAGCGTAAGACTTCCATTGGTGCCATAGAATTTACCTTGCTTGGTGACAATATTGATAATACCTGCATTGCCCTGGGCTTCATACTTTACCGATGGATTGGTGATCAATTCTACTTTTTCAATAGTGCTGGCGGGAATTCCTCGGAGTAGATTGGCCAGCGCATCCCCTTGCAGCCGTGTATCCCTATTGTCAATATATACCCGTACCCCATTTCGTCCGCTCATCGAAATCAGATCATCCTGATCCACAATCACACCTGGGGATCTTCGGATGATTTCCAAGACACTGTTTCCGGAGCTAAGCACATTTCCGGCTACATTGATGATTAATCGGTCTAATTCTTTTTGGATCATTGGCTTCTTAGCCACAACTTCGACGCCTTGCAATTGACTGCTGGCGGCCGATAGGATGATCTCTCCCATATTGATGGGAGCATCTACATTTATGATTTGTGACTCGTAGCCTAAGTAGGAAAGTTCAATTTTATAGGGTCCGGGGCGAGATAGTTCGATCGAAAACATGCCTGTTTGATCAGAAACAGCCCCTTGCAAAAACAAAGAATCTTCCAACTGAAAAACTAGAATATTAGCTCCAACTAAAGGTGCCTTTTCTTGATCCACAAGCTTCCCCGTCAAAGTCCCTTGTCCCCAGGTCAGTTGAGTTTGCAGTATAAAAACTAGACAAATATATCGCCACATCTTGCTACATCTTTTGGTCTCTGCAAAACTGTATCAAAACCGATGACCCAGATAGTAAATTTTGGACAATGCGTATAAGTCTATATCTACCAAATGGACTGTAAAGGTGAAATAGTACCACTGACCTCCACTGATCCATCATCCGTGAAAAAGATGATCTTATGAAAGTCCATCTTGGGAAATACCAGGTCCGTCAAAGCTACTGCTCCATTGGCTGCCAGCAATTCCACAGAAGAGCGATCAATGATAATATCAAAGTCCATTTCTTCTCCTTTCAACTTGTACGGCGCCGTATGAATAGCTGATGCAAACTTCTCAGAGAAGCTGTGATCTCCGGCGGATCTTCTATCGCTAAAGAAATGTTGCTTGCTTGCATCGTAGCCCAAAGTATAATAGTCTTCTTGAGCGCTGACCAGCATGATTCCAAAGCTCGTGATTCCAGCAGAAATGGATCTGAACTGCAATTTCAATCGGGCTTCTACGGCCTCTTCCTGTGCTTGCGTCAGCAGATTGATGGTATCTTCTACGGTCTGATTGGCTAAAGTCTTAGATTCAATTTCTAACTTATCCACCTCTCTCACCCAAGCTTGCCGCAGGCGCGGCCCAGACTCGGTGGCTTCTAGTGTCAAATTGCGCGGCAAGGTCATTGCACTTCGCCAAGCTTCCGTAGGGACGAGTCTCGCATAGTCCCAATTGCTCATCCAACCGATGAAGATTCGCCGGCCGTCTTCTTCCGGGATATCTGACCAAGTAACACCGGCATAGTTATCACGCCCATAATCCAACCACACGGCTTGCTCTTCCCCCGATTCCATTTTGTCTACTTGAGGTTGAAAACGATCATCTAGGGTGAACCGTTTTCCATCAAAATCTCCGATAAAATATTGCGTGGCTGAACCTCCATTAGGCCCGCCAGGATTAATACTTAGCAACAAAACCCAGTAAGTCTTGTCTTCTTCTTCCAGATAAAGCGGAAAAAGGTCTGGACACTCCCAGACACCAGCATGACTCCCGTATTCCTTACCAAAGTCACTGAGATGCTGCCATTCCTTCAGGTCCTTTGATCCATATATCTTGACTTGGTCCTGAGCAGCAAAAACCATTACCCACTGCTCCGAATTCTCGTCCCAGATTACTTTGGGATCCCGAAAGTCTCGGATACCAGGATTCGGGATCACTGGATTTCCCTCATACTTGATCCAGGTTCGCCCCTTGTCATTACTATAAGCTATTGCTTGTGATTGAAAGGTAGAAGTTTTCGCTCTTTCTCCCTCCATATCGTGGTAGGTGAAAATCGCTATGAGGGGAGGATTCTCTTCACTTCCGAATCCACTGGTATTTTTCCAATCGACTACGGCACTGCCGGAGAAGATATACCCCAGGGAATCGGGATAAAGGGCAATCGGCAAATGTTCCCAGTGCACCAAATCTGTGCTGATAGCATGCCCCCAATGCATAGGCCCCCAAACTGTACTATCGGGATAATATTGGTAAAACAAGTGGTATTCTCCTTCAAAAAAGACCATCCCATTGGGATCATTCATCCATTTCTCTTTGGGAGAAAAATGAACTTGGGGTCTGTGCCGCTCCTGATATAGTTCAGGTGCAGCCATGGTTTCGGTTTCATTAGACATATCTTGGCATTGCGTAAAAACGATCGCAAAAATAGCACAAAAAACAATGCCAGTAAATCGATTGCTCATAGTTAATCTTTGATTAATCTTCTTTCTAACTCTTCTAATGGTACCCCCTTGGTCTCCGGCATCATAAATAGCACGAAGAGTAGTTGTAGTACCATCATTCCACTAAACATGGCAAAGATTGGCCAAGGGTTATCGGAAAAGAGATCTATCACCACGGGGCCGAGCAGTGTAATCAAAGCCGCGAAGATCCAATGGATGCCGGACCCCCAGGCCTGCCCGAAAGCTCTGACTTTAGTAGGGAATATTTCGGAGATGAATACCCAAATCACGGCACCTTGCCCAATGGCATGAGAAGCGATGAAGGCTAGTAGAAAAGTCATTAGGAAAGTGGAGCTGGCTCCGCTGTAGTAGGCATAGGATACCATAGCTAAGCTAATGATATAGCCTAGTGAGCCAATCAACATCAACTGCTTCCTTCCCATTCTATCGATCAAGTACATCCCAATCAAGGTGAAAACAAGATTAATACCGCCAATTGCGATGGAGTTCTGTAGAGATTCCTTGGAAGCTAGGCCAGCCTTTTCCAAGATTTCTGGTGCGTAGTACAAGACAAAATTGATCCCCGACAGTTGGTTAAAGAAGGCCAACAAGAAGGCCAATATTACCGGAGTCCTATATTTTCGAACAAAGATATTCTCCCGCACCGTCGACTTAACCGAGTCCTTAATGGCTGCAATTTCAGCTGCGACATCCGCGATGCCAATTCTAGATAAAATATCCTTGGCGCCTTCCTCGTCTCCTTTTGTCAACAATAGCCAACGAGGGCTCTTTGGTACTCCTATCACCAAGAGGGTGTAGAGCAAAGCTGGAATAGCCTCTACCCCAAGCATCCATCGCCAATCATTCCCCCCGTCAAAGCCTTTCAATAAGTAATTGGAGAAGAAGGCTATGAAAATACCCAAAACGATATTGAACTGGTACAAAGCCACCAATTGCCCGCGGTTCTTCTCGGTAGAAATCTCTGAAATGTATACTGGTGCGGCCACGGAGGAAGCTCCTACTCCCAACCCACCGATGAAGCGAAAGATGGAAAAGCTGTACGGATCCCAAGCAATAGCAGAACCCACTGCTGATAAGAAGAATAGTATTCCAATCCAAATCAAGGTATTTTTACGCCCTAATCTCTGACTGGGGATTCCCGCAAATAGTGCCCCGACTACTGTACCCCAGAGGGCCATAGACATGATGAAAAAACCGTGGAATAAGGGAGTGGTGCCCCATAACTCCTTAATGGGTTGATTTGCACCAGATATTACTACCGTATCAAATCCGAAGAGAAAGCCGGCAATAGCCACGGTAATTGACCAGTAGACAAGATTACTTTTCATGCGAGTGGGTTCGTTTTGTTGTTAGGAATGGTTGAAAATGTTGATTGGTTGGGGCCTACTAGGCTTATAAAGAAAGTAAAACTTTTCAAAATCGCCCGCATCCCTCAACTAAAATTGCCCTGGCTATCCATTTGCGAATAGTCAGGGCATGCCGTTGTTTAGCGCTCTAAGCGCTAGGTTATTATCAGTAAGTTATACTAAGATCTAATTTGATCCACCTTATTCCAAGCCGTGGTCAGATCTTGACCAATGGCCTCTGGCCATTTCTTGTTTAGGTTTTGACGAATGTAGGAAAGCAAGGCCATCTGCCGAGGAGATAAAACGGCATCGGGTTTCTTTCCCTGCCCAATCAGGCTGTTAGCTTTCGTGGCTTGGATTTCCGTCATGGGTAGATATTTGTAGACCGTCTTAGACATATAATATTTAGGTTCGCTATCTAATCTAAAGTTGCCTAAAGGTTGAACTTTCGATTTCCCTACTATGGCCCTAGCCTTTTCCTTCTGATCTGAGGCATCAGCATAGACGCGACTGGCACACTGAGCCTTCTGGGCTTCTTCCACCAAATGTTCATAGCTGATTAAGGAAGGATCAAAGGCTACCTGCACCACTTCTCGACCGTTCATAAAACCAGGTTGTGTCTCTATCACACCTTCTAACGCTCCCAGGTTTTTCTCACCTGTCCAAAAGCAGTACATGGACAAGGTAGCCTTCTCCGTTCCCTGTTGATTCGCGAAGAGCTCTTGTTCAAGCAGTTGCAAATAAGAAGGAACTTCTTTTCCAGATCGCTTCAAGGCAATAATCATGGATTGAACTACCCCCAGAGGGGTGTAATTACCACTGATACGCTGTACAATATCTTTCTTATCAGTATCTATAATTCTTACTACTGGATTATTCCAAGAGGGCTCCCGGAAATAAGCTAAAACCTTTGCATCTTCGCCACCCTTATTATTATATATGGCTACCGGTGTGAATAGGTCTTCGATAGCTTCCACGATCAAGGGGTGCGACAACACATTATGTCCATAGGAACGGCAGGTAGCGCACCCTGGCACCTCCTGAAATAGGAGGAAAATGGGCTTGTTTTGGAATTCAGCCATCTTAATTCCTTTCTCTAGCCTTCTCTCCCAGTTGACTTTCCCTAGTTCCACGGGATTACCAACTTCTGCAGTGATTGGCAGGATCTTAGCAACGGGTTCGGCCGTGCCTACAAAACTGCTGATGATGAATAGCAGAAAAGACCATTTGATATTCAGCATAATGTTTTTTTTATCCTCAAAGTTATGGGTCAAATTTCACAATAGTATCACGAATTTGTGACGAAATCAGCAACAAAAAAAGCTAGTCCAAGCTTACTACTGCTTGGACTAGCTCCAGATGAATAACTGAGACTAAATTTATCGCTTAGCTCTTATCTCCTCCTTCACGAAGGTAGACCTTGTTCATCTCATTAAAGAACTGCCATAGCGCATTGCTATCTCCGTCCTTCATTTTAATCAAGAAAGCTACCTTCTTGCGATTGGCAATCATCTTGAATTCTTGGAAGGGCATTTCTTCTATGGCATCATCTATCAGCGCTATGCCATTGCTACTGGTATAAGCAGAGGCAATATTATCGGGCATCAGGTTGGCCATGTTCTCTATGGTCTGCCCTCCTCTATCAAATCGATTTGTGGCAATCTTATCTAACAGATACTCACTGTTGCTGATATAAAGCATGTCACCAACTCGAAGCAGCATACCGTCATCATAAGATCTTGCTTCCAGCGCATACCGACCATTTCCTAAATCCACCAAAATCTCCTTGTCTAAGGCAAAATTTAGCAGGGTTTCAAATCGTTTTTTCTTTTCGATCGGTAGGACTACCAGCGGAGTGGCTTCGTCCTCAGGAGTAGCATACAAAGCAATCGCAACTTCCCCGCTAAAGGCTCTGACAAAGTCTTCGAAAGAAAGACCGAATTCGTCTAACTTCTGCATCCCAGCACCTTTAACATGCTTTTCGATTAAAAGCTGGTTGATACCTTTCAAATCGATTGCAGCAGCCATCATGCCGACTAGGTTTTCCCCAGGCATGAACTTCCCAAATTTAGTTTTCACCTCATCCTTGAAGAGCAACTGCAAATCATTGGTAAGGCCGCGTTTCAAGTCGAAATAGCTTTCGCCTTCCACCTCACCTTTTCGGAAGTGCAAATAAGAATTGATATAGTTATCCGTCAGATCATCCTCGTCAATGCCCAAAAGGCTAGTAAAAAGATTTTCGTCGTCAACTTTCAACATGGCGTCAATACGACTCCAATTGGCAATGTCGAAATCCTGTTCTAAGCTCTTCTTCAGATTTCGATTCTTTGCTATGCTATTCTTAGGCGTTGTATTGAGAAAGGCTTCCAAGTCTCTTTTCCAGGCTGACTCCTGAGGACCAGCCCCCATAATCAGTACTTCATCGTTCCATACGATATGGATATCTTCCACTTTTGAGTAGCCAAAGTTCTGTGAAGCCGGGACAAACTGAATATCCAAGGCAGACATATTGTGCTCCAAGGCTTCCTTATCCTCAACAGCTGCTACGAAGGCTAGGTACCCCTTATAACCTCGACTACGCTGGCTGAGGAAATCCTGCTGCATCGCAAGATAGAAGTGTTGGTTTACGTCCAAACCTGATCTACGTGGGTCTTCCAGCACCTTTGCTATAGTGGGATTTTCATTGGCAGCCTCCAAGATAAAGCGTTTGTACGCTGGCAATTGAATTAGTGCATCATAATCAGCTTTGGCCATCAGGTCAGGCATATCGATAATCATCAGACTATTGATATCATCCGGAATGTACTTGAGCGCATCTTTTTTATAATCGTGCTCACTTTGGCAGGAAACAATAAAAAGGAGAAGAGCAAGAAGTGGAAACCAATTTAATCGGAAACGCTTCATAATGATAATTTTTGGTTGTGGACAAAGTCGGGCTATACAAGATGCATTCATTGCATCTTCCACTCCCATGATCCCGACTTGGTTAAATTGAATTTTCTGCTAGCAAAAGTAGCACATACTATCCGAGCATGATATCTTCTTGGATGAAGGAAAGGCAAATATCGACAGACTACCCTTTTGCCTGTGCATAGGCAATTTCGGAAAGCTATTCATGGTTTGTCTGCAAGCTTGCCTTAGCTTATTTCCGGTTTCCCGGCTGTTTGGATCGATTGTCCAGCTTCCGCTTGACGTAATAGTAGGTTTCTACTTGAGAACGAATGGCCATATCGCTACCATTCTTAAAATAATCATTATTTGAGTCCTCGTCCAATAATCTCGACTTCACATTATCCCGCAGCTGGATATTGATGAAGTCCTTGATTTCTCGGCGCAACTTGGCATCTAGAATGGGAAAGCAGGTTTCGATCCGATAGGAAAGATTTCGAACCATCCAGTCTGCAGAAGACAAGTAGATCTTTTCACGCCCCCCGTGGGAGAAGATAAAGACACGACTATGTTCCAAAAAACGGTCGACTATACTGATGGCTTCAATTTTTTCACTCAGGCCTTTAACCCCTGGAACCAAGCAGCATATCCCCCTGACAATCAACTTAATGGTCACACCAGCTTGACTTGCTTCGTATAGTTTTTTGATCATAGTCGGATCCTGCAAGCTATTCATCTTAAGGATGATCTTAGCTGATTTCCCAGCCTTTGCTTTACGAATCTCAAAGTCTATTAAGGATTCCAACCCTTCTCGCAAATTAAATTGCCCGACTAGCAGATGCTTAAAGGGTTGAGGTGGTTGCTTGACTGTTTCTAGATAGGAAAATACTCTAGCAACCTCGCTCACTATGCGTTTATCCGCTGTAAATAAGCCCATGTCGGTGTAGAGCTTAGCAGTATCCTCATGAAAGTTTCCAGTTGACAGATAGGCGTACATCCTTTCATGGTTGGACTCTAATCGACGTACCAAAGCCAATTTAGAATGC
>CAJXPD010000096.1 GCA_913057785.1 uncultured Lewinella sp. | reverse complement strand
TTAAGCACAGTGGATCAGCATGGATCACAAATGGGAGAATGGGCCGCCAGACTACTGCTTGAACAATGCCATGCGAAGGGAAAGAAAATTACCCCAGAAAAAATAGTATTACCTGCAGACCTAATCGTACGGTCTTCATCAAGCAGAAAAAGAGACACTACTAACAAGTAATAGAGCCAACCTAAATCATCATTCATTGGTGGGCTCTTTTGCTTCAATACATCAAAACAATTATCGATTACATTATGGCTAAGTACACAAGAATTGAGGTAGCTCAAACCATGGAAAGGACCGGCTTAGTCCCTCTTTTCTACCACCCGGATATTGAACTCGGGAAACAAGTAATTGCGGCCTGTTATAGAGGTGGAGCAAGAATATTAGAATTTACTAATCGGGGTGACTTTGCCCATGAGGTATTTGCCGAGCTCAACAAATTTGCATTGAAAGAATTGCCTGGTTTGATCATGGGAGTAGGTTCGGTAGCAGATGCCGCTACGGCGTCATTGTACCTGCAATTGGGCGCGAACCTGATCGTCACACCGGTTTTTAGAGAAGATATTGCCTTGGTGTGCAACCGGAGAAAAGTCCTTTGGTCTCCTGGTTGTGGAACCCTCACAGAAATAGCCAAAGCCGAGGAGTTAGGCTGCGAAATCGTGAAGGTTTTTCCTGGAGGCACCTACGGACCTAGTTTTGTGAAAGCCATCAAGGGGCCACACCCTTGGACCAGCATTATGCCGACCGGTGGAGTATCACCCACGGAAGAGAACCTAAAAGCTTGGATCGATGCCGGAGTAACCTGTGTTGGAATGGGCTCTAAGCTAATTACCAAGGAAGCCCTCGCCACAAAGGATTTTGCATTAATAGAAGAAAAAACTCGTTCAGCTATTGATTTGATTCAAAGACTAAGAGCCTCATGACAAATTTACCACCCTTTCTCCAGCTACATGAGCAGGACAATGTACTGGTAGCTCGACAAGATTTAAGCCAGGGAAGCCAAGTGGAGTGGAATGACAAGTGGATCGAGCTTCAGGAAGATATCCCAGCTAAACACAAATTTACCATCGAAACCCTCGAAGAAGGCGGGCAAGTGATTATGTATGGTGTATTGGTGGGCAAAACCACCAAAGCCATACCCTCTGGAGGCCTAATTAGCACAGAAAATCTAACCCATGCTACACGTTCTTATGAACAAAGGGTAGCTAAGTTGGATTGGAAGGTACCCAATGTGAGCAGATGGCAAGATCGCCACTTTCTTGGTTACCACCGCAAGAATGGAACGGTTGGCACAGCCAACTACTGGATTGTAGCCCCGCTCGTGTTTTGTGAAAACCGAAACATCAAGGTCTTAGAGGCTGCGCTTTCGGAGGCCTTGGGCTATCGTACCGAACGGCTATTTACGGTGGATGTGCCCTCTTTAGTTAGTAAATACCAGGCTGGGGCAACCATAGAGGAAATACAAGCTACTCCCATTATACAGACGCCAGAAGAGCGATTACAGAACCGCCCTTTCCCCAATGTAGATGGAATAAAATTCCTGACGCATCAAGGAGGGTGTGGCGGTACTCGAGAGGATTCCGAAGCACTTTGTCATTTATTGGCGGGCTACATTACGCATCCCAATGTAGCAGGGGCAACTATCCTCAGTCTCGGCTGCCAAAATGCCGAAGACAGCTACTTGAAGACAGCTATTCAACAACGAGACCCAGGTTTTGACAAGCCCTTGGTCATGTTGGAGCAGCAAAGCTCAAAAAGTGAACGTGAATTTATCGAGGATGCCGTCAAATCCACCTTTATTGGCCTAATGGAAGCCAATCAGTTGAAACGTGAACCTGCCCCCTTGAGCAAGTTGGTTTTAGGGCTTGAATGTGGAGGATCAGACGGCTTCTCTGGAATCAGTGCTAATCCAGCATTGGGACACACTTCCGATCTTCTGGTAGCCCTTGGCGGTAGCAGTATTCTCGCTGAATTTCCAGAGCTGAATGGGGTAGAACAGGAGTTGATCAATCGTTGTGAAACGCAAGAGATTGCGGACAAGTTTGTAAACATCATGCGAACCTATAGCGAAAGAGCGGAAGCCGTCGGCTCTGGCTTTGATTACAATCCTTCTCCAGGAAATATTCGCGATGGTCTAATAACGGATGCCATAAAGTCAGCAGGAGCCGCTAAAAAAGGCGGGACCTCTCCGGTTCGGGATGTACTGGACTATACAGAACCTGCCGTCAAGCCCGGGCTTCATCTCCTATGTACACCTGGAAACGATGTAGAAAGCACCACTGGCTTAGCTGCCTCAGGAGCAAATCTCATCGTTTTCACTACTGGTTTAGGCACGCCTACCGGCAACCCGGTCACTCCCGTTGTCAAGATGTCAACTAATAATGACCTACATCGAAGGATGGGAGATATTATCGACATTAATGCAGGAACCATCATTTCCGGCGAGGATAGTATCGAATCTAAAGGAGAGGAATTACTAGATTATCTCATAGAGGTAGCCAGTGGACGGCAAATCCCCGCCGCCGTGCGCCTAAAACAAGATGATTTCATTCCCTGGAAGCGGGGAATTTCCCTATAAAACATAGGATAACGCTCTTGACTTATAGAAAAACCAACACCAATGCCACAAACCTTAAAAAGAACAAGTACTAGTCCTCCCCTGCCGTCCTCTACAAAATTCATGCTATTCGGAGGTGGTAATTTTATCCGAGCCTTTGCGGGCTGGATGATTGATCGGCTGAATCAAGAAACCTCTTTTGAGGGTGGGATGATGATTGTAAAGCCTACCCCAGGACGCGATTACTCCGCTTTAAGAGCACAAGATGGGCTCTATCATGTGGTCCTAAATGGATTACAAGAGGGACAAGTAATTGACGAATCCTATTTAATTTCTACCGTCACCGAAATTGTCCATGTCTATGATGAATGGAACACTTTTTTGGGATCGGCACAGATTGCAGACCTTAAATATATCATTTCGAACACCACCGAATCTGGAATTTCTTTTCTAGATCACGACCAGGTGACTGACGCTCCACCGAGTAGTTTTCCGGCAAAGATGTGTTTATGGCTGAAGGAGCGCTTTGATTATTTCCAAGGCGAGGCATCAGCAGGCGTGGTATTTCTACCTTGTGAATTGTCTGCGGACAATGGCTCGAGCTTAAGGGCTTGTATTCAACGATATATTGATCTCTGGCAGTTAGCACCAGCATTCAAGAGTTGGGTGATCGACCATTGCATCTTCTGCAACACCTTGGTCGATAGAATTGTCACCGGATATCCTAGTCAAAAGGAGGAGGAATTCCATCAGAAACTGGGCGCTGCTGACCAACTCATCGCCGTTGGAGAACCCTACCACAGCTGGATAATTGAAGGGCCATCCACTCTCGCTGAAGCACTCCCCTTCCATGATATAAACCTCAATGTCAAGTGGGTAGATGATCTCACCAAGTACCGAGAGCAAAAGGTGAAAATCTTAAACGGCGCTCACACCTCCATGGTTCCAACAGGGCATCTAGCCGGCATCGTCAGTGTCAAAGAAGCTATCGATCATCCTGAATTGGGAACATTCATTGAGGAGTTATTGCAGGAAGAAGTTTGGCCTACCTTGGCCTTCGCCCGCACAGACTTAGAGGATTTTACTGCTAAGACGATGGATCGCTTTCGCAATCCCTTCCTATTTCATAAGCTACTTGATATTTCCTTGAATTCCATTAGTAAGTTTAAGGCTAGGCTATTGCCAAGTTTGCTGCAGTACTACGAGCTAAAGGGTAGCTGTCCTCCTCGAATAACTTTCGCTCTGAGCTCCTTATTACTTATGTATAAAGGCTAATGGGATGGAAACTCAATACCATTGCGTGATGCTCCTGAGGTACTGTCATTTTGCCGATTGCTTTGGGAAGAGAGTGATGATTACCGAGCAGTGATAGAAAAATTCTTGGCCAAGGAAGAATATTGGGGGCAAGATCTAAATCAGATTGAAGGCTTTGCGGACTTGATGCTGCAATTTGTACAAGCCATTCAGCAAGAAGGAGTGATTGCCAGCTTGCCCTTGATCAAATCATACGCCAACACCTAAAAACCTGTGCAAATGATTATTGACTCACATCAGCATTTTTGGAATTATGACCCCGTACGCCATGAATGGATCAATGATGAAATGGCGATTCTCAAAAGGGATTTTCTGCCGCCAGACTTGCTGAAAATTTACGAAGCAGCTGGCGTGGACGGCTGCGTAGCGGTACAAGCCGATCAATCTGAAGCTGAAACGAATTTCCTCCTTCAGCTTGCCGAGGAAAATGCTTTTATAAAGGGAGTAGTTGGATGGGTAGATCTGCGGGCTCCGAATCTGGCCGAACGCCTATTGCATTTTAGTGAGTTTCCCAAATTGAAGGGATTTCGACATGTCGTACAAAGTGAACCGGATCCCAACTTTATGCTACGCGAAGATTTCCAAAGCGGAATCGCACAATTGCATGCCCATAATTACACCTATGACATCCTAATCTTCCCAAATCAGCTCCCAGCGGCGATAGAGACCGTACGGAATTTCCCTGATCAACGCTTTGTGGTTGACCATATCGCTAAGCCATACATTAAAGCAGGCAAGATCAAGGAATGGGCAGCCCATATGGAAACCATAGCTAGCTTCCCAAATGTGATGTGCAAGGTATCAGGAATGGTAACGGAGGCCGACTGGGGCAATTGGAAAAAGGCAGATTTTGTTCCTTATTTGGAAGTCGTCAGTAAGAGCTTTTCCGCAGAACGTCTCATGTTCGGCTCTGACTGGCCCGTATGTCTATTGGGTGGGGCCTACCCTAGCATTAAGAACATTCTAGAGTCCTATCTCCAAGACTTCAGCGAAGAAGATCAAGCAGCCATATGGGCTGGAAATGCCACACACTTTTATCAACTCTAAAGCAACAAAATGGATTTACAACTAAAAGATAAAGTATACATTGTTACCGGCGGCTCCAAAGGTATTGGGGAAGCCATCAGTCGACAAATCGTCAGGGAGGGGGGAAAACTGGTCATCGCTACTCGTTCCAAAGACGCTACCGAGGCTTTGGCTAAAGAACTCCGAGAAGCAGGTGCTCAAGTCCATACTGTGATCGGGGACCTACAAGACCTAGCTGCTTGTGAAAGAGTAATTCAAGAGACCGTCGCCGAATTTGATCAAATTGATGGGATTGTGAACAATGCTGGTGTGAATGACGGCGCGAGTTTGGAAAAAGGTCCCGAAGCATTCCGAGCTTCGATAAAACTCAATCTCTTCCATTACTTCGATCTCGTTCACTATGCTCTACCCTATCTAAAAGCATCTAAGGGAGCCATTGTCAATGTCAGCTCCAAGGTGGCCATGACTGGGCAAGGCCAGACTTCAGGATATGCCGCCGCAAAAGGAGCCCAACTCGCTTTGACTAGAGAATGGGCAGCCGCATTACTTCCAGACTCGATCAGGGTAAACGCTATTCTTCCCGCAGAGGTGATGACGCCATTGTACCGGAAATGGCTGGATAGTTCATTCGAGGACCCGGCCGCGAAGGAGGCGGAAATTGTGGCCAATATTCCACTAGGGAAACGCATGACTACTGCGGAAGAAATCGCAGATATGTGTGTGTTCCTCCTATCACCAAGATCAGGACATACTACCGGACAATTCATGATCGTAGATGGTGGCTATGTCCATCTAGATCGGTCGCTGACTTGACAGGGAAACTAAACTTAAAGAAGTACTAGGCTGTTCTTTCCTATAATGGAAATGGCTTGTTCAAATTGCGGGAGTTCTTTCAGCTGTGGTTCAGACCAAGCCAGCCCATGTTGGTGTAGCGCATTACCCCCTATTCTTCCGCCAGAAGCCGGCAAAAGCTGCCTATGTCAGGATTGTTTGAAAACCGAGATCAAAGCGGAGATTGCTGCATATGTGGAGGCTGTGAGAAAAGGATTGATCGTCAATCAAGCCGCTCAGTACCAAACCTCCAAATTGATAGATGGGATCGACTACTATATGGATAACGGCCTAATGGTACTAAGCAGTTGGTTCCATCTCAAACGGGGTGAATGTTGTGGCAATGCTTGTCGGCATTGCCCTTACGATCACATTAATGTGAAAAAGTAACCCTGAGGGCATGCTCCTCGCTGGCATAAGCATATTCCACTTCACAACCATTAACCTCACAAATTCTTTTTACGATAGCTAGGCCTAAGCCCAAGGTCCCTTTGCTTTGGTTATTCTTTTTGAAACGCTGAAAAAGTTGCTCTGTTGGTAGTTTCGGTGGCTCACCTGAATTCTTCACTTCGAGATAGTCTCCCGTAAGGTGAACTTTGACCCAACCTCCAGGCACATTATGTTGTAAGGAATTTTTTAATAAGTTCGTCACCAAAATATCGGCCAAGACTGGGTCTATCTTTATCTGTACACCCTTGTCGAGTTGATCTTCTAGCGTAATACCTTGCATCTCGGCTAGCTCCCTGAAGTTCTGCACATTTGAGGCAATGATTTTACTGAAATCAATACTTTCCTTGCCACTAAATTCTTCGTTATCAATCTTGGTCAAGAGCGTCAAAGCTTGGCCAAGGCGAGAAATCTTATTGATAGACTGCTGAGTCGTATGTACTAGGGATAATTGCTCTTCGTCTAAGTCTGGACTTTCTAACAGGAGCTCTAGTTTCCCTTGTGCAATGGCAATTGGCGTTTGCATCTCGTGAGAGGCATTCTCAGAAAACTCTTTGAGGTTTTGATAATCCAGGCGCGCCTTATTCGTCATTTCCTCGGCAAACTGGTTGAGTCGCTTAAATTCCTGCGTTTTTGTGCTCATGGTCGATAGCGGCTCGTTGGTCTTAATACGAAACCTATCCAAAGATTTCAGCAAATGCTCAAAGGGTCTGAAAAGATTCTTAGAGATCAGAAAATTGCCAATTAGGAGCGCTGCTGTTAAGAAAAGAAACAGTCGAATGATAATCCAGCTTACCACCGAAATGATATCTCCTTCCTCGATAATGATTTCGGAGATCTCAATGTGATAAAATTGATCTTCTAATTGAGTGTTGGTGATCAATTTACGGAAGCCCTCTACCCTGTCCGTTCGTTTGAGGTAGATAAAAGTGTCTTTTAATATTGTGTCGGGTCGGATAATATGTCCTTTCGGAAATGCTCTTATACTGACACTATTTCTTTCATTGTAAATGTCTAAGCCATTTTCAAAGGCAGCGGCATTACGAATTTCTCGGAGCGTTTGCTGCAACTCATAATCAGTCTCTCGGTTTACCACTGTCCGTACCATGGACATTGCGATAAGCCCGCCGATCGTAAACATAATCAGCGCAAAAACGAGATACCAAAGTGTAGTCTTGGTGAGTAATCGCATAGGTTGTAATTCAGGTCTCGTTTATTTGTCCGTGAATTTATATCCTAGTCCGTAAATGGTCTTTATGTAATCCCTTCCATCGTTGGCCATAATCTTTTTTCGTAAATTCTTAATGTGTTGATACACAAAATCAAAGTTCTGTAAGTAATCCACATTGTCTCCCCATAAGTGCTCAGCGATAGCTTGCTTTGTCAAGACTCGATTCTTGTTGGTGACAAAAAACAACAGTAATTCGTATTCCTTTAAAGTCAGCTCCAAAGAAGCATCATGAACTAGTACTTCATGATTGTTAGTATGTATGGCGATCTCATTAAATTGAAGAACGGTTTGTCCTTGTAATTTTCGGCGCCTAAATATGGCTCTGATTCTGGCATTAAGTTCTGACAGGTGAAATGGCTTAGTCAGGTAGTCATCCGCCCCCAAGTCCAATCCTCGCAGGCGATCGTCCAAGGCATTCTTTGCGGAGACGATCAAAACCCCGGTATCTGGGTTCTCATTCCGAATATGGCTCAGAATCTGTAAGCCATTGCCATCTGGAAGCATGATATCCAGAATGACCACATCATAGTTGAAGCCTGACAACTTATCCAAGGCTTCTGCTTTGGATGAAGCAGATTCACAAACAAAATCTCCGGCTGATAAATAGGCCAGAATGTTGTCCATTAGATCTTTTTCATCTTCTATGATCAAAATCTTCATGGAGCTAAGGTAGGTAATGAATTTGAGGAAAATTTGAAGCCTAAGCTACAGAATCTAGTCTGATTCATTACCCTTTCGTTGGTTCTTCAGAAAGGCCAGTAGGTCTGCCATAGCTTGGAGATCGATGTTTTGTTCTAGGCCTGTAGTCATTAGTGAAGTCGGGGCCGAACTAATAGTAGCAATATTCTCCCTGCTAATCACTTGATCTTCAACTTCCAAGAATCGTAAAGTAATGGAGGAAGGTGATTCTTTGGCAATAATCCCACTGTGCTCAGCCGCTTCCTTGGTCGTTACCGTCCACACATAACCATCAGCAATCGCTGCATTGGGGATTAAAATATCATGCAGGATAGATGCTTTGGTACGGTTCCGGATACTTGCTAGATCTGGCCCAAGTGGATAACCATCTACTCCGCCCAATTGGTGGCAGTTCGAACATTCAGCTTGGAACACTACTTTGCCCTGGGCAAAATCTCCAACATTATCCAAGGACGGTTTATATTTTGCTAGGACGGCTTCCCGTTCGCCTTCCTGCGGCTGAAACAATTCGGTGGCTCGACGACGAACAGATTTATCATCATTCTTGAGAATCTCGAAAACCTGCTTAGGACCAACACCCTGAGCTGCTATCTGGCCTTCTTCAACCGCCGTTAGAAACAAATGCATCCGTTTTGGATAACGTCTAAAGGAACTCACCACGGTGGCTCGGACTGCCGGGGTCAATTGATCCCATACTTCCAATAAGAAAGCCGCATTCTCCGTCCCAGCAATCGTAGCCAGTCCCTTGATCGCCGCCTGCTGCATGGCGGCCGGGGTACTTGGTTGAATTTGTGCCCTAAATATCTCTTGCAAATCTGTGGTTCTAGTAAGAGCCAGGAGACTGATGGCATCCGCTCTGAGCTGTTGATCCACTGCTGCGTTCGCGATCAGATCTAAAGCGGTATCCTTTATTTCTTTAGTACCCTGCGAAGAACCAGGTAAGCCAATTTTCTTTAGCAGATCTAGACAGGCACTTCGCAGATCTGAACCTTCACCCAATGACCAGTTCACCAGCTCTTTCCTGTTAGCCGTCGAAATTCCTTTTCGATCTGAGGATACGCCCATGGCAAGTCCTTGGAGGGCTACTGATTTGAGCGCTGTGGACAGGGTGCCTATTTGCTGCAATAGGGAGTTAAGCTCCTGATCATTTGCTTTTCTTCCAATCAAGGCACTAAGGTTCTTGATAAAAGGGCCTCCTCCCTGATCCATTTTATTGGACAAGGTCTCAATAGCCCATTCAAAAAGGGCTAACTCCTGACCTGGGGAGGCAGAAAGTGCTGCTAAGTGGGTCCATTCACTTTCCAGGTCCTGTAATAACAATTGTTCTCGAATACTTTGTGCTTCAGCGCTTTCTACAAAGCCCAGGGTGCAAAGCAGTTGAAAACGTACTCTGGGGTCCGGATCATCTTTTATCTGAAATAGTAGGTTGGCCAAAGCTGGTTCTTCTTCTAGCCGTTTTTCCATAAGTTGGATGGCATTCTCACGCACCCCTGAAATGGGATCATGCAGGGCTTGTTCAAGTAAGCTTTTGTCCATCTTTCCTATGCCATCTAGCGTCCATAAGGCGTGAACCCTGCCGGCTTGTCCTTCAGCGCTCTTAGCTACCTGTTCAATGGCCGCTGCCACTTCTTTCCCCGTTCCTTCTTCTGCTACCAGTAGGCGTTGTGCCGTGCTCCGCCACCATGAATTCTTATCATTCAAAAAGGGTACCCATTCCAATGCCATTTGAGAAGAGAGGCCCAATTGATCAAGCCATTGCGGAGGAGCAGCGCCCTTGCTGGTAATTCGGTAGATTCGCCCTTTGTCTGTCCCTTCATACAACTGCCCGGATTCATTTACCTCATCGGACATCCATTCCGGGTGCTCTATGATTCGACGATGATAATCAATCAAGTATAGGGCCCCATCCGGACCTATGTAGGTATTGGAAGGTCTAAACCAGGTATCCGTGGAGCTAAGAAATTCTTCCCCTTCTTGGAGGCGATGTGCAGAAAAAGTGGCACCACGAGGGGTAATTTTGTTGGCTTGCAGAAGATTGTGAACCGGTTCACATAGAAAAAGGACATTATTGAAGGACTTAGGGAATGCTCCTCCCATATACCAATTGATTCCGCAACCTGAAGTGATCACCCCCACATCAGTCAGTAATTGGTGTTCCGGTGATTGACTGGTAGGAAAGACTTCATTGATTGGCTCATCAGGTAAATATTGGGCAGTTTCGGCAGCCAGCAGATCTGGGTTTCGGGCTAGGTATCTGGCTGCGATGACCTCATGCCAAAGTGGATGGAAATTTGAGGTTTGAAAGTGATGGCCCCATGGATCAAAGGTTTGCCCAAACTGGGTACTGGCGGCACACATTTCCAATTTGCCTTCTTCAGGTTTGAAACGCACATTTCGATCTCCCCCATTCTGAGGCAGGATAGGCCCATCTGCTATCCCCGGGAAGTGCACAGGTGCGCCCTCATCCCCAAACAAGTCCTTGTAATCAACGGTGGTGAAATATCCTTCATTTGCTAGATATATCCAATTGTCAAGGCCATAGCTTGGGTTATTGAGGTTGTGCTGCGGGTTAGACAAGGCGAATCCCGTCAGAAGTACTTCTCGAATATCCGCTCTGCCATCTCCATCCGAATCTTCCAGATAAAGGACATCAGGCGTATCCGTTACAATAAATCCTTTCTTCCAGCGCATAATGCCCGTGGGTAGCAAGAGACTGTCTGCAAAGACTATGCTTTTATCGGGATAACCATCATTATCGGTATCGAGCAACTGCTTAATTTTCCCACTTCGCCCAAGATCTAGTGGATAACCTGGCATCTCCACCACAAATAGTCTACCATCTTCATCAATTTCCATATCCACCGGGTCCTTGATTAGGGGTTCTGCGGCAAACAACTCAATCGAAAATCCATCTTGTATCGTGAATTGGTCTAGTCCATTCTGAGGATCGGACTGTGGTAGCTGTGTACAGCTAGCGCCTAGAAAAACGGCAATGGCCAAAGCAACTGCAAAAGAAAAGGGTACTTGTTGTTGAAAAGGGTTGGCTAAAAATAATCGCATGTTCTGAAGGTAATTTTATACCTAAGATAAGCGACAAGCTAGAAAGGAACAAAACTAGAAGGGTGACAAAAAAAGAAACGTGGCACAGGAAGGTACGAAAGTGTAGTTAATTAGGCTTGATTAAGTTCCTCCAACGAAATCATCCCTTGTTATTTAACTACATCAACTTTCGATTACACATTCCCTGCCACGACTCAGTAAAAGTTAATGTCTCCTCATTTCGATTACAAGGTAAGGGCGATCTGAAAGTTATTCTGGGACAAATAAGGAGGCCTGTTCAAGATTTTCTCACAAATTTATAGGCTTCTAGGCCCAAAAGTCTACATCGAAAGGTCCAGCAGGTCCTTTTTAACACAATTATGAAATGCATTTCTCTGAAAGATTGGTAACTAGTCAAAAGGCATATTTTTCTGTATATTTAAGCTTGTTCGAAAAATAACAACACATATGCAAGGATCTAAACTCCTGAAAATCTTAAAAACACTCTCTGACGAGGAGATTCGGCGGTTCCATAAGTTCATCCGCTCCCCGTACTACTCTTATAAGAAGCACTGTGTTCCCTTTTTTGAATATGTACGTAAATATCACCCAGAATACACTTCGGGGAAGCTAAGCAAAGAAAATGTGTTTCATCACCTCTTCCCAGATCGACAATTCCAATCACAGAAAATGCGACATGTAATGACGGATCTAGTAAACCTTCTAGAAGAGTTTCTAGTGGCGGAGCAGGTTCAAAAACGAGATTTCGAACGAAAGAAATTATTGAGGGATGCCTATGGGCAGCGGGATCTATACGAGTATTTTGAGAAGAGTACGGAGGAGATCACGAAGGAGTTGGACGCCCTACCCTACCGAAATAGTTTTTATCAGTATGAGTCTATGAAGAATTTGGATCAGTTCTTCTTTCATCCCTCCACTAAAAAACATCTGGTCAAGGAGAACTATCTGGAGCAAGTGGATGTGCATTTAGATCGGTTTTTTGAAGTAGCAAAACTCAAACTGGCAGCAGAAATGGCGGCCAGGTCTAATATACTATCTAAGACCTATGAAACGCAATACATAGATGATATACTCCTGAAATCAAAAGCAAGAGAAGGGATTGAACTGGAAATAGATCTTTATGGTAAGGCGAGGAACTTGTATGTCAAAGAGGAACGTGATGAATTCAACGCTGCCTTGGAAGTCTTTCTGTTGAATGCGGGGAAACTGCATCATAATGATAAGAATCTCCTTTTCAATCATCTGTTAAATTTCACTATTCGAAAAGGAAATGCAGGTTATCCAGAATACATTAAAGATAGTTTTAAACTCTATCAAATTGGACTAAGTGAAAAGATCTTACTTCAAAATAACAAAATGACAGATGCGGCATTTACTAATATTTGTGCTGCAGGAGTCAAGCTACAGCAATTCGATTGGGTAGCGGACTTCATAGATGGCTATGCAAGGTTTATGGACCGTGGCGTAAGAGAAAATGCACAAACCCTCTGTTTAGCTTTTCTATATTACGGAAAGGGAGAATTTGAAAAAACGGACCAGCTCATTTCACAATTTCAATTTACCAACCCATTCTACCAGGTAAGAGGAAAGCTACTATCAGCTCGAGCCTTATTTGAGTTGTTTATTCAGGATGAAAGTTACTACGATTTACTTATTTCAAACCTACTTGCTTTTAGTAAATACATGCAAAGAAATAAGACGTTTGGCAAGCATCATAAGGAAGTTCATCTAGGCTTTATCAGTATGATGAAACTCATTGCCAATAGAAAAATAAAGAGGCAACTAGACTCGAGTTCTAAAGTGCGTTTGAAAGAGCGAATAGCTAGTGAAACTAGTATTACCAATCGTAGTTGGCTAATTACTAAGTTGGAATTACTTTGAAAAAGAAAATGGGCCCAAAAAATGGGCCCATTCTTAGTTAGTTCTTACTAAAAGGTAATAATATCTTCAGTCCCCACATATCCATTACCATCATCATCTCCTTCTCCTTCTGAGCCGTCACCTCCCTTGATGAAAGACAATTGTGGCGTTTCAATTTCAGTATTGATAAAAGCTGCGAAAGAATTGTTAACTGTGGCTAATACTTTATTATTGGTAGTCATGATAGTACACTTTTGGGGTCGCAGACAGAAATGGCGCTCCGCTACGACAGGGTTAAACATTGAGGTGGATTAAGAATCCGGACCTCCTTGTGTGCTATTCGCGACTAACACATAGGTGGGGCCGGGCTTTCGATCGAAATGAAAGCCTCGATAGAGCATGGGTGAGCGAGAGCAATAGCATAGATTTTAAAGCTACCGCGTCGTCAACACGATGTTATTTCGGCAAGTAAGCTTGCTTCAAATTAGCTATAGGATTAGAGGGTCTATACCTAGCCTGATACAATTGATCTAGACTTGGCAAAGACTAGCCATTGGAGTAATGGGCAATACGATTACAGCCCAAGATCCATGACGGATTAGATAATAGATGAGTCCTTAGAATGGATCAATATATCCATTGAAGGTTCGTAGCAGCATTACGGCTAGCAAAGTTAGATCAGCGCAGACCAGTTCATACTGTTCCAAACATTCCTCTCTGTAAGGATCGGCACAGATCCGAAGCCCCTACTGTTGTAGAGAGATAGACTCCTTAAACGTACTGCACGATTGATAAGGTGGCAATACCATTTAAGAATGGTGGCTAGAATCAGTGATCACATGATGGACCTGTTCTACTCATCAAAATAGGCCTATACAAAGGCAGCAATAAAAAGGGAAAAGAAGGAAAGTGCTACTGCTTAGCGTCAAAAAGGAAAGATATGGACTAATAGGAAGGTATCTTCATTTAGACAGCTTACTATCAAGCAGTTAGACTTCACTGAGATTTACTCAGAGCAATAAGGGCAATAACCCTAGAAGAAGATAGTGATAGTTGGACAATTGAGGTCCTTGGATGGATTCCATTTCAATTTGGCTTAAAAAATTAGTAAAGTAATTGTTCTCGTTGATCGGCAAGTGGAGGGAAATGGAGGAAAGCCACTTTCAGATCTTTTTTGTTTTGGTCCTTATGTAGACCTTAGACATTAACCTTTGGGAAAAGTTCGCCAGGATCGGCGGTTGAGTGAGGAAGCTGTCACTGAAGGAGTTTGGACAGCGGTTAGCGATTACGGTTGAACAAAAATTAAGGTTATCATCTCGTTATTAGGTATATTAGGTGTTCAATACTTACAATACAAAGATGCAACAGCTTTGCCCGGATTGCAATTAAGTTTGATAGATGAGGCCAAAAAAACGATCGAAAAGCCTCATCCTTCGATGAAAGCAAAATTGGGAGTTGAGTTGTTAAAATATGTTAAGAGGAGAAACCTATTCTTTTAAGCAATTCATTATCAAGCACTTATGGGGTATTTTCGAAAAATGAGTGCAAATTTGGATCACCACAAAGCACCTAGGAAGGCCTTACCAACCCTTGTAAAGGTGAACTTCTGCCCAAATTAGTTCCTTAATCACCACGCTACAATAAACTAAACTGCTACTAGCAGTAAGCCTGTACGATTCTAACGCCAATGCTAGATTATTATCTCACCTGCATCTTATAACTTACAGCGCTTGCCGCGGCAATCAAAGAATATTATTCGCTAAAAACCTCGAATAACTCATGGGTAATCATGCGACTGGGGCAAACTTGCCTATCCTCTTGAGATGTAAAGCCTATTGTTTTGCGCTAATGATTGTATTGAAGGTTTCTTCTATCTATGGACAAGAGGCCTCCACTATCGTCTATGAGGACGATCAGACTTGTCTCCGCTATGTGGCGGATGCCGAAAACAATTATATTCCAGATTTCAGCTATGCGGGATATAAAAATGGTGAAGAAGCGCTTCCAACTCTACCTACTATCCGCACCCTCTCTCCTATTTCCGGTGACAATACCGCCCATATTCAGGCCGTCCTGGATGAAATGGCAGATCAACCCATGAACGAGCAAGGATTTCGGGGCGCGCTATTGCTGGAGGCAGGAACTTATGAAATTCACGGCACTCTTATGATTAAAGGAAGCGGGATAGTCTTACGGGGTGTTGGGGATGAAAGCGATGAAAACAGCAACACGATACTCCTAGGCATGGGCAATACACCGGATCAACGAGACATTATACAGGTAGGCAATGCACCAAACGTCGACTGGTCTAGGGCGATCCCTGGAACGCACTCCACCCTACGCAATACTTTTGTACCTGCAGGCTCTCGCTCATTGCATGTGACCGCACCTGAACTATACAATACAGGGAATAACATCATCATTCGACAGCGATCTACTTCGAGTTGGTTATCTACCATCAACTTCGGAGACACGGATACCGATGCCCCCTGGTCACCAGGATCAATAGACCTCTATTACAATCGGTACGTCACAGCAGTAGATTTTGAAGAAAACAAAATCAAGCTTGATGCGCCCATCTATGATCACCTAGACCCTAGCTTAGCCGAAACGGAAATATACGTTTGGGACAAGACGGGAATCAGAACCAATATGGGGGTTGAGGATCTTCGCATAGACATCCAAACCGCCGGATCTGAAGATGAAGAACATGCCCGCAATGGCATCCGCTTAATTGGTGTTGAAGATTGTTGGGTGAAGGGAGTAACCGCCCTGCACTTCAGTTATGCAGCTGTAGAAACTACTATTGCTACCAGAGTTACCGTTTTGGATTGCCAGGGCCTGCAACCGCATTCTCTGATTACCGGGGGTAGAAGGTACAATTTCGTGACCAGTCGATCGTCGAACAACATTCTTTTTGAAAACTGCAGAGCAACGGAGGGGAGGCATTCTTTTGTTTCCAACGGTACTAGCAGCGTCTCTGGAATAGTCTTTTATAACAGTGAATCTGAAAGAGACTATAGCGCTAGTGAAGGGCATCGGAGATGGAGTCAGGGTTTGCTGTTCGACAACATCATCTTTTCTCAGGCACAAACGAATACCCTGCTTGGTCTGTACAATCGAGGAAGTTTTGGGACAGGGCATGGTTGGTCATCGGTCGCCAGTGTAGCCTGGAAGGTGAAGGTCCCACTCTCTCGCAACATCAAGTTGCAGAAACCTCCCGGCCGTCAGAACTACGCCATCGCTTGTGAGGCCTTGATCACCAATTTACACACCTTCGCTCACCCAAAGGGATACGAGGAATTGACCAATAAGGTGCCCGCCATAAACTCCTTATATAAGTGGCAGCTGAATAACCGTCTAGCAAATGGTATTGCACCAGACGGGCCAGCGAAATTAGCCGCTAGCCTTACCGCTGAGGGAGTACTGCTCAATTGGCTGGATATTGCCAGCCAAGAAAACGGCTACCTGCTTGAGGTTTCAACGGATGGAGGGAGTACTTTTGAAACCTTAGTTGAATTACCCGCAGATGTAGTTACTTTTTTAGACACTGATGCCCTGGCTACTGGAGACTTAAGTCGAATCTATCGAGTGTATGCTATTGGAAATGGATGTCCCTCCCCTTACTCCAATCGGGTCGAAGTAGCTGTACCCACCAGCAGTAATCAGCCCGCCATACCAGATCTCAGGATTTATCCGAATCCCGCCGTGAACGAGATATTAATTAGTACCGATGTCAGAAGCTATGAACTGGAGGTTTATCACATTTCGGGATTTCTTCAATACAAAGGGACCGGAATTAGTAAGCTTAATATTAAGGATTGGCCACTCGGTCTATACTTAGTCAAGATTCGGGATCAAAGTGGAAGAATCGGCACGAGAAAAATTCTCAAGTCCTAAGTGACCCACCCCTTTCAACTTTTAAATGAAAACCATGATCAGAGGTCTACTCCTTTTAATCCTATGCAGCTACTCCTTTGTTGGCCAAGCCCAATACTGGGAAACGCACTGGAAAGACAGTAATTATGAATTCACGGGTACCGGAGGTAGTGCGGTAAGTGTTACAAAGACAGATTGTGAAGAAGCGCTGCTAAAAGTTGCCGATCCCATCGGTATGCCCTTACCCGCCTTCAGTCCTTTAATCATTAACCCGAAAGATTCAACTGGTGATGATATCACGGATGTCAGTAATTTCCCTTTGCAGATCAACATCCGAGTGAGAAGTGTGGCGGAAGTAGTAATGGGTTTTCTGTTGCGTTCTGATGACGGCACAAGCGATTTTCGTACCACCATTTTGTATGACACCATTCCAGCTGACTTGACCAATTGGTCAGAGGTCGTCGTAAGTTTCTCAGAGGATGAAGTAGCGGGTTTTAATGCGAATAATCTAAGAGATGTTTGGATCTATCTGGATCGAGGAACCGAAAACTTCAACGGAGATGAACTCTACATAGATTACATAAGCTTAGGGGGCCCTCCTACTACAGGTTTAGCGTCTCCATGCGATTTAGCAGCTGGCGCAATGGAGCCACTCTATGCGGATTACTTCAATGGAGAACATCTTCAGGGGGTCAGCACCACCAGCATTGCCGGACAAGTAACCACATTTACCTTGGATACAAACTGTGAAACCCTCCAACTAAGCGTAAGTGATCCGGTCAATGCTCCCTTGCCTTCCTTTAATGCCTACGTCGTCAATCCGATCGATAGCCAGGGGAATGACATTTCCGATATCTCTGACCAGGTAAATGTCAGTATGCGAGTCCGATCAGTCGAAGCCTTACAGATTGATGTCTTGTTCCGCTCTGGAGGAGGAAGTCAAGAAGAACGTACCTCCCGAAAAAGTGTATCTATTCCAGCAAACCTAGGGGCATGGACCGATGTCTATATCGAATTTGCACCGACTGAACTCGAGGGCTTTGATCCCGCCGATCTGAGAGATTTCTGGTTTTATCTCGATCGTGGTACGCCCAACTTTCCTGGGAATGAATTCTATATAGACCATATTGTGATTGGGGGAGCTCCAAATCCAGCCAATAACTCGCCTTGTAGCACTGAAGTGGCAGCACAAAGCTGGATGGAAAACTGGGACAATAGCAATCCGACTATTTTTGGAGGAGCAGAAACTTTAAAGTTGACTCTAACCACCACGGATTGCGAAGAGTTAAAAATTGAGGTCGCGGATCCAGCGCTAAATCCACACAGTGAATTTCGCCCAATTGTAGTCAATCCACTCACCCCTGGTGGTAGTGAGATCACCAATATTTCTGGAAATGTACAACTGGTCATTCGTGCCAGGAGTGCCGAGGAGATTCCTATTGGTGTATTGTTCAGGTCAGGAGATGGTTCTGCGGACTTTAGGACGGCCATAAAGACCCAAAATGTAGCAGGCACCTTAGAAGCTTGGACAACACTTAGGTTTGAATTCACAGCGGAAGAATTGGGAGGATTCGATCCGGAGGACCTAATAGATTTCTGGATATTCCTGGACCGTTCCAATCCTAATTTCCCAGGTAATGAGCTATACTTTGATTACATTACGATAGGAGCTCAGCTGGATACTACTGAAAATTCTCCATGTGGACTACCAGATTCTGTGGTATCCTCAGAAGAAGTGTCCGAAATACCTACCTTCACAGTATATCCTAATCCTGTTTTGGATTTGCTTCACATCAATCTAGAGCTAAATCGAAGCCTTGGGAAGCATGCTATCCTTAGATTATTTGGAGCAAGAGGAGATTTAAAGCTACAACAGCAAATCACAGCGGGGCAAAGTCAAATACGCTTGGATGTTTCTGGTTTAGCTAGAGGGATGTACTTTCTGGAAATACAATCTGATTCCGGTCGGTTTACGCGATCCATCCTGAAACCGTAGGAGAAATCCAGGCAAATCATTTAACTACTAACTTTTTCTCTGCGCGAAAACTACCTACTTCTAGGTAAAGGAAGTACAATCCGGCAGGAAGTTGGCTAACATCGATGGGTTGCTCGCCTGTAACCAGCCCACTCCATACTTGACGACCCTGCAAATCGAAGATCAAAGCCTCCATCCTTGGCTCCGTGCTGCCATTGACTTCTAGGAAGATCAATTCGTCTGCTGGATTCGGAAAGACCTGGATGTAGAAATCTTCTACCGTATTGTTACTGAAGACCAAACCGGAACAAGATGGAGTAGATGGTCCAAAAAGTACACTAAGCCCCTGACTGGAATTGAACATATCAAAGTTGCTGTGTCCTACATCTGGCACCTGGCTGATGGAATGATTTTCGCTAACTGAACTACCATAATAATGCTGCAGGTAATTGTAGTAAATAATTCCTCGTTCAAGCCGATGACTTCCCTGTAAATTAGCCGCACAAGAAAGATCCAAACTACTAGATCCTGGATCGTTATCACGTTGGCCTAATAGATAAGTAACTTGCCTGCGCTTGAATCTTGCCCGGATGGAGTCAACTCCAGAAAGACCTGGATAGGTATAAAGATCCTCTAAACCATATTTCCATTCATTAAAATCTGCACAATTGCTGCTTGGAATCGAAAACTCATCTACCGTTCCTGGGCGTCTCCTTTGTCGATCTAGATAGACATAGGAACTAGGGTTGGCAACCACGAAACGTATTTGTACCCCAAAAGCCTCGCACAAGGTTTCGCCAATCGGGGATGTGGCAGCCATTCGTTGCACCACCTGCCCTCCTGCTGAATGACCGGCTAGCGTAATTAGTTCCAGATTTGAAAACTGTCGAGTGATATGCATTATGAGACTATCTAACACAGCATAAGAAGGTATTCTGATTGGGCGAGGGTTAGCATCCTCATCCCTAGAGTTAGAACCCGCTTTCCATCCCCCATTTGTCCAATACAAATGTTCATCATCTAAGTTGTGATACTCTATATCTGCTTCAGTCAGAAATTGCGGTGCGACGATTAGCGTATGAGCAGAGAGGTCGGAGGCTTTATCCGCTGCCACTTGTATATTATTGAAGTAGTCATCTGCATTCCGATTGGTTCCGTGGATCACGATGACTGCTTTTCGGATTGTCGGGTCCAATTGGCCTAGATTGATACTGCTATATATTGGGATCTTAAGCGTGTGCCCTGCCAATTCGAAACTAAATGTAGTATTGGATACATTGGAGGTCTGTGCTACGGAGAAAGAACAGACGAGTAGAAGATAGAAAGTGATTAAAAACTTAGCGTGCATGGGTCAAAACATTTAGCGAGAGGTTAGCAGGATTTAAAAGTAGGGGTAATCTCCAATAAGCCACATGTCTCAATTGATAAAATGCTGTTCTGTAGATGCCCCAAGGTTTGTTTGAAAGTAGTCTATTAAAAGAAATGCTAATTTATGATTTTGTTTTATTTGAGAGAAAATTACGTATGAGTAAAATATTTAAACATTAATACCCTCTTTTCATCTTCAACCAAAGCCCCATCAAAAGAACTAAAGTAGCTGCCTAGTGGACCTTAAATGCAAACTAATGTCTGCGAAAAAGTGTTCTAGCGAAAATACGCTAATAGACAAGTACAATCTCTCTAATATCTGTATATTGAGCAGATCTAAAATCATCCAAATATGACCATCTTAGAAACACCTGCTGACCATTTTGAAAACTTACCGGGCTATTCTTTTGCTCCAAATTTCAAAGAGGTTGGCCAGGGCATCAAAATGCATTATGTAGATGAAGGAGATGCAAGTGCTCCTGTTGCTTTATTATTACATGGTGAGCCTTCTTGGTCTTACTTGTATCGAAAAATGATTCCGATTTTGGTTGAAGCCGGTTATCGAGCCATTGCTCCTGATTTGATCGGTTTCGGAAAATCTAGTAAACCCAGTGAAAGAAGTGACTATTCTTATCAGTCGCATCTGGAATGGCTCGGAGGATTAATTGAACAATTAGACCTCCAGCATATTCACCTATTTTGTCAGGATTGGGGTGGTTTATTAGGTCTCCGCCTAGCCTTGGATATGGAGGCAAGGTTCGATTCGATCATAGTTTCCAATACCACTTTGCCAACTGGGCAAATTCCCATGCCGCCCGCTTTCAAACAATGGAGGGACTTTTCTCAGAATGTACCTGAATTTCCAACCGGAAAGATCATCGACGGAGGGACAGCTACAAAGCTAGCTCCAGAAGTGATTGCTGCCTATGATGCTCCATTTCCCGATGAAACCTACAAAGCGGGTGCAAGGATTTTTCCTGCCTTAGTTCCAACAGAAGCTACCGACCCAGAGGCCATCAACAATCAAAAGGCCTGGGCTCAGTATAGTCAATGGCAAAAACCCGTCTTAACTCTATTTGGGGACAGTGATCCCATCATGAAGGGTGGCGATGCCTATTTCCAGAAGATAGTTCCTGGTTGCAAGGGTCAACCTCATGAGCTGATCCCGCAAGGAGGACACTTTATTCAAGAAGATCAAGGAGAACTACTAGCAGAAAAAATGGTAGCCTTCATTAAAAGCATTGCATAGTATATATGATTCATTTAATCGATCTACATTTTCAAGGCCAGCTAGAGGCCATCGCAGCTTTCTTAATCGAAACTAGTGATGGGCCAATCATAGTGGAAACAGGCCCCCATTCTACCCTACCCCGCCTAGAACAAGGCATTCAAGAAGCTGGTTTTCAGTTGACCGATGTTAAACATGTTTTCCTAACTCATATCCATCTCGATCACGCTGGGGTGGCTTGGAAGTTTGCTGAACATGGAGCTACTATATATGTCCATCCAAGGGGTTACCCTCACATGCACGATCCCAGTAAGCTTTTGAAGTCTGCCAAGATGATCTATCAGGAGCAAATGGACACACTCTGGGGTACTTTGAAACCTATACCGCAGGAACAATTGGTTTCCGTGGACAATGAGGATTCGTTCCAAATTGGGGATGTACTGTTGAAGGCTTGGCATACGCCCGGACACGCAGTGCATCATATTGCCTGGCAAGTAGGAGCTGATTTATTTGCTGGAGATGTAGCTGGAGTGAAGATTGGTACCGGGCCAGTAGTTCCACCCTGCCCGCCGCCGGATATCAATGTGGAAGACTGGAAGCAGTCTTTGCAGATCATTCGAAAACTTGCGCCGGAAAGAATCTGGCTGACTCATTCCCAATCTATTTCGGATGTTGATACACATATAAATGAATTGGAGAAGCGGCTGGTGGATTGGGCAGAATGGCTGAAGCCCAAGGTGTTGACAGAAGAACTAGATAATGGAGTTTTAATGAAAGACTTTGAAGCCTTTGTGTTGAAGGAATTCAAAAGTATGGACTTAGAACCTCAGGTGTTGATGAGATATGCAGTGGCGAATCCTGCTGGTATGAGCGCGCTTGGGTTGAAAAGATATTGGGTTAAAAAACAGCAAAGAGAATTAGGAGGCAGGTAAAAAACGCTTTCCTGTTTCAATTACAAATTTCAACAATTCTACTTCAGGAAGAGCAGTCTGAGTTGATTCTTCAGCTTCGACCTCTTCCTGTAGAGTTGGTTGCAATTTCAATTCGATTGCATTCCCTTCTCCTACGCCTTGCTCCGAGGCAGCAACAGATTGTAGAAAAATGTATGAACCAACGCTCATCAATACAATCACAAACAATCCTAATAGTCGAGTATTTATCGCTTTCATGTGTTCCTTTAGATGTAATCCCAATAATTATCTAACCGTGTAGCGAAATTAAGAATGAATGTCTGCATTTGCTCTGATTTTCGACATTTCTTCCGAAAAAATCGACAAAAGGAAGCATTCTTCTATTAACGCTAGCAAAATAAAGACGATTGAGTTCCAAAAAAGGTTGCAGAACGGGTTCCTTTTTTGAAAAATTATTTATTGGCTAGGAGATTAATGAGGAATCAGGAATGGCTTCGATGAGTTTTTGAGTATAAGATGTTTTTGGCTGCTGGTATACCTCATCTGCCAAGCCTTCCTCCACTACCCTACCCTCTTTCATTACCAACATGCGATCGGCCATGAACTTCACAACCGATAGATCATGCGAAATAAAGATATAGGACAAACCTCGCTCTTCTCTAAGTTCGGTCAATAAGTTCAAAATCTGCGCTTGTACGCTCACATCCAAGGAAGAAACCGATTCATCACAAATCAGAAAATCTGGTTCCACGGCCAGGGCTCTAGCAATCGCTACCCGCTGCCGCTGTCCTCCAGAGAACTCATGAGGGTAGCGAAAGAAATGATCTGGCTCTAGCCCCACTTTCTCCAGTAAGTGTATTGTTTTTTCCTTTCTTTGAGCGGACGTCAGGTTTGAAAAATACTGCTCCATCGGCTCAGCAATAGCATGACCAATCATCTTCCGCGGATTAAGGGAAGCAAAAGGGTCTTGGAATACAATCTGCATTTTCTTCCGGAAGGGCCGCATTTCTCGTTCATCAAGAGCGCTGAGGTCAGCATTATCGAAGATGATTTGGCCACTCCGAGCTGGGATAAGCTTGATCAAAGTCTTTCCTAGGGTAGTTTTGCCACAACCAGATTCGCCCACCAATCCTATGGATTCTCCTTTCTTCATCTGAAAACTTACATTATCAACTGCCTTTACAAAATCTACCGGCTTCCCCCAGAAATTCTTTTTACTAGGATACCAGGTTTGTAATGCTTTGACAGATAGAATGACCGGATTGTCCTCCAATTTTGCTAGATGGGATTGGTAGTCTGCCTTCTCATAAACCTGAGGAGCTGGGGGTTCACCATCATTAGCCTGAAAGTCAGCTATGGTTGGCAGTCGCTTTAGTCTTCGATCCAAGGGCGGTCTGCAGGCAAGCAATCCTTGGGTGTAGGGGTGCTTCGGCTGTTTAAGGATATTCTCTTTAGGGCCTCGTTCAACTATTTCTCCCTTCCGCATCACCAATACTCGATCCGCGATTTCCGAAATCACGCCTAAATCATGAGATATGAAGAGAATACCAATGCCAAGTTCCTTCTTGAATTCAATCAATAACCTCAAGATTTCCTGCTGCACCGTAACATCCAATGAGGTGGTTGGCTCATCAGCTATAATTAGGTCCGGAGTGGTAGCGATGGCCATGGCAATCATAATCCGTTGCTTCTGTCCTCCAGATAACTGATGTGGATATGCGCTGTAAATGCGTTCTACATCTGGTAACTTTACCTGTTCGAATAATTCATAAACTTTCAACTGCGCAGCCTTCTTGGACATACCCTCATGCAACATTAAGACTTCCGCTACTTGTTGGCCACAGGTATGTACCGGATTTAAGGAGCTCATGGGATCCTGAAAAATCATGCTGATTCTATTCCCTCGGATTCCTTGCAACTCTAGCGGTGATAGTTCATTGATACGTAGAGGTTTATCTTCCTCCAGGAAGAGATCGATACTTCCAGACTTCCAGACGGCAGATGATGGCAACAACTGTAAAATAGATAGTGCTGTCATGGATTTGCCAGAGCCTGATTCTCCAACAATTCCTAATGCTTCCCCTCGATACAGGTCGAAAGAACTGCCCTTCAATGCCTCCAACTCACCATCTGCTGTAGGAAAACTGATGGCAAGCTTCGAAACGCTCAATAATTTGCGTTGGTTATTCATGTCCTACCCGTATCTCAATTTTACCTCCATTGATCTCCAGCTTGAGGTCTTCCAAATTATCCAGCCATTCTACCATATCTGTGCCAAGGAAAATTCTCCTCCAACCATTACCCAAGGTTTCATTCTGATACTCTTTGTCCAGCTTGAAGCGGAGTAGTTGATTCTTGGAGCAAACCAGGCTGGTGGCCACCTTCTCCTCAATACATTTATATTTAATCAGCAGGTAGAGCAAATCAATAATGATGTCTTCATTTTGGTCGTCCCCCTTATCGAAATCTGGGATTTTATCCAACATGCTACGCTCCTCCGTCGTCTCTTTCAATTGATACAAATCGACGAAAATATCACCTAATTGATCCGTAATTTTATCAGGTATTCTGCGGTTTTTCTTCAATGCATCTTTACCAGCCCCAACATTCCGCACGATGTGGTTGATCATCTTGCTGGGCAAGACCATTTCCTTACTATGGTTTCGGCGTTCAGCGGTTTGGACCCTCCACTTCGTCAAACGAAGAAAGAACAACTTCTCCTTCTTCGCTAAAGATTTGATCATATTGCTATTAATCGCCTCATAGTAAGGTGACTTTTCGTAATATGAAGCGGTTTCCAGTTTACCAAATTCTTCTTTAGCCCATGCTGTCCGGTTAAGCTTTTCCAACTTATCACTAGCTTTTCTCCACAACCTGTACAAGGGTAGAACATCCTCTAAAGCGTAGTTCAGCTGTCTTTGTTGAAAGGGTCGAGCCTCCCAATCCGCCACTGCATAACCCTTCTTTAAGTGCCATCCAAGCTCGGTCTCCACTAACTTACGAAAAGAGATGGGATATCGATAACCTAAGAAGCCCGCTGCGATTTGTGTATCGAATACATTCTTGGGTACCGTACCAAAAAGATTGTTCAATAATCTGTAATCATTATCTCCGGCGTGTGTAATCTTACAGATTTTCGCATCTTCCATTAAAGAGAGGAAAGGATCAAGCTTTCCACATTCGAAGGGATCGATAAGATAGTTACCGTTTTCGGTGGCTACCTGAATTAGACAGAGCCTTGGCCAGTATCTTTTTTCACCAACAAATTCGGTGTCAAAGCATAGCCACGGTACCGTCTTGTTATCTTGATAAAACTGATCAAGTTGTACGGAGGAATCTATAAATTGGTAGCTTCTGTTGTTTGAATTTGACATGAACACTTTTAAATTCGACAAAAATTTCCGCAGGGGTGCAGCACAGTTGACATCAGTTTCAAGAGGCGATATCTGCAACCATAGGTCCCAACCCTAGCACGGAATCGTATCCGTGCATCAAAGAAGCCGAAAGAGGCTTCCAAAGCATGAACGAATGCTCTTGGCTTTGAATGAGGCGGTAGGACTTTTTTCAACCTTGATCTTAATCCAGCTGGAACCGATTCAAGTTTTCTCGCAGCGGATGTTTTGCAGGCGCAAGCGTACTCAAAATCCGCAGATTCAGCTCTATTTTGTCTGGATGAGACCAAAGGGAAAATGCGAAAGTCCGAAAATAATTTGGGACTCAATAATTTGGCCCCAAATTATCCTTCCCGGACATAAAAATGTAGAGAAAAATGTTAATTTTTCTATTTATATGATAATGCCCGTGTCTATTGCAACGTTTTGGAGTCTTAAGAGTATGTCAAACATCTTTACCCACATTACAAATTAGAAAAGAAGAATAATCTTCGATAAAACTTTAGGTACGATGAAAATTGTAAAGCGCATATTAATTGCCCTTCTTGTGCTCATCATATTACTCGTCGGCACTGCAATTGCGGTTCCTATTCTCTTTAAGGACAAGATTGTAGCTACGGCCAAAGAGGAGATCAACAAGAGTGTTAAAGCAGAAGTTGATTTCTCAGATGTTGATCTATCCCTGTTCAAAGGTTTTCCACACTTGGTCTTCAGTCTGAAGGATCTTTCTGTTACAGGTATCGAAACCTTTGAGGGGATTAAACTCCTGGAAGGAAAGTCTATTGATTTCAAGTTAGACATCATGTCCGTGATCAAGAGTAGTAGTCCGATCAAAATCAAGTCAGTCAATCTTATCGAGCCAGCGATCAATATCCTGGTTCTAGAAGACGGGCAAGCCAATTACGACATAACCTACCCTACGGATGAAAGAATTACGGAAACAGCTAATGAAACCGATTATAGTGGTGTACTGATCCAATTGGAAAAGTACCTGGTGGCCGATGGAGATTTTGTCTTTGATGATCGTAGTATGGGTGTATATGTAGCAGCGAATAAGATCAACCATAATGGGTCTGGTCAATTCACAATAGATAATTATGACCTGGATACCAAAACGACGGTTGACGAGCTAAGTATCCAATATGGAGATATCGGGTACTTAAAGAAGGCCTCTACCGCCTTGGATGCAGTTGTTAATATTGACCAGAAGACCAGCACCTATACCTTAAAAGAGAATAAGCTGCGTTTGAATGAGTTAATATTACAAGCTACTGGTTTTGTTCAGTTAGCCGAAGCGGATGATATCAAAATGGATCTCTCCTTTAGCTCTCCCCAGAATGAGTTTAAGCAGTTGCTCTCCATGATCCCTAACGCTTACATTGAAGGCTATGAGGACGTAAAAGCAGATGGCCGCTTTGCCTTCGATGGCAATGTCAAGGGAACTTTTAATGCGGAAAAGGAATTACTCCCAGCCTTCAAGGTCAACTTTGAAGTCGCAGATGCAGACGTAAAATATCCTGACCTTCCACTAGGCATTAACGGGATTAATACAGCCGTCAAGATCAATAGTCCAAGTAGCGATTTAGATCAACTACAGGTGGACGCCAATACCTTCAAAATGCAGATCGGGACCAATCCGATCTCGGGGCGATTTAGTTTGCGAACACCAATCAGCGATCCTGCGGTGAACGCAGCGGTAAAGGGGCGTTTGGATTTGGAGGAGTTGGGCGCAGCATTTCCAATTGAAGGTATAGAAACCCTCAACGGACTGATTACCGCGGATGCGACAGTGAACACCCGAATGTCAGCCATAGATGCTGGAGCCTATGATCAAGTAGACATGAGTGGAACCATGCAGATTGATCAGATGAACTACAAATCTGCTGACCTTCCGTTGGTGATGATCAAAACCTTGGATGTCAACTTTACACCCCAAAATGTACAGATCAAAGATTTTCAAAGTCGCTTGGGTCAAAGTGATCTCAAGGCCCAAGGGTATATAGACAATATTCTAGCCTATTTTTCTCCTAAGAAAGCAATGACTGGGAAGCTTCGCGTTCAATCGGATTTCTTTGACACCAATGAATGGATTCCTGCTGAAGAAGAGGTAGAGACTCCATCTGGTGAAGAGGATGTTGAGGAAGTGGCGCTGGAAGTTTTCGATCGCTTCGATTTTCAAATTGAAGGAGCATTTAGAGAGATAGCATACGACGTATATACCCTAACTGATACCTACGTTTTGGGAGAGGTCGGACCGCAAGTATTGAAGGCAGATGAATTGAGAACCAAAATTGGATCTAGTGATTTTTCGGCCACCGGAACCATTCTTCACGTTTTTGACTACCTGTTTGACAATGGTACACTGAAGGGAAATATCGTCGTCAATTCCGGCCTAGTGGATCTCAATGAGTTCATGGAGATGCTCGATACAGAGCCAACGGCTAAGGCAACGGCAGCAGAAGAGGAACCCCTGGAAGTTGTTCCTGTTCCAGAACGTATGACAATTGATGTAAATGCAAATGTGGATCGCGTCAAATACACCAATATGGTGTTGAAGGATGTGAAGGGGCATTTAGTAGTAGATCAGCAGGCTGTAGTCTTGGAAAATGCTACCAGCGAAACGCTTGGGGGACGTATGAACATCAGTGGCAGTTATGATACCAAGGATGTAGAAGCTCCTACCTTCTCTTTTAAATATGACTTGGAGCAGCTGGAATTCGCAGAGGCGTTCAACACCTTGAATACCTTTAAGGCATTAGCCCCTATTGGACAATTTATTAAAGGTAACTTCAACTCTACCATGATTATGGATGGAGTGCTTGGGCAGGATCTGATGCCTAATCTTCAATCGCTGAACATCGAAGGATTTTTGCAGACGGTCCATGGGGTTATCTCCGGATTCAAACCTTTAGAGGCGGTTGGCAATGCGTTGAATTTAAAGGCCTTGACCAAGGAGATAGATCTGGGTGGAACCAAAAACTGGTTTGAGTTGAAAGACGGAACTTTGGAGCTGAAGGAATTTGATGTAGATATGGACGATATTGCGATGAAAATCAGCGGATCTCATGGGCTCGATCAAAGTATGAATTACAACATCAAAGCTAAGATTCCTAGGACACTGCTTGAACAAGGGGCGGTTGGTCAAGCCGTTGATCAAGGATACGGCCTATTGCAGTCACAAGCTTCAAAACTCGGATTCAACATAAAGAAGAGCGAGTTTGTCAATGCTATGATCAATCTAACCGGCTCCTTGACGGATCCGAAGGTAAAGCTGAATCTATTGGGCGGAGACGGTGAAACCAGCTTGGCGGAGGCAGGAAAAGAAGCACTACAAGAGGAGATCAATGAGCAGAAAGAGGCACTACAGGAGCAAGCAGAGGAGAAATTGCAAGAGGGGAAAGACATCGCACAGGAAAAAGTGGATGAGGTAGTAGATTCCGCCAATACGGTCATCAACGAGAAAGTAGATCAACTAAAGGAGGATGCTAAGGAGAAAGCAGATGAGTTGCTCAAAGAAAAACTCGGGTCTGCCCCCGGCAACTTGATTGACTCTACGGCTAATGATTTGCTAAAGAATACTGGAACCCAAAACGCAGTGGACAGCATCAAGAACCATCTCAATAAGTTCAATCCTTTTAAACGAAAGAAGAAAAAGAAAAAGAACTAAATTTTCGCTGGGCAGACCATACCTAGTCGGCTATGGTCTGCCCGAAGCAGAGAATGTATCCATTAATATCTTCTAGATCAAAATCTCGATTTCCATAATCTGTAGTTTCCAGTTCCCGAATAATGCTAAGCTCCCGCTCCACACATTTTTGATATAAGTGCTCTACATCCTCCACCCATACATAAGCATCCCAAGCCTGCTTCCCAGAAGGCTCCCAGCCCGCCTGAACAAAAGGTTGACGATTGGGACGCATCAGCTGAGGTTGAGATAAAGCTCTAAACATTAAGGTGACACCAGCTCTACTTAGCATGGCAAAATGTGGTGGGTCGCCCACCCAATCTAACGTGAAATCTAGTTTCTCTTGATAGAATTCAATGGTCTTCTCCATGTCTTCAACAATCCATTGTGGGGCAATTCCTTTCATCATAAGGTAGGATTTTTGAGATACTTGTTATCTTGACTCAAGATGAAGAATAACAAGGTGTATCTAGGTTTGGGAACAGCCGCAATTGGCCGGCCGCAGTATATAAATATCCGTGAAAAAACAACTAAAACCGATTTTTCCCTGGAAGAATTTAGGAATCAAGGCTTCTCCCTTCTCCAACAAGCCTATGAAATGGGAATTCGATATTTTGATACGGCGCCTGGTTACGGAATGGCAGAAAACCTCTTGATTGAATGGCTGAAGACCATCGAAGATCCGCAGGTAGAGGTAGCCACCAAATGGGGATACACCTACACGGCTAATTTTGATCCAAATGCTACCCAACATGAGGTCAAAGAACATTCTCTCGCTAAGCTGAACGAACAATGGGCAACATCCGTTCAGCTCCTCCCCTATTTGACGACCTACCAGATTCACTCCGCTACCTTCGAAACCGGCGTTTTAGAAAACGAGGGAGTGCTACGTAGATTGGCACAACTCAAAAAAAATCAAGGCTTGGTCATTGGTTTGACCAGCACCGGAAGTAATCAATTGCAAGTTCTTCAGCAGGCCTTAAGCATTCAAATAGAAGGCGTACCTCTGTTTGATGCTTTTCAGGTCACTTATAATGTCTTGGATCAAAGTTTAGCAGCCATTTTGGAAGAAATGGGTAGACAGCACAAAAGAATCATTATAAAGGAAGCGCTAGCCAACGGTAGAGTTTTCCCTAATCCAGACTACCCACATTATGCTGAGCTATACCGGATACTCAATGAAATAGCAACTCATCATAGTGTTGGGATCGATGCCATTGCCCTCCAATTTTGCCGTCAGACAGTCCGACCTTTTACCGTATTGAGTGGAGCATCGAATGCAACCCATTTATTGAGTAATTTACAGATGGAAGAGATAAAACTATCCGATGAAGAAATTCGATTACTGAAAGACCAAGCTGTTTCTGCAGCGTTTTATTGGGAAGAAAGAAAAGCATTAGACTGGAACTAAACTACTCATCCCAGCAAGCATGGAAACAAAAAAAACAAGTACTAATACAAAAAAAATGGAGGGAACACCGCTTCCTAAGGTAAATATGGAAACCTACCTCCGTACTCCTGATCGCTATGAGCTTCGATCAGGACAGGAAGAGGCTGCACCTTCCTGTCCCTATGGAAATAAATACCAATGGATCGGTTTTGATAAAGAATTGCAAACTTACGTTCGATTCACAAAGTCCGTATTTAAGAAGTTGATCCAGCAGCAAACGGACTAGCCGACAGTAGATTGGCGGATCATTATAACTGTAGTTCGATCACATCGACCCACAATTGCTTACGATCCTGGTTCTCCGCAAAGGACTGCAACAGGAAATCTTTATCATACCCAACTTTTCGATTAAAGTATAATTTCCCATTCACGAATACCTTCACCTTACGATCCAGATTCACCATCTCGGGAGAAATATTGATTGACAAAGATTTGATTCGGGAGGTTTTTAATTCAAAAGTATTGTTCTTATATCTTGCTTCGACCTTACCAGATTTTCTAGGGAAATTAAAGGCCTTTTTGTTCACTTCTAGTACGATCAAGCTGTCTCTATCGTCATAATCTAGCCATTCTCTGATCCTGAAATTCACCGGGGCGTGCCACGCTGCCATGGTCTGTGAGGTGTCGAGCTTTATATTATCCAACCAGTCTATTGCTCCATATTGGTCATCGTCGAATTCCCAGTTAATTTCTTTAGGAAAGGGGTCTCTTGTTCTCTTTAACAAATCTGAAAATAACACTTGATGAGCAGGCTTTGATTCATCGAAGGCAGGGAACCAGTGCGGGAAGCCATTATATCGATGGTCTTCATAATCAATCGACAAGGCCTTCATCAATGCCGTCAAGGTATCATTGGCGGCAGTTGGATAATAGTAGTCCTGATCCGTTGAAAAATTGATAAAGGAACGATTGCGGGTATTTTCAACGAAAGTGCCGCCTGTGAAGACCTTCGGATAGGTATTAAAGCCGTAGAAGCCTGCAAATAAGGTAGGTTGTTTTACTAGATAGGAGAAAGAACCCGTAGCCCCATTCGAGTGACCACTAATAAAGATCTTATTATCATCTATATGTATACTCTGCTTAATCTGCTTGACAATCGTTGGGATGAGGAAAAATCCATCGTCTGGAATCATCCAGTTGAATTGCTTACTCCCGCTTGGAAATACCAGAACAACCTCATGCTTATCTGCAAATTCAGTGTAGAATCGATTCCAACCACCTAGGATACTTTTGGTCTGATAATCCGCAAATTCATTGTACCTAACTGCCCCATGCAAGAAGATTAGCATGGGATAAGATTTGGCAGGGTTATAGTTGTCGGGTAAATGAACAAAATAGGAAGTCAGTAAGGTATCTTTTACGGGAAATGAAATCGAGTAATCACTTTGAGATTTAGTAAGATAGGGGTTCCATTTCTGTAATTGTTGGTATAGCTCCTTTCCATCTAGGTTTCCGTTGATTCCATATCGATCTTTTACCCGGAGGAACTCCTCTCTCTTACTTTTCAGGTCCTGATAAAATTTCTTTTTTCGTCCTAATGCCTTAAGGGTCAATTTTTCCCAGCGGGGATCTTCTAAAAGATTCTTGTATTCTGAATTGGCGTACTCGCCCACTACATAAGCCCAGCCTGGCGTCCCATACTCATCTTCTTCAATTTCGTATACGGGCTGCAAATACGTGAAGGCCTTATCTAGTTCTTGGAGTTCCCCGGCGAGAACAGAAGCTTTGTAAAGTCCAAGATGATCGATACTATCAGGGAAACGCTCAAAAGCAGTTTCGTAGAGAGACAAGGAGGCACGATAACCAGCCGTATCTTTGGCTTCCCACATCAAGGACAAAGCCCGCTCGGTGAGGCTAGAATAAGATTCCTGTGTAAAAAGTAAGCAAGAGTAAAATTGTAGAAGTAATAGGCAGTAGACGTTTTTCATTTTCTCCTTTTTAGGACAAAACTAGGGGTCCTAAAAGGCAAATCCTTGTAAAAATGGGACATGCCTTACTTCACAATATGCCAGAAGGTATCTTCATTTCCTAGAAGCGTACCTTTCCTCAAAAACTGGTTTGGAGAATTATGGGTCAGGTCCTTGAAGGCCTTATTGAGATGAGCTTGATCCGCATAATTAAGTTCGTAGGCCAGCCGGGTAAAACTCTCCGTGGGGTTATCAAAAAGCTTCATTTCCAATAACTTCCGAAGTAAAATGATTCGATGAAACTTCTTAATGGAAACGCCGAAATGGCCTTTAAATAGGCGATTCAAATGCCTTCGGCTAATACTCAATTCCGCCGCCAAATGCTCCACTGAAAACTCCTCAAAATTTGAGAAAACATGTTGGACAGCTTTTTCTAAAGTGGCGTGCTCAAAGGCTTGGAAGCGCTTAGCCAAAAATTCATCAAGGAGCAGCCCAATCGTACGTGAATCTTGGGTCTCGAACAATTGGTTGAGTTCCAGCGGACGAAAGAAGGGGTAGTCGACGATGTAGTCAGCGAAATTCAATTTCCGGAAAAATTGTTGAATGCCAAGAACATGAAAAACAATAACTATGCGATGCACTTTTCCTACCTGCCTCACAGTCAAAACCTCTTCCCTTACTGGAGTGAATATTTGGAAGGGCGGAGCGCTAGCATCGTAGATCATATCCCGATTGCTCGCACGGACATGAGATCGATATATTGATATCGTGTTATTATGATGAGGGAAGCACTCAAATTCCGTCAAGCTATTGTTTGGTTTTACATCTAAGTAGTAGTAGTCAACACACTGCGCTATCCGCTGATCCAGAGGCTTGATGGTCTCAAAAGTGTTCGTCATGGAGCGTCAAAGTTTCTCAAATTCATGTCCCAGCAGAATGACTAATGGGGTCATTGTTTAAGCCAAAATAAGTCTTTTTATAATAAGGACTGTATAACCGGCTGGAGGTTGCAAAAAAAGAAAGCCCCGGATGTTAACCGAGGCCTTCCTGAAGCTTAATTCAACTATCATATTGCCTAACTC
>CAJXPD010000095.1 GCA_913057785.1 uncultured Lewinella sp. | reverse complement strand
CAGATTTGCCCACCCGTACGCTCAGCACAAATAACAGGGCCGCCAAAAAGTAAGTACTACGATCTCGTTTCTTTACAAAGAAAGCGAAGTAGGCACTCAAGAACAGTCCATTAAACGCCCCCAAGGCACTAAAGAAAAACAAAACCATTCTTTCGAAATCCATGCAAAAGCTTAATGATTCAAGGCCGCAAAATACAGCCTTTAGCTGATCTAGAGAAACGACTATTCTTAACTTCTTGGAAGATCTACCTTATTTTACTCACTAAGTTAAATTTTACTTTTTCACATATAATTCTATCTTTATCCTTTAAGGAGACTCCTCCAGATCATTCTCCTTGGGCACATTTTTACGCGCTGACAGTCTTTTTAACCCCCTCTAGCAAGCAATGGCTATCTAACTCACAACATTACCCAGTCAATAAACCACTGATTATCAGTAATCTAAAAATCAATTTCCACTTTTTTTTAATTTTTTCAGGGTTTGGCGGTTACCTTTTGGTGGGTTGGGACGATTAAGGGGAAAATATTAAGAAGATTTGATAATATACATATCATGAAGTTCGCAAAACTCAAAACAGCATTCCAGATTCTAATTTTGAATTTGACAGTTTATTCAACTGGATTAAGTACGAACCTAGTTTTAAAAACCTCTGAAAAAGGCTATGATCCTTGTGAAGAAGTCGGCTCAAATTCATCAAACTCCAGCAATGTCGTGGGTCGAGAATTAGAGTTTACAATCTTACAATTAAAAGTAAGTGAACAGTTATTCCCCCTAAAGATTAAAGCCTTTGATGAATTTGATAATGAACTAGGTGAATCTGAAGCAATTGATGAAAGCCTTTTAGCTCCGATACCTAACCAGCCACATCTCCTCTTTGGGAAAATCCAGGTTCAAATAAACCTAAATCTGGTATCTACCCAATCCCTAAAGATAAATTGCTTCCGTTTAAATGGCCAAGACTTAGCAAGTGACTTACCAATTACCTATAAAGTCTTCCATAACGATTCAGAGTTAACATCAGATGCAGATATTTTCCAACACGCTGACCTACAAAACGGAAGTAATGTGTTATCAAGTTTTATAGAAATATGCTGCTTTCAACTAAACGATATTTATCATCAAAATAAAGAAGACGTTGAAGGCGAAAAAGTATCTTTCAATCAAAGTTACAGTAATATTATTGAATCTTTGGATGAGGAGGATGCAGGTTACATGGTCAAAGATTTACCACAACAGTCAATTACTGAACGTTTTCCAGAATCAACTTCCTACAACAGGATCTATCCTAACCCAGTAAGGCATCAATTAAATTTTAACATCACAAATCCGTTAAGAGGTAATTTGGAAATAATGGTTTTTACAAGCTTGGGGCAAAGAGTATTTATGAAGTATGTTGATTCACATTCAGAAGAAACTTCTATTAGCACAATAGGGTGGACCAAAGGCACCTATTATGTAGCCCTAAGGTCTCATGCTATCAATGAACTTGTACCCTTGGTTATTCTAGAGTAAGGCAACACAAAGACGCGAATTCTTTCAATTCCAATGAAAAGTGTAAGCTTCTTGAACCTTTGCTTCAAGAAATAGTAATTATAGTGAAGCAAAGATCGATAAAGACTTCAAATTCATTTCTAGTCAGAATTGCGCCCAAAACCCTCAAGTTTCAGATAGGAAAGTAGCAAGTCGTTGTTTCGGACAAAACAACTGAAAACACAACGCAAAACCATAACCTTGAGACTTAGAGTTTATCAAGACTGAAATTACATCAACTACATTACAGGTTTGCTTAAGAATTAAACATAATGGGCAACAAGGCAATTTTCTTGATAGTATTCATAGCATCTATCCTTCCGGGTGCTTTGTACTGTATTTCATTTACAGATGAACAAGTTCCCTCCACTTTATCAAGTTTGGAAATATTTAGTTTAGCAAAAGACAAAGTTTCTAATGGGGCGTTCGATGAAGGTCAAATTCTATACCTGAAAGCTCTCCCAATGCTACTCGCAGACCAAAGACATGCCGAACGTGCTGACGCTCTTATTGATCTTGCAGTAATGTATCATTGGAAGGACAGTATTGGTTTAGGGTTCCAGTGTCTTTTCAAAGCAAAGAACATAATCGAGAAAGAACTTGGAACCGATTCAGAGCTTTACGGAACTTGTTTGACAAACCTAAGTGCATTCTACTATTCAAAAAGGCAAGTAACCGAAGGTCTACAATTTGAACAAAAAGCACTAAGTATATTGGAAAATGTAAATTATGATCGAACATTTGTGGCGCAACTACTAACTAATATTGCTCTTACCAAAGATGTATTAGGAGATTACGGTGGAGCAATAGATCATTTAGAAAGGGCCTTATCATACCTGCAAGATCCTAATCCAGGAAGTCTATTGTTAAACTGCGAGGTGATCTATTACCTAGGCCTAATGTACAAAAACTTGAAGGCCTATGATAAAGCAATAAAACAGTTCCATCGGAGCAAGAAACTAGTTATTGAGTTACCTAGAGCTACGGATGTAGAGAGACTCCATATCCAGTTATTACAAAGATTAGCTGATTGTTACCTCCAGCTAAATAATTCAGCGCAGGCACATGCGCTACTTTCGCAAGCACTGGATATTCAACATGGCGATTCTAGTTACAGGAAGTATCTTTCAATGGAAATTAAAGCAGACATTCTGAGTAAGTCGAAAAAGTTGGAAGAGGCTAAACTATTTGCAAAGGAAGCCATTAGACTATCAAAAATCACTCATGCTAATTTTCAAAACCACCCGGTCATTGCTCGGCAATGTACACATCTGGGTGAAATCTACCAAATCAACAAACAACTGGACTCAGCGGTGTACTATTTTCATCAAGGAGTCACATACCTTGCTCAAGGCTTTGAAGATAAGAACGTCCATTACAATCCCGAAGTTGAACAATGCTTCCTTGAATACGACATCATCCGCTCCCTCCGCGGAAAAGCCAGAGCTTTGTATCTCAGATATCAAGAATCCAAGGATATCAGAGACCTTCAAGCAAGCCTGGAGACTTACCAGCTCACACACAACTTTATCAAAAAACTCAAGGAGGATATCACTACCATGGGCTCCAAGCAGCGACTGGCGGGGGATGCCTTGGAAATATACGAGGAAGCCATTGAGGCTGCCTTGACGCTACATGCAGCTACAGCGGATGAACAGTATCTGGAAAAGGCCTTCTTTTTCGCCGAATCCAATAAAGCAATCTTGCTTCTGGAATCGATGAACGAGCGCATGGCACAATCCGTCAGTGGAATTCCGGATTCTTTACTTGAGAAGGAAAAGCAATTTAGGGTGGACATCGCCTACTACGAAAGAGAGATCAATGAGGAGAACAATCAGAAGAAGAGAGAACCCAATAAGGAAAAGCTTAAAGAATGGGATGACAAGTTATACACACTAAATCGAGAATATCAGCAATTGATCGCTCAATTTGAAGAAAAGTATCCTAAGTACTATCGCCTGAAGTATGACACTAGGCTGGCGACCGTTCAGGACATCAGAGAGGAAATGATCGATCGCAGGACTGCATTTTTGGAGTATTTTGTCGGTACGCAGAAGGTGTACCTCTTTGCCATCACCAAGGGCGGGGTCAAGGTGCATCAGATGGAGAAAGGGGGAGATTTCGAGGAGAATATCCGCGAAATTCAGCGGATGGCGAGAAAACCGCAATTGTACACCGAGGAGGTCCCGGAATTCCAAGAGAAAATCCACTCGATTTATCGCGAATATCTTGCTGAAGCGGTTGAGCATTTACCTTCTAAGATCAACCGACTGCTAATAGTACCGGATGACCTTTTAAATCTCATTCCTTTTGAACTCCTGTCAAGGAGCGCGGAGCAGCCAGATTTTCTGATCCAGGACTATACGATCGGTTATACCTATTCTGCCAGTCTATTTAAGGCGGGGCAGCGGCCGGGCACATCTGTAGCGGATCAGCTGTTCCTCGGGTATGCGCCAGCTTTCTCGGCTCCGATTGCCGATAATAGGAGCTGCGCTGGAGATCAATTGGCCAACTTAGAGAATAGTGATCGGGAAGTGCTAGGGATCCAAGCCCTACTCGGTGGTAATGTAATGCTCGGATCGGATGCCAATCGGGATTCCTTCCTGGCGCAGGCGGGACACTATCGCATCATCCACCTCGCCACACATGCTTGCATGGATGAGGCAAATCCAATGCAAAGCAAGGTCTTCTTTGCGGATGATCCAATTGTGAATCAGGATCTTTTTAACCTCAATCTGTCGGCGGATCTCGCTGTCTTAAGTGCGTGTAATACAGGCAGTGGTCAATTGGTCAAGGGGGATGGCGTGCTTAGCCTTTCCAAAGGTTTTGTGCACGCGGGTTGTCCAAGCGCCGTGATGAGCTTGTGGTCAGTTGATGATTTCTCGACTTCAGAGATAATGATTGATTTCTACGATTATCTGAAGAAGGGATATACTAAGGATAAGGCACTTCGCAAAGCAAAGTTGGACTTCATTACCTCTGCAGACAAGGTGAAGAAGCACCCGTTCTTTTGGGCTGCATTTGTACAAATGGGAGATCCGGTAGCTTTAGACCTGGGTCAAGCCAGAATGCCATGGAAGATGATATTGGTAATCTCGGCTTTAACCTTGATCGGAGGTTATTTTATTCGTAGACGTAGTTTGGCTGCCTGATATTAGAGTTCCAGCTCTTCCTCACTGACTACTTTCCCATTTAGGCAACGGATAATCCTGGCCGGGAAATTCTCCAGGATGCGATAGTCGTGGGTCGCAAAAAGGACAGCCGTATCATTTTGCTCAGCCAATTTGCGTAGCAATAAGAGAATATCATCAGCGGTCTCCGGATCCAGGTTACCGGTGGGTTCATCGGCGAGAATGATATCGGGGCGATTGAGGAGGGCGCGGGCTATGACGACGCGCTGTTGTTCCCCACCTGATAGCTCGTGCGGAAACTTGCTTGCTTTGGTGCGAAGATCGACTTGCCCTAATACTTCTGTGATTCTCTTTTGAATGTCAGCGGCGTCTTCCCAACCGGTGGCTTTCAAGACAAACCTCAGGTTCTCTTCAACATTGCGATCACTCAATAAGTTAAAGTCCTGAAATACGATTCCTAATTGTCTACGCAATAGCGGAATTGTTTTTCGGTTGAGCGTTTTTAGGTCAAACGCTCCAACTTTTCCCTCTCCTTCGGTCAGTGGAAGGGCAGCATAAAGAGTCTTCAAAAGACTGGATTTACCACTCCCTGTTTTGCCAATCAAATAGGTAAATTCCCCTTTTGAAATCTTCAGGTTGACCTTTTCCAGAATTAGATTCTTAGCCTGGAAAATCTTGACGTTCTTGAGGTGTACAATGAGGTTACTCATAATAGTGAGCAAACTTAAGGCTTTACTTAAGATAAAACAATAATTTGTGCTTTACTTATGACAACATTTTGACTGTATAAAGTGTCTAAGCTTTTAACTTTGCAAAAAATCTAACTCCATGAAAAAGATACATATTGTCGGTATCGTCATGATAGCAACAGCGATTTTTCTCCTGACCACTGCTATCAAAGACACCACTACCTACGCAACTTTCCAGGATGCTATTGAATCAGGTAGTCGTGTAAAAATCGCTGGACAATTGTCTGTGGATAAGGAAATGGTTTACCAACCAGAGATCAATCCTGATCTTTTTACTTTCTTCATCAAAGATAGAAATGGAGAGGAGCGTAAGGTGGTGCTACAAGCGGCAAGACCTCAAGACTTTGAACTTTCAGAACAGATCGTCGTTACCGGCGAGATGAAAGGAGACGAGTTTTGGGCCTCGGACATGTTGCTGAAGTGCCCATCTAAATACAAAGACGAAGAGATTTATATTCGTTCTGAAAAGGAAAGCTAATTCATGGAGAGTATACAATATATAGGGGAGCATTTATGGCCAGGCCGGATCGGCCACGTAGCCATATTACTGGGATTTGTGAGTGCAATGCTAGCTTCAGTGGCGTATTACTTCGGCACACAGAAGGCCGATACCGCCGATGAGGGTAGCTGGAAGAAACTGGGTAAGGCAGCTTTCAGCCTTCACGGAATCAGTGTATTCACAGTGATCGGGATCATCTTTTATGTGATGATCAATAAGTATTATGAGTACCAGTATGTGCAAGGCCACGTATCTGATGACTTACCTTTCCGGTATGTTTTTGCGGCGTTTTGGGAGGGGCAGGAAGGTAGCTTCTTGCTCTGGATGTTTTGGCATGTAGTGCTGGGCTTTGTGTTGATGCGAGTGGGTAAGAAATGGGAAGCTCCTACTATGTCTGTGCTTTCGCTGATCCAGGTACTTCTCAGCTCCATGCTGCTGGGAATTTATGTAGGATTTGGGGATGATCCACTGAAGATTGGAAGTAATCCTACGCTCCTTTTACGAGAGGTAATGGATGCGCCCATCTTTTCCAATGCTGACTATCTGAGTTTGATTGGAGGAACCGGTTTGAATGCTTCACTGCAAAATTATTGGATGACAATCCACCCTCCTACCCTATTCCTGGGTTTTGCCTCCACGGCCATACCTTTCTGTTATGCCGTAGCTGGACTCTGGAAGGGTGAACATACCGCCTGGTTAAAGCCAGCCCTTCCCTGGGCGCTTTTCTCTGGAGCAATTCTTGGAACGGGTATCTTGATGGGATCTGCTTGGGCCTACGAAGCCTTAACCTTTGGCGGCTATTGGGCTTGGGATCCAGTGGAAAACACCTCCTTGGTACCATGGTTGATTCTCGTGGCCGGTATTCACACAAATCTAGTAGCTAAGAATACCAATCATTCTATTCGCACCACTTACATCTTCTACTTACTAAGTTTCCTCCTTGTGTTATACTCCACTTTCCTAACTCGAAGTGGAATTTTGGGAGAAACTTCGGTTCACGCCTTTACGGAGATGGGCCTAGAGTGGCAGTTAGTACTATTCCAGGCTACCTTTGTATTGATTCCTTTAGTTCTGATGATCCGAAGATACAAGAGCATCCCTGGTCCTGAAAAGGAAGAACCAACTCCCTCAAGAGAGTTTTGGATGTTCATCGGTAGCTTAGTGTTGTTGTTCTCGGGCTTATTAATTACTGGCTCTACTTCCTTGCCGGTTTTCAACAAGATTGTACAATACTTCGACCCCATTTATGAAGGGCGTGTTATTACAGATCCGGTTGAGCACTTTAACAAATATCAGCTTTGGATTGCCGTGTTTATCGGCCTCTTGTCTGGAGCCTCTCAATTCCTGCGATACAAAGGTGTGAATTGGGCTAGCCATAAGCGAAAGTTTTTAACACATATTGGAATTAGTTTACTGGGAGCAGCTTTGTTGACCTTCTTGACTACTCTTTGGGTTTCAGCCAGAACCGTTCCTTACCTAGTACTTTTGTTTTCTGGAATATTTACTGTAGTGGCCAACCTCGACTATCTAGTAAGTTTCTTGAAAGGGAATTTAAAGCTGGGAGGTTCCACCCTTTCGCATATCGGTTTTGGTCTGATGATAGTCGGGATCATTGCTTCTGGCTTGAATAAGCGCCATATATCCTCAAACCCCTTCGCGATGGAAGGTATGATAGAGGGTGCCGAAGATGACATTGCACAGAAGAACATTATGCTCTTCAAAGGCAACACGATGGTAATGAGCGGCTATGAAGTGACCTATGTGAAAGATACAGTGGAAAATCGCACCAGGACTTACACAGTAAATTATAAGCGACGAGGGGCGGATGGAAAAGTCAGAGAAGAATTCGACCTAACGCCTGATATTCTATATGATAAGAATTTCACTAAAGTCGAAGTTTACAACCCATCCACCAAGCACTACTTTGGAAGAGATATCTTCACTAGTATTCGCGCATTACCGCAGATAGAAATAGATGCGGAATTCCGAAAAAATCGAGAAGATAGCCTCAACTTCAAGCGCTATGAACTCCCTTTGAAAGAAACTTATACTTTTACTGACACCATTCCCATCAGAGATAGAGATACCTTTTCGCTGCGAACCTTCAGCCTGCAAGTGGATGAGTTAGTCAGAGGAGCCAGTCACCCTGACTACACACCAGAGGAGGGAGACGTTTCACTAGGGGCGAGAATGCGTATTCGGATGAGCGGAGATGATAGCATATACACGGTTATGCCGGTAATGGTTCTTCGAGGGCAACTACTCTATAACTATCCGGTACAAGTTCATGAATTGAGTTCTAAAGTTCGGTTGCATCAGGATGTCTTGAATTTGGTCATGACTCCAGAGGAGGAACTCGAATATACAGAATTCAAGTTGAGCCAAGGGGAACGCTTCAGTCTGGGAGACATCAATTTCCAGTTTGGTGGATTTAATACCAAACCAACTCACCCAAGCTATACATCCGAAGAAGGAGATTTGGCGGTTGGAGCAATGATTAACATCCAGCTACCAAGTGGTGAGGTGGCTCAGGCTCAGCCTATTTATTTGATCCGGGAGAATCGACCATTCAATATCAAAGATGAATTAAATGCTTACGGACTGCATTTCCGCCTGACCAACATAGATCCGAAGGAAGAGAAAGTTAGCCTAATGGTAGCATACAAAGAACCGCCCGTTCAAAATGTACCCTTAGAAATGGCTACAGATTCCTTCCGGTATGATTTTCTGGTTTTGGAAGCCATTGAGTTTCCCGGGATCAATCTCTTTTGGTTGGGATCGCTGCTTATGATGATTGGCCTGGGACTGAGCATGTGGTATCGCATCAAGACGATGAAAGCCACTGATTAATGCCATTTTTCAAGCACTGATAGACATGAATGGTCCCATTCGGCATATCGTATTGATCGGTGCTGGCAATATGGCAACGGTCTTGGGAAAGGTGCTCCGGCAAGCTGGCCTGCAGATATCACAAGTATTCAATCGGACCTTATCTAGTGCTGAAATACTAGCAAAAGATTTGGCTAGTCCTTTCACAGATCAGTTGGATCAACTAGATCAAGATGCTGATCTTTATTTGCTTTGTGTTAGCGATCATGCTATTGAAGCTTTGCTACCTCAACTACACTTTTTAGATGGTAAATTGATCGCCCATACCTCAGGAGCAACGCCCGGAAGTGTATTCCAGGGGCATTTTAGTCGATATGGAGTCTTTTACCCCTTGCAAAGCTTATCAAAATCCCAACCCATCAAATTGTCAGAAGTCCCCATTTGTGTAGATGCAAATGAGGAAACGGACTTGGTAAAACTTGAACAGTTGGCACAGGAGTTTAGCCAACATGTTTATCGGGTAGATGATCACCAGCGAAGTTTGCTGCACGTCGCAGCAGTTTTTGTCAACAACTTCAGTAATCACCTTTATGATCTGATGGACCAGTGGCTGGGGGAAGAGGAGATTCCTTTTGATCTACTGCGACCGTTGATCTTGGGTGGGGCGCAAAAGGTTCAAGGCTTAAGTCCGCGAGAAGCTCAAACTGGCCCTGCCGTTCGCGCTGATTTGAATACAATCCGACGACACTTGGATATCTTACAGGAAAAACGCCCCGAACTCGTCGAATTATACAAGACCTTAACAGAAAGTATTAATCCTGACTTACAACAGCATAAAACTACCTAAACATGCGCATTATTGGCTATGTAGAGCACCCTCGCCTAAAGATTACCGTGTTCAAAATGGATAATAAGTTATCGGTAAAGTTTGAAACTGGTATGCTGGAGCAAACCTATAAATATCGAACGCAGCAAGGATTGGAAGGAATAGCAGATATCGAGAAGTTAGTTGATGCCGACTTCACGGAGAAAGTTGAGGCCCTTTTCACGCAAATGCAAAAGCAGAGTTATGAAGCTTTTGAAAGGCTACTACCGGATGAAGAAGAGGATGAGTTTGAGTCTATCATTTAGACTTATCTCCTAGAACACCCATCTAATCCTGTTGATGAGACGATGAATAGTTTTTGGGACCCCTTCCACCTTTCCGGCTAACCGTGCATCATACGTTACATTGAAGGCAGTAAGAAATGACAAATGGCTATTAATCTTCAAATTAGCGGAAGTACCAGAGGATAGCCTTGCTTCTCCAAAGGTCCTCAGCACAGGTTGGTAATAGGAAGTGTTTGCAATCCTAAGGTTAGGACTTAATTGTAGTTGAGCAGATAACGAAATACTCAGTCGGTCGTCGCGAAAATAGGCCTCCCCCCCTTTGATTTCATTGTATTCAAACATATATAGCACTCCCCAAAACAGCTTCTGCTTTCCGCGGCCGAACAGGTTAAATCTTGGACCAGTTCCCAGCAAACCCCGATAACGCAATTTGATTCTTTCATCAAATTGACTCTGCCCGAAGGCCTCCCAACTTATATGCTCTGTTAATTTTCGACTCCAGCGCAAATGACCAAAGCCTGCATTTACTTGTCGACTAGGGCCGGTCTTGATTAAGTTATAATTGCCCAGCAGTAGCCACGTATCTCTACCATGTATAAAATCCACTCTTAAACCAGTATTGAAACTCAGCACAGAACTTGTATTTCGAACCCAATTTAATCCCAGGTCTAACTGTCCAAAAACGCCACTGGTGTCCCGCCTAAATCGCTTATCCTCTATGTTGACAATTTGGGCATTCCCCGCACAAATCAGTCCTGCCCAGCACAACAAGGTGAGCAAATGTTTTCTCATAGTCTCCTGTTTTGTCAATTATCATCAAATAACAGACCAAACTTATTCTATCCATGAACCATTCACTGTTCCTCCTGTTCGACTACAAAAAGGATAGTCATGTTTGGATGGTTAAAGAAAGATCCAGCGAAGAAGTTGGAAAAGAAATATTTGGCGCTAATGGAAGAAGCCATGATGATTCAACGCGGAGGAGATATTAAAGCCTACTCCGCCAAGGTAGCAGAGGCAGAAGAAGTAATGCAAGAAATGGAGCGCCTTAAAGACAGCCAAGAAAAGAAGTAGGAGCACACCGGGACGAGGAAAAGTAACCAATGCTTTAGATACGCTTTCACAAACCTAATAAAAACTATGCCCTAAAGCATTGGTTTTCTGACCTCTAATCCAAATCTATAACCATTGGCGTCATCGCTGGGACCATCATCGTACCAGCTAATTTATAGGCGGTTCCACTAATTATATCCTTACCTGTAGCCTGAGCAGGTAGCGCCTCAGAGAACCGATCTAAGTTCAAGGTAGCTGCCTCATTTCCCATATTCAAAACCACCATTACTTTATCGGTATCATTATAGCGGAAGTAAACGTAAGTATTATGCTCCGGCACATAATGTAGTAGTTTCCCGTCGTGCAGGGCTTTGGCATCCTTCCTCCACAGCAAAATCTTTCTTAGAAATTCCTTTGCCTCCTTTTGCTGAGTCGACAAACCTGCTCCGGTAAAAGCATTAACCGCATCGCCGGCCCATCCTCCTGGGAAATCACTTCGGATGATACCATGATCTCCCTTTCCAGGGTTACTCATCAAAATTTCAGTTCCGTAATAGATCTGTGGAATCCCTCGAGTAGTTAATATCATGGCTAGCCCCAATTTGAATTTGGCATAATCTTCCCCAACAGCGGCGTAAAAACGATTCATGTCATGATTATCAGGAAAGACTACCAGATTGTCCGGGTCTGGATATAGGAAGTCATTGGCCAACATTTCATATACCGGATTCCAACTACCCACATTGAGGGCTTTTACCAGATTCTCCTGCACTGGAAAATCCATCAAACTCTTAAGTTCTGACGTATAGCCATTTGAGTTCTGCTTCCCTCTTTGCCAATAAGATACAATGGCGGGATTTCCATTCCACTCCTCTCCTACTACATTGAAATCAGGGTATTCATGCATCACGGCCTTGGTCCATTCTGTCATATAATTCATATCCGGATAGGGATAAGTATCCATACGAATTCCGGCAAGATCTGCGTATTCAATCCACCAGATACTATTCTGGGTCAGATAGGTAGCCATGAGGTCATTGCGCTGATTTAAATCAGGCATAGTAGAAACAAACCAGCCATCTACAAAGATTTTTCGGTCGATTTCCGCCCCATGTGGATCTTGGATCACCGACTTTTTATGATTCGTCTGTACGTATTCGCCGGTGGAGTTGAGCCAATCGTCGGTCGGTAAATCCTCCATCCACCAATGCCCAGATCCACAATGGTTTACAATCATATCCATGATGAATTTGACGCCTTTTTCTTTGGCCTTCTTACTCAAGGCTCGATATTCTTCGTTTGAACCAAAGCGCGGATCTACTTTATAAAAGTCGGTCGTAGAATATCCATGATAGGAATATTCTTCTTGATCATTTTCCAATACTGGATTGACCCAGATAGCGGTGAAACCGAGGTCGGCAATATAATCTAGACTCTGCTCGATTCCCTTAATATCTCCGCCATGACGCCCTCCTTTGAAAGCTCTATTACTTTGCTCTTTCAACCCCTCCATCGAATCATTGGCTGGATCGGCATTGACAAATCGATCCGGGGTAATCAGGTACAATACATCAGAATTATTGAATCCCTCGCGTTCTGCTGAACCTTTTTCTCGGGCCTTGAAGTCGTAATTGTAGGAGGCTGCCACCTCCTGACTTGCATTTAGGAATACAATATTGCACGTACCTGGAGACATCCCAGCTTCCATCTTCAAATCCAAAAACAGGTAATTCGGACTTTTTACTTTAATCACCCTTTCCAAAGATAAACCCTTGTATTGAATCTTTGGTGTTAATTGAGCGATATTGTCCCCATGAATCAAAAGCTGAAGTTTGGAATTTTTCATCCCGGCCCACCAAAATGGAGGTTCTACACGATTTATCTTTTCTTGTCCAAATATGGGAATAGCAAATAGTAAGGAAAGGCATAGTAGTGCTATGCTAGAGGTAAAAGGTTTCATACTTTATTAGATTAGAATTCTGGTAGCACTGCCTATTGATTAGGCAATGCTGCTATATTCAGATTTATTTCTGTATCTCCGATAATTCACTCATTTCAATCTCCACTTGTCCATCCAACTGCAAGGATACTTGAATAGCATCAGGAGAGAGGTAGGCATTCGACAGATTCAGCTCCTTGAGGTTACCCTTTAGCAATACATTATCTGCCACCGAGTATCCTTTCAACTGTTCTCGAATCTGTTCTTTAATTTCTGTCAAATTATAATCGAGATAGAAATTCAAGTTCTCCTCCAGGCTGTTTTTGAACTTCCCTTTCAGCAACCAGGCAGCCGAACGCAGCAAAAAATTACGTGAATCTACTGTGTACTTCAAACTTTTTATATCGATCGCATTGTGGCGAGGATTGTATTCCGGTTTGCCCGTCATATAGATGCTTCCCTCATAGGTTCCTGAAAGCTTAGTATTCACTACTAACTTATTACCTTGACCATACAATTCGATATCTTCTACTATTATATGACGCTTCCCATAGTCAAAACGTTCTCCGACCATGTTTTCTTTAACTAATCTTTCTGCCTCCTTATAGCTGATCTCTGCACCAATTTGAATCTCAAAGTCTTCCTTGGTTTCCCGAACGTACTGGAAAGCGGGCAGGAGTGTTGATGCTTTATCTACACTTGGCTTTTCACCAATTTTGAGCCTCGGTCTTGACTGGATAGAAATAGTAGTGGAAATAGTTCCATCTTGCGCCTTAATGGGAGTCATTCCAATGGCTTCAGGATTAATCATCAACCAGGTATTATAATCTGGCGCGACCAACACAGGTTGAAAAGCATTCTCCCAGGCGTCCGCAATGAGCTTGCTCATCTGGAAATTCTCTTTGATCTGCTCGTCGATAGCTTCGGTAATGGTCGATTTAAAATTTCGAAGTAACATATTGGCTACTGTGCCTACAGGTAAGCTGACCACTCCCATCTTGAGCTTGGGCTGTTCCAACCATTCATGGCCTATAATTTCTGTGGCAGTACTTAGGTTCCAATCCTGTGCAATATCAAATATGGTTTTCATTTCAACCGCGATAGATCCTTCTCCCTGCAAGGTGGTAAAACCAGCGTCATACTTCACCCATATCTTCAAAGGAACTTTATATTGAACGAAATTGCTATCGATAGAAAGGCTTATATCCCCCTGCTTCTCCGCCTTTACCATCATATCATCCCCATCGTTCATATCATCATCTTCGTATACCATACCATCAAACTGCCTGTTCAGCATTTTCTCCAGCTCCTCTAAACCCACCCTAATCGGAATGTTCAGTAAGGAAATCTTTTCTTCAAAGGGGTTCTCCTCATATTGCTCCATAGGCCGAGTAGGTTTCGTCGTTTTACAGGAAGTACCGAGCGCCAGCACGATCAGGGCTAGTAATACAGTACGTAAAGCCAAGTTTTGTATCATATTAGATTAGTTTCGCACGCAAGATATAACATCTCAACATTGATGTAAAGCCGCCATACTATTTTAATGGCTACCAACGTTCCGAAAAGAATAAGCAACCCTTCTGGCTTTACCTTGTCCTTACCATAAAATGCTAAAATATAAACGATGAAACGCCTTAGTAAATTTTTGGTTCTGATTACACTCATATTGCCCACACAGATAATTGCACAAGAATCGAGCTGTATGGATACCAGAGCATTCCTGGGAGTCCATAGTAACGAGATTTCCTCCGACAAAGCTGAAATTTTAGGATTTGAAAATCCTTATGGAAGCTATATCACAAAAGTCATTGGTAATACGGCCGCCGAGACTGGAGGCTTGGAACCCTTTGATTTTATCTATGGTATCGATGATCTTAGAGCCAGTCGGTACGAAGATCTTTCCGATATGTTAAGTGCTTACCAAGCAGGTGATGAGGTAGTGGTTCACTTCTATAGAGGAGGACAAGAAAAATCGCAATTGATCACCCTCGGAAGTCGAACCGATGCAAATTACACCAATAGAAACAGCGATGAAGACCCACATTTAGGGATCTCTGACATGCAAATCAATCCTAGACAACTAGGGGTAAAAGTGGATGTTTCGAGAAGCTCGACTGCTGAAGAAATGGGCTTAGAGGATGGGGATGTGATAACAGCGATCAATGGCCATAGCATAGTAGATTGGGAAGATATTTCCACAGCTATTGATGCCATGTCCATCGGGCAAACCATTGAAGTTGAATTTGAACGAGATGGAGATATGCGAACAGCATCCGCCCCAATCCAATCCCGAGCTACTTCCCAGCAACAGTACAAAGAGCGAGTAAAGAGGGAGCGTAATAGTGGAGCCTTCCTCGGCATTTACTCCAATACTCTTTCCAGAGAAAAGGCTAAGAAGCTAGGCTTAGATAACTATTACGGATCCTATGTTACAGGTGTAATTGGGAATACGGCAGCCGAACGTGCCAGCATTGAGCCATTCGACTATATATACGGTATCGATGAATACCGAACTGGGGCCCGACAGAACTTGGGCACTATCCTTTCGAAGTATGAACCAGGGGACCGAGCTCGAGTCTACTACATCAGAAAGGGATCAGATCGGTCGACCAACGTCACCTTCGGCAGTCGTTCTGAAGCAGTTTACAAGGAAGTTGACAAATGTGACGAGCCTTTCTTCGGAGTTTCTGGTGATCACTCTCGAAGTTGGAACAAGGGGGTACCTGTCCAAGTCATTTCAAAATCAACGGCTGAATCTCTCGGAATGGAAGATCGCGATGTGATACTAACCATCAATGACTATACAATTATTGATTGGGACGATATCAGCACAGCTATCGACAACATGTCTGTTGGTGAGAATATCAAAGTCACTTACATGCGGGATAATCGAGAGATTACTGGGATACAAGCCATTAAGTCCTATTGCGAGACCAAAGGCCTGAGCGGTATCGATCAATTTAATTTTGGAGATCGAGAAATCGTAGTGAGCGGTGTTGAGCGAAGGAATAGTGACAGATCGTTTAAAGCCGTGGATTTTACCAATGTAGTCGTGAACGTTCAGGAGATCAGTCAGGAAGAATCAAGCAAATTGCGGAGTATCGGTGGCGTTCGCCTAGGCAATAATACTTTGCAAGTAAACAACCTAGAATTGGCCCCAAATCCGCAGAAAGGACTATTCCGCTTGCGGTTCAATCTCCCAAGTAGTGGCTCTACTAGAGTACAGATATTTAATGACACAGGGCGCAATATCTATGACTACGATCTAGGGAATTATAGTGGATCGTTTGAAGATGAAGTGGATATTTCTCAAAATGGTAATGCTGATTATTTCATTACTGTTTCTCAGAATAATCGCGTCATGGCGAAGAAGATCGTATTGCGAAAAAGTTAATCCATAAGATATAAAAGAGTTTAGAAATCACCTTTTGATGGCTAGCCTCCAGTGGGAGGCGGCCATTTTTCTTTTGTAGCGTCTTCTCCCCCTAAATGCCATGAAAAAAAGATAAAAAGCTGCTAAGTTTTCATCCCGTTCCTGCATTTCCACCTTGCCCTTGCCTAAGCACTATGATTTCCTCCACAAAGTGCTATATTTATTGTTGTAGTCAAATGACGTTTTGCATTATCTGGCTACCTCTTACAGCCGTTTTACATTAAACACTCATGTATGAAAAAACAAGTTTACTTGAGATATTTAGGTCTCATCCTTCTAGCTCTTACCACATTTAGCCTTAGTCCTACTCAGGCACAGCAAGAAAAAGATATCAAAAAAGCACCTACTGGTGGTTTTGCCGAAGCGCTCTACAACTCGACAGAATGGCGCAGTATCGGTCCTTTCCGAGGCGGGCGAGCTTCTACAGCTACTGGCGTACCAGGCAAACCGAATCTGTATTATATGGGCGCTACAGGTGGTGGTGTCTGGAGAACGAAAGATGGTGGACAGACCTGGGAAAACATCTCGGATGGATACTTCGGTGGCTCCATTGGTGCTGTTGCCGTTAGTGAATACGATCCAAACGTAATCTACGTTGGGGGAGGTGAGGTAACGGTCCGAGGTAATGTCTCCCATGGATATGGCATGTATAAAACCGTGGATGCCGGTAAAACCTGGAAACATATCGGTTTGCCCAACTCCAAACATATCCCGCGCGTTAGAATCCATCCAAAGAACCCGGACCTAGTGTATGCAGCGGTTCTAGGTGATTTATTCAAATCTAGTGAAGAAAGAGGGGTATACCGCAGTAAAGATGGAGGTGATACTTGGGAAAAGATCCTTTTCGCCAATGCCGACGCTGGCGCGGTTGAATTGGTGCTTGATCCCAACAATCCGCGAATCATTTTCGCGGCGACTTGGAGAGTTCGACGTACTCCTTACAGTCTAGAAAGTGGCGGAGAAGGTTCGGCCCTATGGAAGAGTACCGATGGTGGTGACACTTGGACTAATATTTCCAATAACAAAGGTATGCCTAAAGGAGCTTTGGGTATCATCGGTGTAACAGTTTCTCCTGTTAATTCCGACCGAGTGTTTGCCATTATCGAAAATCAAAAGGGTGGCGTTTTCCGTTCTGACGATGGTGGAGATACTTGGGCTAAGGTGAATGAAAGTAGGTCATTACGCCAGAGAGCCTGGTACTACAGTAAGATACATGCAGACACTCAGGATGAAGATATCGTGTATGTAATGAATGTATCCTACCACAAGTCTACTGATGGAGGACGTACATTCAAAGCTTCGAATGCACCGCATGGTGATCATCACGACCTTTGGATTGCCCCAGAGGATAACCAGCGCATGGTCATTGCTGATGATGGTGGCGCGCAGGTAAGTTTTGATGGCGGTGAAAACTGGTCAACTTATTACAACCAACCTACCGCCCAGTTTTATCGGGTAGTAACAGATAATCATTTCCCCTATCGTATATACGGAGCTCAGCAAGATAACTCAACGGTCAGAATTGCCCACCGTACAGATGGAGGTTCGATTGGTGAGCGTGACTGGGAACCAACCGCGGGCGGTGAATCAGCCCACCTGGCCATTGACCCAACCAACAATGACATTGTATTTGGAGGAAGTTATGGCGGTTTCTTGACTCGCGTAAATCATGCAACTAAGCAACGTCAGGCCATTAATGTTTGGCCAGATAACCCAATGGGATACGGGGCAGTAGGGATGAGATATCGATTCCAATGGAATTTCCCAATCTTCTTCTCTCCACACGATCCTCAGAAACTCTATACCGCTTCCAATCAATTGCATATGAGTAAAAATGGCGGCCAATCCTGGGAACTGATTAGTCCAGACTTGACGCTAAATGATACCAGTTTAATGCAATCATCTGGAGGTCCCATTACTAAGGATAATACTGGCGTAGAATACTATTGTACCATTTTTGCCGCTTGCGAATCTCCCTATGAGAAGGACTTGTTGTGGGTAGGTTCTGACGATGGACTGGTACACGTATCAAGAGACGGTGGAGAAAATTGGAACAATGTGACGCCTAAAGGGATGCCAGAATATATGATGATCAATAGTGTTGATCCAGATCCCTTTACCAAAGGTGGAGCTTACATCGCAGGTACGCGTTACAAACTAGGGGATTACACGCCCTACCTATATCGTACCAAAGATTATGGTAAGACCTGGAAGCTGATCACTAAAGGCATTGATGGGGAACATTTTACCCGCGTCGTACGGGCAGATCCCAAACGGCCTGGCTTACTTTACGCTGGAACGGAAACGGGCATGTACATGTCTTTTGACGATGGTGAGAACTGGCAATCTATGCAGTTGAATCTGCCAATTGTACCGATCACCGATCTGGCCATCAAGAATGATAACTTGATTGCAGCTACGCAAGGAAGAAGTTTCTGGATGATTGATGACCTAACGGTATTGCATCAACTAGATAACAAGGTCGCTCAGAGCAATTTCAATTTGTATCAGCCGATGCCAAGTTATAGAATGGGAGGTGGTGGACGCTTTGGTCGTGCTTCAAAAACCACAGGACAGAATCACCCTGGAGGCGTGATGGTACACTACTATCTAAGCGAAAAACCTGCAGATTCAGTGGAAGTGAAATTGAGTTTCCATACCCAAGACGGTGAGTTGATCCGTGCCTTCTCCACCAAGGCCAAAGAAAGAGCCGACAAGCTAGAAGTAAAGGAGAATGGCAATCGTTTTATTTGGAACATGCGATACCCCGCTGGTAAATCTTTCAAAGGCATGATCATGTGGGCTGGTCGTTTGACCGGACCACCGGTTGTACCAGGTAATTACAAGGTACAATTGACGGTTGGTGATCAGGTACAGGAGCAAAACTTTGAAATCTTGAAGGATCCTAGATCTGAATCTAGTCTTGAGGATATGCAAGCCCAATTTACTTTCTTGAAGGAAGTAGTTGACAAGGCTTCTGAGGCGCATCAAGCCATTATCGATATCAGAGACATCCGCACTCAGATCAAAACCTATACGGACAAATTGAAGGATGATGACAAGATGGAAGATGTGTTGAAAAAAGCTAAATCCATTACCAAATCCATGACGGAGGTAGAGGAAACGCTTTATCAAACCAAAAACAGGAGCCGACAGGATCCGTTGAACTTCCCGATTAAACTTACCAATAAGTTAGCGCACTTGAATAGTCTCAATGGCAGCGGCGATTTCCGTCCTACCGCACAGTCCTATGCAGTCAAAGAGGAACTCACGCAGCAGATTGACAAAGCCTTGAAGAAATTCAGAAAAGTGGTTAATGAGGAAGTACCGGAATTGAATCGCATGATTCGAGAGAGAGCAGTCGATCCGATCATGATGAAAGAAAAACCGCCTGTAAACTAGGAGGTTCACTATATGCAAAAAAAATAGCCGGAAGGAGACAAAGTTTCCTTCCGGCTTTCTATTATCTACAATATGTTATTGTTCGATTTGACTAAGGCTTGTCCGCCTTACCAGCCTTTTCGAAATCACCTGCTTTGATCATAACCATCTTGTTCAAATCAAGGTGTTTCTTCATAGCTTTATTGATTTGTGCTGGAGTCAAGGCAGCAATCTTCTTTTCTAGTTCCGCATCATAATTCATATCACGATCCAAGAAAAGGTAAGAATTAAGTTTGCCAGCCAGAGCACCATCTTGAGCGCGGTTTACCTCTTGGCTTTGCAACCAGCCAGATTTAGCTGCTTCGATTTCCTCAGCCGTAAATCCATCTGTAGCTACCTTAGTCATTTCCTCGCGGAAGGCCTTCTCTAACTTAGCGGCATTTTCAGGCGCGTAGATAGCAAATGCATAGAATGAACCAACTGGATCCATCGCATCGCCATTAAAGCTAGAACGTACCGTGTAACTTAAACCTTCTTTTTGGCGAATACGAGTAGCCAAACGAGAGTTCAAGAATCCGCCACCAAGCATGTAATTGCCTAACATCATAGCCGCATAATCTGGATGGTCTTGACCAATTTCTAGATTCTGGGCAGCGATGAAAAAGGCATTGGCCTTATCCGGCGTATTAATCACTTCCGAACTTGGCTTTGGCTCGTAGTAGTGATCCTTTAAACGAGCGTATGGCTTAGGACTCTTCCAATCCTTGAAGCTTTTCGCAATAGCCTTTTTGGCTACTCCATCATCAAAGTCTCCAACAATTGACACCGTACCATCTGTAGCCCCATAATACTCTTTATGGAATGCTTTGATATCGTCAATGGTAACAGCATTGATCGCAGCTAGCTGCTCATCAAAAGTCATGCTGTAGCGTACATCCTTTTTTGGCCAGTCGTTCATAAGCTGCTGCAACTTCTGAGCGGCTAGAGCTTGTGGATCGGAACGACGATTCTCAATGGCTGCAATTCTCGCTTGCTTCAACTTTTCAAATTCCTCTTCGGGAAAGGTTGGCGTTTTCAGCATTTCGCCTAACAAGGCAACTACCTCAGCCAGGTTGTCGCGCTCCGTCTGGATCATGGCGCTGGCAGAACCTCCCCCTCCAAAAATATTCACTCTTGCTTTCAAGCGATCCAATTCATCCTTGATTTCTTGGCGGTCCATGCGTTTCATACCCTTGTCGATCATAGCGGCAGTCATAGAAGCCACCGTTCCTTTACCACTTAGGCTTTTGGCATTACCAAAACGAAGGGTCATACGCCCCATCACTACATCACCGCGGGTTTCCTTGGGTAGGAAGGCATATTCCAAAGAGTTTGGAATTTCATCCATGGTAGTACGCGAGTTGATATTGGCAGGAGATGGATCAAATTCTTCTCCTTCAGCAATGGCTTCTCCTCCTTTGTAGTCCTTCACCATGGCAGCGATATCGGGTACTGCTGGGATATCCACACGATCTGGCTTATCTACAGGAATGAATCGACCTACCGTTCTATTCGACGGCTTGAAGTATTTCTTGGAAACAGTTACCACGTCTTCAAGTGTCACTTTCTTCAATTCATCACGATATAGGAAGCCTAATCTCCAATCTCCCAAAGCGATGAATTCGCTAATTACCAATCCAACGCGTTCTGAGTTTTTCAAGAGCTCTTCAATATCATTCAACAAACCTGTCTTGGCTCTTTCTACTTCTTCTTCAGTAGGTGCAGTGTCTGCAATGGCGTCTAGTGTAGCGACCATAGCATTTTGCGCTTCCTCCAAAGACTTCTCCTTAAGAACATTAGCAGAGAAGTAGGCCAAGCCAGATTCCTTCATAGAGCGAACATAGCCGAACTGGTTGGCTGCTAAACCTGGCTCAACCAAAGCTTTATAGAGGCGACCAGATGGTTCATCGGTCAAAATCTCCATCAAGACGTCCAACTTAGCGTTGTCTGGGTGAGAGGCAGGAGCAGTATGATAGGCACAAGCCACAGCTTGAACCTCTCCGGTACGCTTCAGTGTCACTGTTCTTTCACCATCTTGCGTAGGCTCTACCGTATAAGTTTTGTACAATTTACGTTCAGGCATTGGGATTTTCCCGAAGTACCCCTTGATCAAAGCAAGTGTCTCTGCGGGATCGATCTTCCCTGCAACCGTCAGTACAGCATTATCTGGTTGGTAATACTTACGGTAGAAAGCTTGAAGCCTTTCGATTGGCACTTGTTCAATATCAGAACGAGAGCCAATAGTAGACTTACCATAGTTGTGCCATAGGAAAGCAGAAGAGTAAATACGCTGAGAAAGGATTCTTCCAGGATTGTTTTCTCCGCGCTCAAACTCGTTTCGCACCACCGTCATTTCACTATCCAAGTCTTTCTTGGCAATGAAAGAGTTTACCATTCGATCAGATTCAAGATCCAAGGCCCATTTAAGGTTTTCCTCGGTTGCTGCGAAAGTTTCAAAGTAGTTCGTACGGTCAACGCTGGTAGTACCATTGGGTCGTGCGCCGTGTTCTGTTAATTCTTGAGGAATGTTGGGGTGGTCAGGTGTCCCCTTAAATACTAAGTGTTCTAACAAGTGTGCCATTCCTGTTTCCCCGTAACTTTCATGTCGAGAACCAACCAGGTAAGTCACATTTACAGTGATGGTGGGTTTAGAATTGTCGGGGAATAGAAGGATCTTTAAACCATTGTCAGTAAGTAGGTATTCCGTAATACCCTCTACAGAGGCTACTTTCTCAATACCTTCCGGCAATTTCTGCATAGCCTTCTTTTGACCCTGCAAGCTTACATTGCATAGCAATATAGCTGCCAAGGCCAGAATCAGAGTGTTAATACGCATCAATCTGGTTTTATTACGCAATGAAGTAGATTTTGTCTATCCATTGCCTAGTTAAAAAATGAGTGTTAGTTAATCGGCTGCGGGAGGGAACTGTATATAGTCAAGCGCTATTGTTGGAAGTGCAAATTTACCAATTGTCCCCCCTATTCAACCGCAAAATGCTGCTATAGCGTGTATGTACTAGTTATTTTAAGAACGACAAAGCATTCAGTTAGATACAAAACGCCTATGATAAGCGGCCTTTATAGTCTTCAAAGGTAAAGGATTTCAGCACTTCTAACTTGCCATCCATTGTCCACTTACATATACTAGGATGCACAACCCCATTAAAATGGTTGGTTTTCACCATAGTGTAATGGATCATGTCTTTTAATATAACCCGATCCCCTACCGTGAGTTCATTTTCAAAGCTGTATTCACTTAAATAGTCACCAGCTAGGCAACTTACTCCCCCTAGACGATAAGTAGGTTTACCTGCTACCGGATCAGTGGCGCCAATAATTGCTGGTCGATATGGCATTTCCAGGGTATCTGGCATATGAGCCGTAAAGGATACATCCAGAATGGCCGTCTTAACGCCTCCACTATCTATGATATCCAATACAGTACTTACTAGGTCTCCGGTTTCCCAGGCAATAGCACTTCCTGGTTCCAAAATGACCTCGACCTCGTACTTTGACCTGAATTCTACTAAGGTTTCAATGAGTAAGTCCACGTCGTACCCCTCCCGCGTAATCAAATGACCGCCTCCAAAATTTACCCACTTCAATTGTGGTAAGAACGGCCCAAAGTGTTGCTCCACTGCCTCAACCAACCGCTGGAAGTGATCAGCTCCTGATTCACAAAGGGTGTGTACGTGTAGTCCTTCAATACCCACGGGCCAACTCCCTGCCAAAGCCGTTGGCCATTCTCCAAGCCGCGATCCAGCAATGGCAGGGTTATATAAATCCGTTTCCACTGGTGAATAGCCAGGATTGACCCTCAGGCCCATGGAAAGTCCAGGAGAGACCTTAGCCCGGTGGCGCTCGTATTCTGTAATGGTATTAAAAGTGATGTGGCTGCTGTATCGCACGATTTGATCAAACTCAGCTGGTAGGTAGGCGGGAGAATAGGTATGTGCCTTCCGCTCCATCTCTTCAAAGATTAGACGGGCCTCATGTAGGGAACTAGCTGTGGCTCCAGAGAGGTATTGCCCAACCAGCGGAAATAGCTTCCACATGGAGAAGGCTTTCAAAGCGAGTATGATGGACACTCCCGCTTTTTCCTGGACCTCCTTAAGTAGCACTAGGTTCTCGACCAATTTAGCCTCATCTAACACATAAGAGGGGGATGGACATTTTTCATACTTTATTGCCATAGTCTATAGCTCTAAGTCCAATCCCACTTTTTCTTGCCAAGGCAATCCGTACTGTCCAAGTCGTTCCAAGAAAGGATCAGGGTCAAACTCTTCTACATTGTACACTCCTGCTCCGGACCACTTACCCGTCAGGACCATCATGGCTCCCAGCATTGCCGGGACACCAGTGGTATAGGATACCCCTTGAGCACCGGTTTCCTTATAGGCTGCCTCGTGGCTGCAATTGTTCCAGATGTAATAGGTCTTTTCCTGGCCGTCCTTGATACCACGAACTCGACAACCGATTGAGGTCTCGCCAGTATAGTTTTCACCCAGCTCACCTGGATCAGGTAAGACGGCTTTCAGAAACTCTAAGGGAACAATATCCACTCCTTTATAAGAAACAGTATCAATTCGGGCCATACCGATATTTTGAATCACCCGGAGATGCGTCAAGTACTCTTCTCCAAAGGTCATCCAGAAACGGGCTCGTTTAATGGTTGGATAGTTCTTTACTAAAGATTCTAATTCTTCGTGGTAGATAAGATATGAACGTCTAGGACCAATGTTTGGATAAGTAAGATCTAAAGAGATTTCATGTGGTTCTGTTTCGACCCATTGGCCATTTTCATAAAATCTACCTTTCTGTGTTATCTCTCGAATATTAATTTCTGGATTGAAGTTCGTGGCAAATGCCTTTCCATGATCTCCGGCATTGCAATCCACTATGTCCAGGTAATGGATCTCATCGAAATAATGCTTAGCAGCTCGAGCAGTAAAGATGCTCGTCACCCCCGGATCAAATCCACAGCCAAGTACAGCAGTGAGGCCCGCCTCCTTAAATCGATCTTGATAAGCCCATTGCCAGCTGTATTCAAACTTTGCCTCGTCTTTAGGTTCATAATTGGCTGTATCTAGATAGTGTACGCCAGCCTCTAGGCAGGCATCCATGATCGTTAGATCTTGGTAGGGCAAGGCAACATGGAGCACGAGTTCCGGCTGAAAGCCCTTAATCAGTTGTACGAGTTGTGGTACATTTTCTGCATCTACTTGTGCAGTTACGATGTGCTGATGCCCTGTATCGCGCTTCACATCAGCAGCAATTTCATCACATTTTGACAGTGTCCTACTCGCCAACATAATATGCGAGAAGACCTCTGGGTTCTGGGCACATTTGTAGGTGACTACACGCCCTACCCCACCTGCGCCAATGATCAAAATTCTTGACATTAACTTAAGATTTATGGAGTGATTTTGTAATTAAATTCAGGTTGTCTAGATGAATACCTCTGAGGCCTAGGGGAAAATCATAGGCTGCTAATAAAGCTTCTTCGTCAAAGACCTCTTTCTCTTGCGCGTGTCGAACCGCAGCTGCCAAATACTGTTGAGAAAAAATGATGCGTTCCCCCATTTCAGGTCCCTCTTGGCAGACACTGCCATGCCCAGGTACCAGCACTTTTGGTCGTGCCTGACTGAGAATCTTGCTTGCCTTTTCTAAAGTGGACTGATAGGCCTCCACACTGTGGTAGATAAATGGGAACTCCACATCAGACAGGTAATCTCCGGCGATCCAAATCCCGAGGGGCTCTAAAAGTGCAAATAACCCATCTGCATTGTGCCCCGGGGCCAACCAAAAGCGAATCCGCGTTTGGCCGAAACTGAGAAACTCCTCATCTTTTTTAATCACGACCTGAATCTCAGGGTACTGGATGGGGTAATTTCGCTTGATGTAATATTTGTCGTCGAAAGTCAAGATTTGTTGTACTTCTTTGTCCTTAGCTGGATTCTGAACAAATGCTTCACTAGCGATGGTGATGGCCTCCGGAAAGGCTTGCCAGCCAATAATATGATCATAATCGGAATGCGTGAAGAGCAAATAGACCGGTCGTCCTCTCTTGATGGAGTCGACATAGGATACGATTTCCTGCACCTCATGAGGTAACCAGTTTGGGTCCACCACCAACACCAAATCTGGGGTATCGATTACCGTGGCAGTGGTCTGATAGAGGGCACTTTCGAACACGCAAACGCCTGCTTGCCTAAATTGAATCATCCTGTTTGGAATTACGGGTATTTAGCTCAATAAAAAAGCCATCAAAAGTAGTGCGGAATATCCAAAAAACCACCTAATATCCAGGTATTCTTTCGGTGAAATACCGTGCATTCTATACAGATAAATACATTGCATAATTTTTTCGAAAGTGAAGGCAACTAGAGTCGCCAACGCAATGCCAACCAAACCGAATTTTAAGCCCCAATAAAAACTCAAACCAACATTGAGCAATAATTCCAGGCTCCCTATCCAGGTCAGTACCGAATTGGCCTTTAGACCAATCAGAATGGTCGAAGAAAAGACTAGACGACTAATGATTACAAATAGATACACTTGAAAAACGGGGACACTTTTTACGAAATCTGAATTAAAGATCCAGGGAAATAAGAAGGGACTCAATAGCATTAGCACAATCGATAACGGGAAGAGTAAATGAAATAGACGAAGCGAACGAGCCTTAATCAATGGGAGTGCCTTTTTCACATCCGTTGCCACCTCCACCACCATAACATTGGAAAAGGCATTGGTCAAGGCGAGCGCCAAGGGCAGTTCCTGTGCTCCATATCGAAATACGGCAAACATTTCTTCATCACCGTTAAAGAGGTATCCCACCAACCAAGCGTCAAAAGCCGGCAATAGCCCACCAAGAATCGCGTACAGGATCAGGGGCAAGGCCAGTTTTAGCCATTTCTTGATCAATTCGAGATCAAGTTTCCTACTCCCCATCGCGCCCACCAGAAATAGGAGGTAGATCAAGCGCGCCGCCCCCACGCCAATCAGGCTATAAAAGCTATACCTGAAATCTAAACCTAGAAAAATGGGCAACACCATGGCAATCACCTGCGCGCCGAAAGAATACAAACCATACCGTAGCACGGGCCACCCTTTCCGCAGCAATACCAAATGATTTTCGATCAGAAAGGACGGGAAATTAAGAGCCAGGTAAATAAGGAAAAGTGAATAGTATCGAAGGTGCGTTTTATGGACAACAAATTGCCACAAGCACCCCTTAGCTAGCCAGGCTATGGCTACAATCACAAGCCCTAGCGCTAGGAATAGCAATAGGGCATTAAATAGGAATCGTTTTTGCTCAGCCTCGCTTAGGCCTGGGTAATAGCTAAGCATTCCTTGGATCAAACCCGAAACCAAGAAAAAGCTTAGTACATGTCCTAGGAAAAGAAGTTGCTCATAATTGCCAAGCTCGGAGGTGGGTAAATGGAGCTGCGCGAGCAGAATGGCTATGAGGATCAGACTCCCTTGCCGGCCCACATTGAAAAACTGCAAGGCCCGCAAGGGACTGATTTTTAGTAAGGCTTCGTATAAATCTCTTAGCTTAACCAATGACCGATTCGCGCTCTTTGAAGACTACTCCAAAATCCTGCAATTCTTCCAGGACCGGTTCGTAGACTTCTTTCATGACCGGAATGTTTACCCCAGTCGAGGTAATCTTACCCTCCATAACCAGTCGTACGAATATCCCCATCGGTAAGCCTACCAATTTCGACATCGCCGTGTCCAATTCATTCTCTCCTTTCAGAATCAGGGTAGATTCAGTTAAGTGCTTTTTACCTCCTAATTCATATTCGAATTCATGTTGCATCACCACCATATCCTTATCTCCCTTACCCAGCTGCCATTTCTCCAAAAGCAGATGCTCCAGAATTAAAGCAGGTGTAGCATTCGGCAACTTAATCTTCTTCTTACGGAATAAGCCAAGCCACTCCAATTTTCTCATTACCGGAGAATTCAAGTTCTCTCCGATCAGATTGGCTACTTTTTCTTTAACCGAACTGCCAGGACGATTATTCACGTATCCATCCATCCATTCGTGATAGGTAATATCTCCTGAATTCAATATCGGGTAAGACCCGTCCGTAATACCGATCTTAATTAGTGCATTCCAAGCCTTGCAAAAACCCGTTGGCCTGAAGGTACCTCTTAAGATATTTGGAATTCCTTCAAGGCCATATATATCTTTATACAGAAGGGAATCTCGATTCGCATACATCTCATATTCTCCCAGTCCTGCTACATCGACTACTCTGAATTCCTCAAACAGCCGATTATAAGGGAGAAACCGGAGTTTGCCACCTTCTAAATATTGGGCGGTACCTTGTCCCATCAAGACTACATTCCTGGGATTCCAAGTAAACTTGTAGTTCCAAGGGTTATCATCGCTTTCTGGCGCAATCAGCCCCCCTGTGTAAGAGCGGAAAGCAGTCAGTTTCCCTCCTTTTTCTTTGATCTCTTCAATTTTCTGCTTAGCAGACATATGATCAATCCCTGGATCAAGCCCCATTTCTCCCATAAAAATCAATTCACGATCTCGGGCTTCATCTCCAAGGCGATACATTTCTTGCGAGACGTAGGAAGCAGTAATCAGATGTTTTCTAAGCTTGATACAGTCATGTGCGACCTCCAAGTGCAAATGGGCAGGTAGTAATGAAACTACTATATCTGCGCGGCTGATCAAATCTTTTCTATCGTTTGATTTCAGTACGTCGAGCCAGGCCGAGCGACCATTGGGATGATCACCAATTCGTGCAGCCGCCCGTTTGGGATCAGCATCAGCTACGGTAACAAAGCAGCCTTTCTCTTTTGCTAACTGCAACACATACTTGATCAAGGAAGTGGAGGATCTTCCAGCTCCTATGATTAGGATGTTTTTCATTTCTTTTGACTTTAGGCTAGGAGCCACTCCAAGCATTTCATACGAATCATTACAGCGGCTTCCTGATAATTTGTGTTAGGGTGTAGGCCTGTTGAACAAACAATACCACTGCCCTTTATCCAAAGCGACAGAGCTGCAGCCAACAGCCTAAGTAAAGACGGCCGCAATATACCTATTGGGCCGTTTTTTAATAAATAAAACGTTGATTTGTTGCTCTAGCTTTTACACTTGATCCCCTGTAAGAAGGGATGTTAGCTCCTGCATAGGTTGGCGAGGACGCAAATTACAAAATTTTCTCCAAGTGGGTCCCCGTATCTGACAGGACGGCAGAAATCAAGGCCGAATTTCTTTATCAATGGACGCTATGCGTTATCTTTCCCTGAAACTTCACTCTGATTATGAAGCATATACATCTTAACACGTCCTTTCTCTCCCTGGAAAAAGCGGATTTAAGCTCCGAGGAAAGGAACTTGTTAGATAGAGCCCTAGCTGCCTGCGACAAAGCCTATGCACCCTATTCTGGATTTCAAGTCGGTGTAGCCATTCTGCTTGACAATGGTCAAATTATTGAGGGAGCCAACCAGGAAAATGCCGCATATCCCATGTGTATCTGTGCAGAACCTGTCGCCCTATCCAGAGCCAAAGTACAATTTCCAGAAGCCAAGATTCTGTGGATGGCGATCCGAGTCAAGAACGAGGCAAAACCTGCTTTAGAACCTGCAGCTCCTTGTGGATCTTGCCGGCAAATAATTAGTGAGTATGAAGGTCGGCAGAAGGCCCGGATTGGCTTACTCTTGCAGGGGCAAGAGGGACTCGTGTATAAGTTTGATGAAATTGCTCCACTCCTCCCTTTATCTTTTAGTAGAAAGTTTTTATGACATCTACTTCCTGAATTTTTCGATATCTAGATGGCCGATATGTACTTGTCGTTTCCCTGCCTTTAGATCTGAATAGTATTTTTTGAGGGTAAATACAGAAGAGGTAAAAGCGATCTCCTTCCAGGGTATCTCTTCTTCTTTAAATAGGCGAACCTCTTCACTCTCCTCCCCTACACCAAACTCGAGCTTTTCCATCCGACCCAAGAAATGCATGTAGACCTGATTAATGTGCGGAATGCTATAAATCGTATGGATTTCCAAATCTACAACCTTCGCTAAGGCTTCCTCCCACACTTCTCGACTCGCACCTTCCTCTACCCGCTCTCCATTTTCAAGATAGCCGCCAGGTACGTTCCAATAACCAAGTCTTGGTTCGATAGCCCTTTTACAAAGCAGTACCTGATCCCCCCAGATCGGCAGGCAACCAGCCACAATGTTCGGGTTGGAGTAGTGAATCGTACCACAATTTTGACATACCCATCTAGGCCTGTTGTCACCAGACGGAACGGTAAATTGCAAGCGGTTCGATCCACAATTACTACAAAAGTTCATTCTCTGTTTCGAATTTCTCCAGGTCCTCTGGCGTATCAATTCCCATCGTCTCCAGCTTTGTGAGCCCCACACTGATATTATATCCAGCCTCCAACCAGCGCAATTGCTCTAAGGACTCCATGATTTCCAGCTTCCCTGGTGGTAGTTTGGCACATGCTTGTAGCACCTCATTCCTGAAAGCGTAGATCCCAATATGCTTGTAGAAATCATGATGCCTTAACCATTGCCCACTGGCTAGATTACGAACAAAGGGAATTGTACTTCTACTAAAATACAGTGCCTCGGCCTGCTTATTGAAAACCACCTTGACGATGTTAGGATCCATCAATGCCTTTTCTGAATCGATCTTCTTAGCTAAAGTGGCAATGTCTACAGTAGATGATCCTTCAAATAAGTGAACAAGTTGATCAATTTGATTCGGATCAATAAATGGTTCATCTCCCTGAATATTTACAACAATTTCTACCTCCCTATGTTCTGCAGCCACTTCCGCACAGCGGTCCGTTCCGCTACGATGACTCTTACTGGTCATCATGACATCCCCTCCAAATGACTTGACGTGATCGTATATTCGCTGATCATCTGTCGCAACAATGACCTGATTTAAAGTCTTGGCTTGCCGACATCTTTCATAGACCCGGGCAATCATGCTTTTTCCCTGGATGTTCACTAAGGGTTTACCAGGAAATCGAGTTGATTCATACCTTGCCGGGATTACTCCTAGTACTTTCATAAGCGCAAAATAACAAGTAATGGTAAAATAATGTCTTTTAACTCCCCTCTTGTGGGCCCTTAGTCATATCAAGTGCTTAGAATCAGCCGTGAACGTATGCCTTTGCCGTTACCTTTGCCTTGCTCCGTACCTAAAGCCCAAACAGACAGGCTTAAAAATCCGGCCCCATTTTTGTACATTACTTACTATATTTGTAGCATACCCCAATTCGCTAAGATTATGACCAAAACTATGAGATACTGGGCTATTGTCATCGTACTTTGGATGACAGCAAACACTGCACAGGCAACGGGAGACAGCCTATTCTACCTACTCCCTCAAGACAGCGTGCTTCTGCACATAGGAACCTATCAAGAGAAATTCTTTTACCACACCTTAGAAAAGAAGCAAACCTTATTCTCACTAGCTAAATTCTATGGACTTAGGGTCCAGGAACTCTACTACTATAATTCAGGCTTAAAGGAAAAGCGTTTATCTGTAGGTGACCCGATCAGGATTCCCATTCCCAACAAAGCTATTTTGCGCTATACCTATCCCGCTTTCGCCCCTTCTCAACATGCAAGAGTGTACTATGTGGTTAAGAAAGGAGATACGATGTTCCGCATTGCAAAACATTACTTCCGGATGCCTATCGAAGACATAATGGCTCGGAATCAATTAAGTAGCACCACCCTCAAGACAGGACAAGTCTTGCATATTGGTTGGATCAGTCTCGCCGGAGTGCCGGAGGATTATCGAAAGAATCCAAACGGTCCGTATCACCCCCAAAATGAGGCGTTGCAGAAACGATACCTTGAAAAAGTGGTTAGTCGAAAGGAAAAATCTATACAGGGCATCGCCACCTGGCAAAAGACGAGCAACAATGATCAACTCTTCGCCCTGCATCGTAATGCCCGGCCGGACTCTGTCATCGAGATAACAAATCCAATGACCCATCGAACAGTATACGCCAAGGTAATAGGTTCTATACCTTCCACCGCGTATGAAAACAATGTGGCAGTGGTACTCTCTCCCTTGGCAGCGAAACTCTTGGGAGCTAAGGATCCTCGTTTCTTCGTACAAGTCAAGTATTACCGCTAGCGATTTACCTTCTATTGTTAAGAGAAAGTCAGGTTTTTGCTGAGAAGTTGTCCCCAACTTCTCCCTTCCTTTCTTTTCTAGTACATTTGCACTTTGAATGGCAAATCAGATAAAGAATGGATATAAAAAACAACATCCTAGAAACCATCGGTAACACACCTTTGGTGCAATTACACAAAGTAGTAAAAGACATCCCTGCTACGGTATTGATGAAGGTAGAGACCTTTAACCCCGGTCACTCCATCAAGGATAGAATGGCACTGAAAATGTTGGAAGATGCTGAGGCACGAGGAGATCTACGCCCCGGTGGAACCATCATTGAGTGTACCAGTGGTAATACGGGGATGGGGCTAGCCCTAGCTGGGGCTGTTAAAGGTTACAGAGCCATTTTCACCACCAATGATAAGCAATCAAAGGAAAAAATCGACCTCCTGAAGGCCGTTGGAGCTGAGGTGGTCGTTTGCCCAACCAATGTCACGCCCGAAGATGAGCGCTCTTACTATTCTGTAGCCGAAAGACTGAGCAAAGAGATTCCCAATTCATACTGGTTCAATCAATACGATAATCTTTCTAATCGACAGGCACACTACGAAAGTACTGGTCCAGAGATTTGGAAGCAAACCGAAGGTAAGGTCACTCACCTAATTGTTGGTGTTGGCACCGGAGGAACAATTTCTGGTACAGGTCGATACCTAAAAGAGCAAAATCCAGATGTCAAAGTATGGGGAATCGATACCTACGGTTCTGTTTTCAAGAAATACCACGAAACTGGAGAATTCGATGAGAAGGAAATCTACCCCTACATTACAGAGGGGATTGGAGAGGATATTCTTCCTAAGAATGTGGATTTCGAAGTGATCGATCTGTTCGAAAAAGTGACGGATAAGGATGGAGCCCTCATGGCAAGAAGACTGGCTAAGGAGGAAGGTATTTTGCTGGGTTACTCCGCGGGCTCAGCCATGGCGGGCTTATTGCAACTGAAAGACAAACTCAGTCCGGAAGATGTTGTGGTAGTAGTGATCCACGATCACGGAAGTCGATATGTAGGAAAGATCTACAATGATGATTGGATGCGAGAGAGAGGGTTTCTAGAGACAGAAATGACCGTGAAAGAGATTTTAGGTAGAAAGGACACTAATGAGTTTCTTTCGGTAAAAACCAGCGATACGGTCCGCGCAGCTTTCGATCTGATGAAATCCAAGGACATCTCGCAACTACCGGTAATGGATGAAACTGAGAACATTGTGGGTTCCTTGACGGAAAGCAATGTTTTGAGCTTCCTATTGGAAAATCCGATGCAGCATTCCGACAAGAAGGTAGCAGATATCATGGGAGATCCCCTACCTATCGTGTCCCTAGACCTCCCCTTCTCTCAATTGAATAAATTCATTGATAAGAACATGGATGCAGTACTAGTCAAAACTGCCAGTGGTCAAATGCATATCATTACCCAGTACGATATTATTCAAGCCCTTTAGGGAATATCCTTTATAACGAACAAGCCGGAATAGGACCTCGCTCCTACTCCGGCTTATTTTTTGTCTACGCTGTATTTCTAATTTGCCATATCTCCGGTATTATTTTCTGGCACCTGGTAGTACTCCCTTAAGCGCAACAACTCCTTTTGTAGGCGTTCTTTCACCTCCTGATAAGCTGGGTCCTCGGACAAATTATTAATCTCCAAACTATCGGTAGCCAGATCGAAGAGTTCCCAATCGTCAATGTCATGATAGAAATGGATCAATTTATAGCGGTCGTCGCGAACGCCCTCATGCCGTTTGACGTTATGCCAGCCATGTGGATATTCATAGTAATGATAGTATACACTCTTTCTCCAGTCTGGGCTAGCTGTACTTTCCCAAATAGGCCGCATGGATTCACCTTGCATTTCTTCGGGAACCTCTACCCCTGCATAATCCAAGAATGTTGGGGCAAAATCGAGGTTCATCACCAGCTCATCCCTCACTTGTCCAGCCTCAACACCAGCAGGATATCGAATCACCAATGGCATAGAAAAGGATTCTTCATACATAAAGCGTTTATCGTACCACCCATGTTCACCTAAGTAGAACCCTTGATCAGAGGTATATACAACGATGGTATTGTCTGCCAAATTTTGCTGATCTAGGTACGCCAATACTCGACCGATATTTTCATCTACGCTGGCAACGCTTCCCATATAGTCCTGCATGTATCGTTGATATTTCCAAATAATCAGTTCCTTCCCGGTGGGTGGATTTTCTCGGAAAGCTTTGCGGATTGGATCGTAGTTCTCGTCCCAAACTTTTCTTTGTTCGGGAGTGAGTAGCTTTCGTAGATTATCCCAATTCCTTGGTGCCCGGAAGTTGCTGGCTCCTCCACCTCCTGTCCCGGTTTCTTCGCCATAGTCTTCCGGCAGCAACTTCATATCGGATGACATATACATATCTTCAATCCGCATATCCTGTGAGGCAGCAGCTTCTCTTCCTTCATAATCATCAAATAAAGTAGGAGGCAATGGATATTCTTTTTGCAAGAACTCGGGAAGATCCTTAAGGTTTGGCATCCAATTCCGATGTGGAGCCTTGTGATGGTAGAGCATGCAGAAGGGCTTGGTCGTATCTCTCTTTTCTAGAACGTCTAGTGCGATATCGGTAATAATATCGGTGGTATAGCCGGTGTGTGTCATAGTATCCCCCATTCGCACCATCCTGGGATTATAATAGTTACCTTGACCAATCAGTACATCCCAGTAATCAAAGCCGGTAGGTTGCGTTTTGAGGTGCCACTTTCCTACTACCGCAGTGGAATAGCCCGCTTGTTGTAATAGCTTCGCAAAATTCATCTGGCTTCCATCAAAATGATCGCGATTATCTCGCAAACCATTTAGGTGGCTATACTTGCCGGTCAGCAAGACGGCTCTACTCGGCGCACAAATAGAATTCGTCACAAAGCTGTTTGTAAACCGGATTCCCTCATTGGCAATGCGGTCAATATTT
>CAJXPD010000094.1 GCA_913057785.1 uncultured Lewinella sp. | reverse complement strand
CTTGATCAGTGTGCATGAGCATTTAGGAACTTTCCCAAAGGATATCAATCAAACACCGGCGTATATCAAGGAGGGCCGCATGGCAACAGCTTTTGAAGGGCTATCCCGGAGCCATTGGGATTGTGTATTTGATAATCTAATGAATGGGGTGTGTCAAATACATTCCAAAGGCGGTTGGAAGTGGAGTGAGGTGATCCATGATTTGGGGATGCGATTGTGTGATATAGCCCATCAGGACTTTGTGATCCACTGTAAGACAGTCGAAGATATTCGTCGTGCCCATAGAGAAGGTAAAGTGGCTTGGGTGGCAGTCATGGAAGGGGCTATGATGATAGAGAATGAGTTGGATCGGATCGATCTATTGTACGGATTTGGTCTACGATCTATTGGGATCACTTACAGCGAATCCAATGCTTTGGGCTCCGGATTAAAGGAAGACCGGGATGGTGGACTAACAAAGTTCGGAAGGCGAGCGGTGGATAGAATGAATAAGGTCGGACTACTGATCGACTGTTCGCATACCGGGGATCAAACGGCTCTTGATACCATTGAGCACAGCAGTAAACCCATCATCCTGAGTCATATCGGCGCCCAAGCCCTTTGGGGAACCAATAGAATGGCACCGGATGAGGTCCTAATAGCCTGTGCAGAGAAAGGCGGTGTAATTGGAATAGAGGCAGCACCGCACACCACTTTGACGCCTAATCACCGCAGGCACAATCTCGATGCGGTTATGGAGCATTTTGAATACATCAAGGATTTAGTAGGGATTGACCACGTTACGATGGGGCCAGATACTTTGTATGGCGACCACGTCGGCTTACATGGCGCTTACTCCGCAGCTTTGTCTTTGAAAGAGTCTAAGGGGAAAGGCAAAGCAGGCTTGGAATATGATCCGGTTGAGTATGTGGACGGCTTGGAGAATCCAACAGAAGGCTCTTATAATATCGTCCGCTGGTTGGTGAAGCATGGGTATTCGGAAGTGGATATTGCCAAGGTGATGGGGAAAAATACTTTGCGATTACTAGAAGAGGTCTGGGTATAAATGAAGTGTCTGCTATACATACTGATGTTTTTGGGTGTGACCAGTCTGAGTGCTCAGGGGGAATTGACCGCCGTTTCGGTTGAGGTGGCCATGGAGGATTCCGTGTTGCAGGTTCAGCAGACATTTTCGTTGAGCCTGGCTGATTCTGTATCCAGTTTTGAAATTAAGGCTTTACAATTTGAAGGAACGAGCCTGGATTTCTTGGCGGCAACTTTGGCTGGAGAGGAGTTAGCCTTAACGGAGATTTCTAAGGAAGGGATGGAACGACTGGAGGTAAGTAAGCCAGCGGGAAAAGCTTGGTCAGCCGTGGTATGTACTTATGAAGTTAGGGTCACTGACCAACAATTTTGCCTCCCTCTGTTCTTTACCAATTTTTCGGCAGCGACTTCTGAAAATGATTTCTTTAGAATGCAGCTCCGCATGCCTGCAACCCAAAACTATACGGTACTTTTTCCAACCGTAAAGCTAGAGGAGTCATTGACGGCAACAGATAAAGTGATTAATTTAGAAGTGCCTGCATTACCGGCCTTCTTGCGCTTGCAACGCCTTGAGGGAGAGCAAAGGGGGCTCACCTTAAACGCGGCAGTAGATTTGTTGGCGGTCTTCTTGTTCCTGGGAATTGGAGTATTGATTTGGGTTAACCGGAAACGACTGAGCTATGGATAGATTTATTTTTTGGGGTTTATTTGCCGTGCTAGCGCTGATCGTTTTGGGCTACGTGGCCTGGATGTATTGGATAGAAAGCAAATGATCAACTTACAATTCGCCATATTTATTGGGTACTTCTTGCTAGTCTTCTTTATCGGCTGGCTGGGCATGAAGTGGACTCGCTCGGAAGAGGATTACTGGATCGCTGGCGGTAAGCTAGGGTGGGGAATAGGGGGAGCCACCATGGCTGCCACGCATACCAGTGCAGGTACTTTCATTGGTACGATCGGGGTGATCTATGCCGTCGGCTGGTCCTTTGGCTGGGTGTTGATCAGTATCCCCTTGGCGTATTGGTTTACCGTTGCGGTGCTAGCTCCTAGATTTACCAGTGTGACTGAATTGACGCTCCCTGCCTATCTGGAAAGAAGGTACCAAAGCCGCTTGGCTAGAGGTATCGGCGGGGGGATCATCTTGATTGCTACGGTAGTGTACATTCAGGCGCAAGTGGTGGCTGGTGGATTGGTAGCTAATGTCGTTTTCAATATCTCTCCCTTGACGGGCATGATCATCTTTACGGCAATCCTGATCATCTATACCTTGGTGGGAGGAATGCTGGCCGTGGTATACACTGATTTCCTACAGATGATCATCATGATCGTCGGTACTTTAATTTCCGTTCCTTTGGCTTTGCTACACTTCGAAGGGCTGGCCAAACTCATAGAAAAGGTGGAATTGATTCATCCGCATGCCATGCAATGGGGCGGCTTGCCCACCGTTTTGTTGATTACCATGAGTATGGCTTTCTTTCTGGGATCGGTAGCGACACCTGAAAAGGTGATTCGCTTGTATGCCATGAAAGACATGAAGACCATTCGGCGCGGCATTTTATTGGCCATTATTTTAGTCACCGGGATCAATCTACTGGTCTTTATTTTGGGCCTCGCTGCCATGGCTTTATTCCCAAACCTTCCCACCGGAGACCTGGCCATGCCCATGATTGCTAAGGCTGTCTTACCCACTTTTGTCGGAACGATCATGTTAGCGGCCATTACTTCTGCTATGATGTCGACCGTGGATTCTTTACTGCTGGTGGCGGGATCGGCCTTGTCCGAAGATATTTACCAAAATATGGTTCATAAGGAGGTGTCGAATAAGCGTAAGCTGCGGGTGGCTCGAATAGGCATCTTGATTGTAGGCGTCATACCACTCATTTCTATTCTGGCGGGCTTTGCAGAAGGGGAGTTGATCCAATTCATTGTTATCCTTTTTACCGCTATTATGGCCGCGGGCTTTTTCACGCCTGTTGTTGGAGGTATCTTATGGAAACGAGCCACAAAACAAGGAGCTATTGCGGCTATGATCGGAGGAGTACTCAGTACAGGCCTTTGGAAAGCCTATGGCGATCCGCTTATCTACCCGGTCCTGCCTGGCTTTCTGGTTAGTGTCGCGGCCTATGTCGCCTTCAGCCTTTTTACACCAGCACCCCCAGAATCCGCCTGGAAACCTTATTTTGAAAAGAAAATGGAGGATTAGACACAGGACTGCCTAAGACTGAAACGAGAATATATACCAACTTTAAACCACCTGATATCATGAAAAGTTTCACCTCTTTTCTCCTGTTCCTCATAGTAGCTTTTGTATTCTTCACTTCCTGTAAGCAAGCAAGTCAGGAATCGGCCAGCAGAAAAATGCCCAACTTCCTGATCCTGATGTCCGATAACCACTCCTGGAATCATCTCAGCTGTTATGATGCTGAGTCCGTGCCTACTCCAAATATTGATGCCGTAGCCAAGGAAGGCATACGCTTCACGAATGCCTATTGTTCAGTCCCTTCCTGTTCACCCGCAAGGGCAGCCATGTTGGCGGGACAAGATGCCTGGAGATTGCAAGAGGCGGCCAACTTATGGGGTAGCTTTCCGAAGGTTAAAGTGTATACCGAAATGATGGAAGAGATTGGCTATCACGTGGGCATTGAAGGCAAGGGCTGGGGCCCAGGAAATGCTGAAGCCGGTGGCTGGGCGCACAATCCCGGCGGGGAAAGATATGATTCCTTTGAAGCATTTTTCAATGAAGCGGAGAAGGGAAAACCTTGGATGTATTGGTATAGTAGTCGTGATCCGCATCGTCCTTACCGAGAAGGGGGATGGGAAAAATCAGGGATTGATCTGGCCAGCATAAAGGTACCACCGTATTTGCCAGATACAGAGGAGGTAAGAAAAGATATCGCGGACTACTTCTATGAAATACAGTTGTTTGATCAGGACGTAGCGTCATACATGTCTCTTGTGGGAGAAATGGGGCAGCTCGAAAATACCATTATTGTCATCTGTAGTGACAACGGCTGGCAAATGCCGCGTGGGCTGGCTAACCTCTACGACTTTGGCCTTAAAATTCCGCTGATCATTTCGTGGCCGGATCAATTCAAGGGAGGTCGTGAGGTGAGTGATTTCGTAAGCCTTAATGATTTTGCGCCGACCTTTTTGGAACTGGTAGGTATTGCCGCACCGGAGGAGATGAACGCCAAGAGTTTTGCAGATATCCTTTACGCGGAAGAAAATGGCAGGATTGATGACTCAAGGAACTTTGTCGTAGCTGGACGTGAACGGCATGCTTTTGTGCGCCAAGGGGGGACAGGGTACCCCGGCCGAGCCATTAGAACCGATGGCTATTTGTATATCAAAAACTATGAACCCGACCGCTGGCCAGCGGGCGATCCACCTTTGTTTGGAGACGTGGATGCCCATATGCTGCACTATCCTGCCCCGACGAAGATCTATATGTTAGCCAATAAGAATGAAGCGGACGTCAAACCCTTGTTCGATTTGGCTTTTGCTAAACGCCCGGCCGAAGAACTCTATGATCTCTCCAAAGATCCCTATCAATTGACCAATGTGGCAGCCTTGCCGGAATATGCCGCGCTAAAGCAGCAGCTTTCGGATCAATTGACCAAGTACCTCCGCGAATCTGGTGACCCCAGGGAAACCGAGAACCCCTTCGACTGGGATGCGGCTGAATATTACCAGAAAAGGGATCTACGACCTCGCCCCAACAAAATTGCTATAGAGGCACTGGGCTTGGAGGAAACTTATGACTATTTGAATAGCGGTGAATGAGAATTCTCGCTCCCTGATTTTACCGAGTCTTCCCTTCGGACATTTTTCCAAATCAATTCTTACACTAGATATAAGTTCTATTAAAAATGAAAAACACAACAACAAGAATTAAGCAAGGTATAAGCTTCGGTGCGACAATTGCCATCTTTATAATGCTGACTCATTTTAGCTGTACGAATTCCAGCACAGCAAGTGAATCAAATGCTACAGAAGAAGAACAGATCCCCGTCCAACATTCCTTCTTTGTGGCAGGACCAGTACTAACCGGTATTGTTGGAGAAGCCGGGGAGGTGCTATGGGACGCTGGAAAACCTGGCGCGCGAGATGGCTACGTGCTGGATAATGGCCATATCCTGATTTGTTGGTCTGATGAAGTTAAAGAATATGATCAAGACAAGAATGTTGTATTCACCTTTAAGAAAAGTCCTGAGAACAAGGAACTAGGCACCGTTCAACGGCTAGAAAATGGCAATACCTTGATCACGGAACTAGGAGAGCAGCCTCGACTGCTTGAGGTAAGTTCAGAAGGAGAAATCCTGGTTGATGTTCCTTTACAACCAGAAACCGATAACGCCCATATGCAAACGCGAATGGCCCGGAAATTGACCAACGGAAATTACTTGGTTCCTCACCTCTTGGCCTTTGCCGTGAAGGAGTATACATCGGAAGGAGAAGTCGTCAATACTTTTCGCACAGATCTGCCAGAAATTGGTGGGAGAGAAGCGGAGAACTGGCCCTTCACCGCCATTCGACTCAATAATGGGAATACCCTGATCAATCTGACCCACGGCAACAAGACGGTGGAGATGGATTCAGCAGGTAAGGTCGTTTGGCAAGTGAGTAATGAAGATATCGAAGGGGCTCCCTTCAAGGATCCCTGTGGAGCGCAACGCCTTCCCAACGGCAATACCGTGATTGCAAGCTATGGGGCTCAAGAAGGGATCAAGCTTTTTGAAGTAAACTCACAAAAAGAAATGGTATGGAGTTATGATGGAGACTACCGGGTTCATCATTTTCAGATTCTCAGTACCAATGGAGAGAAACTGGCTGGACCAGTATTGAAGTAAGACACAAAATTATCAGAGAACAAAGTAACAATACTATGTCTTTTTCATTAAACGGCCATGTGGCCCTGGTAACCGGAAGTAGCAAAGGGCTAGGGAAACAGATTGCTATGACACTCGGTGAAGCAGGGGCCAAAGTATGTTTCAATTACGCCAACAATAGGGAAAAGGCGGAAGCCACCTTCCAGGAGTTTCAAGCCGCTGGGGGAGAGGGGATGCTGGTGCGTGCGGATGTCACTGACCCCGAGCAGATCAATAAGTTAGTAGATGAAGTAGAAACAAAGCTGGGAGAAATTGATGTTCTTGTCCTCAACGCCACTCCAGATCAGCCGCAGAAGCCGATCGAAGAATACGATTGGGCGTTTTATCAGTCGATGCTCGATTTCTTTATCAAAAGCCCTTTTCTACTTACCAAGGCAGTGCTCAAGGGTATGAAAAACAAAAAATGGGGTCGAATTATCAATATTGGTAGTGAGGTGTATCAGACCTCCGTCCCCAACTTTAGTGCTTACGTAGCTGCGAAGGGCGGGCAAGTGGGGTGGACGCGAAGTATGGCTACCGAATTGGCCCCTTTCGGCATAACCGTAAATATCATTTCTCCGGGTTGGATTCCGGTGGAACGTCATGAGAACGATCCGCAAGACAGCAAGGATGCTTACCTGGCGGGTATTCCAGCGGGGAGATGGGGCGTTCCCAAGGACGTAGCAGATGCGGTGTTGTATTTTGCTAGTGAAGAGGCCTCTTTTGTTTCCGGGCAAACCATCTGTGTGAATGGAGCTCATACACCTTGGTGAAAACCTATCCAATGGAGATCCGAGACTGATCCTTTCGGCCTTAGCTCTCCGACGATGATGAAATTAAAACCAAAGAAAAAACCTTCCATTTACAGAAAGTTAATCCCGATACATCCCCTTTTCCTATGTAAGTTTTGCTCCTTTGTAGCTTAGGGGCGGAGGTGCCCCTCTTACTATTAGTCCTAATCTATTCACTTGTTATAAATAAGATATGAGACAACTTTGCTTTTACGCTTTACTTGTACTTACAACTTTACTCGTTGCTTGTGACAATAAGGCCGGCGATAAAGCGGACCAGACCAATGAAGAAGCAATCACATTTCGAATTGCTTTTGGTTCCTGTGCCAATCAAGATAAGCCGCAACCGCTGTTAAATGTAGCGGCTAATTTGAATCCCGACGCCTTTATCTTCTTAGGTGACAATATCTATGGCGATTCAAGAACGATGGACACTTTACAAGCGAAATACGATCGCTTGGCTGCCAAACCTGAATTTCAGAATCTGTGGAATAGTACAACAGTGCTGTCCATTTGGGACGATCATGATTTTGGTGAAAATGATGCCGGACGTCACTATCCATTCAAGGAGGCTTCAAAAGCCATTTTCATGGATTTTTGGAAGGTGCCCGCAACCTCTGATCGCCGAAAGCATGCTGGCATTTATGGGGTAGAATACCTGGAGAAAGCCGGGAAGAAAGTGCAACTTATTCTCTTAGATACGCGCACTTTTCGAGATAAGTTGGTGCATCGCGATTCTGCGGACACGACTCATAAAAATGATTATGCGATAAATCAAAGTCCCGATAGCACCATACTAGGGCAAGAACAATGGCTATGGCTCGAGGAGCAACTTACCCAACCCGCCGACATCAGAATTATCGCTTCAAGCATTCAGTTTAGTCATGAATACAATGGTTGGGAAAGTTGGACCAATATCCCACACCAGCAACAGTATATGATTGACCTAATTAAGAAGACCCAGGCCAGGGGTGTCGTTTTCATTTCAGGAGATGTGCATTGGGGCGAAATCTCGAAAATGGAGGTAGATGGCGGTTATCCCATTTATGATGTAACATCGAGTGGTATCACCCAAACTTGGGATATTATAGAACCGAATACTAATCGTATTGGTGAGCCTGTCCCTCAGAATAATGTGGGATTGATCGAGGTAGACCTTTCATCAGCAGAAAGGGTAAGCTTGAGCATTTTTGATATTACGGAACAGAAAGTTGTAGAACATAGTGTTGAATTGAAGGAACTCAGATTCTGAAAGGGCGTGAAAGTGCTTCAACGCTAAAGCACGGGTACGCTTTCTATTTGACCTCAATAGCCTTCTTCGTATCCGAATTCTATTAAGGATAGTAAGATTTTGCTCCACCGAGTTTGTTAGGAATTGGCTAAGCTATTTATCGGCTAGGTCCAAAGGGAATAATGGGAATTTAGTATGATCCCACAAGCTTCCGGATAGCAAGAGGGTGGAGATACATATAGATGGTAAGTTTTTTGGATGAGCTGCGACGCTTTCTTCCAAATTCTCGTATTGGGTAAATGTCATAGCTGTTGATCATCCATAAACTTACCATGAAAGGAATAGATAAGACAATCGATCAAATTATTCGGGCGACCATGCTCAGCAAAGCGGATGCCCTGGATTTTATTGCTTTAGGGAATCGAAAGATTATCCCGAAGAAGACGCTCATCATACACCCCAATAAAGTAGCCGATAGAGCCTATTTTCTGAAGGAAGGGGTCATTAGACATTATACCCAAAATAAAACAGTGCAATTCACCAAAAATTTGATCCGCGGACCGAGGTTTATGCTTCCTTCCTTGACCAGTTTCTTCCTGGAAATCTCCTCAACTATTTATTGTGAATCTTTAACGGACTTGGAGGTGATTGAATGGGATCGAGAAGACCTGGTGAAATTTACGGAAGATCACCCTCGGATGTATAAGTTTTTGTTGAAGGGTGTCGTGAAGGCATTCCGCAGTAAGGAAGAGAAAGAAATCGCCTTTATCACACAGCCTGCCAAAGAAAGATATCTTCATTTCCTGAAAGAATATCCAAATCTTATCAATGAGATTCCGGTCCAATATGTAGCTTCCTTTTTAGGGATTAGACCGGAAACCTTGAGCAGAATTAGGGCTCAACGCATTTCTTGATCTAGGTCAAGAATTTTACCGACCAGGACAGGTTAATACTATAAAACAACCTATTATGGTATGTAGACTGCTCCTGTTTGCTTCATTTATCTTGCTGTGTAGTAGGGTCACTTTTGCACAATTTAATCCTGACAAAATCTCCGTTGGAATCGAGAGCTCATTTTTGATTGGTGGGGAAATGAATGCCAGTTTTGATTTCCTGACAGGTGTGAGAGGGACCTATGTTTTTGCAGAAAGGCGAGATCTCCATCTATTCAGCAGCCTAGGTCTAACTACAGACATCGCAAATCCAGATTCCCGTTTACTGATTATGGATGCGCGGCTTGGGGTTTATTGGACAAGGCTTCGGCAACTTTCCTTTTTTGCCAGTGCTGGCCTAAATTATTTACAAGAATCTCACCGTTTCGTGCTCAGTGATGGAGAGCGGAATTGGCAAAGATCTACCTTCGGTTGGACGGCCGCCGTTGGAGTAAAACTTCGTTTATCAGAATCCATTTCCTCCACTCTTTTTGTCAATCAAATCAACTTGAGTTTCACCTCTTTAGGTCTTGGCCTCAACTATATCTTTTAAAATCCAAAATTATGACAAACTCCCTCTTGAAATGCCTATCGGTATTACTGGCGGTAGGTACATGCATTTCTTGCACGCCGGAACCGATCGATCTTGGGGTAGACGATCGATTCGGTGCTTTGCCCGCAACGGCCTTAACCCCTATACAGAATCCCTATTCCCCGGGAAAAGTGGAATTAGGCAAGCTCCTGTTCTGGGACCCGATTCTATCTGGAAACAAAGATGTAGCCTGCGTGACATGTCACCATCCCTCCCATGGATATGCTGAACAACTGGAGTTTAGTATCGGGGTAGGAGGGCAAGGACTTTCAGCATTGAGACGTAACGGAACCATTGTGAAGCGAAATTCGCAGACGATCCTAAACACCGCATTCAATGGCATTACTTCCGATGGTTACTATAATCCAGAGGTAGGCCCTATGTTTTGGGACAATAGAAGTAAATCTTTAGAAAAACAAGCCATTGAACCCATTCTTTCAGCGGAGGAAATGAGGGGGGTACAAATTCCCAAAGAAGCTATCCTTGACACGGTCATACAGAGACTTGAAAGAATACCTGTCTACGTTGCCCTTTTTGAGGAAGCTTTTGGCGAGCATGCCATTACGGTTGAAAACCTAGGGAGAGCCATTGCTGCCTTCGAGAGAACGTTGATTACGAATCAAAGTAGGTTTGATCAATACGCAGCGGGTAAACCCAATGCCCTTTCCTCCTTTGAAATCCGAGGAATGATGAATTTTATAGAAACGGGCTGTGCCAATTGTCATAGTGGTCCCATGTTTTCCGATTTTGAATTACATGTTTTAACCGTCCCTGAAAACGATCAATTGAACATTCTAGATGATGGAGACGGCTCCTTCGCCTTCAGGACACCTACCCTAAGAAATCTGGGTATTACTTCTCCCTATATGCACAATGGAGTGTTTTCAACATTGGAGGAGGTGCTGGAATTCTACGATGAGGCGGCAGATGCTAGTCAAAATCCGAATGTTTCTTCAGCGCAAAGGGATGAAAAACTTAGGCAGCTACAATTAGAAGATGATGAAATTTCCTCTATCATCGCTTTCCTGAAATCTTTAAATGACGATCACTTTGATGCGGAAATTATAAAGGAAGTACCTAGTGGTTTACATCCAGGAGGGAATATTGATCTGTAGGGAGGTGGGGTGTTTTTCGATCAAAACCACTTACTTCTATGAACACTTGTCAAGCCATCCTTGGCACTAAACAAAAAAAGGTTTGCAGTTACCAAATGCATTGTAAAAAGTGCTTCCTTTTTGTTTCTTAGAAATCAGTTGGAAGCTGTATTTTCTTACCGCTTCGCATTTCCACTAAGAAAATAGAATCAGCATGCAGTATTTTTTCAAGTTCCGCAACCGTCAATGGCTACTCCTTAGTTTTTCAGCGCTACTACTAGTTTTAGCTTGTAACAGACAAGTGGGGACCCCTGATACTACCATAGAGGACATGGTAGCTAAGATTCAAACTGAAACGGATCCCAACTTTGAGTACGAATACGAAAAAACCAAGTTCGTGCCGCCAGCAGGAAAGACTTTGCTCATCATGGGGCAGACGATTGAAGATATCGATGACTACATGTCCAGTTTCTCAGATAAGCCAATTCCTGGAGGGTGGTCTGCTTACTGGGGGGTGCCAGAGTTTAGGGGAATCACTAGCACTTTCACCAATGAAAATGGGAGTTCTCATAATCATCAAATGCTAGTAGACAGATTCCCAAATACAGTGATGCATAGTGCTATGTGGATGGTAGGAACTTGGGGTGTCGCTGCCAATACCGCTAATGGTCAGTATGATGAGGTGATTAAGAAGTACGCAAATTGGGCAAAATCCATTGATCGCCCCATTTATCTGCGCATCGGATATGAGTTTGATGGGCCTCACAATCAGCTGAACCCTGATGAGTATGTGCAAGCCTACCGGCGAGTAGTAGATTTGATGAGAGCGGAAGGGGTAGATAATGTGGCCTTTGTTTGGCATTCCTATATTTTTGCTCCCTACAATAATCACCCTTTGGCGGCTTGGTATCCCGGCGATGATTACGTGGATTGGGTGGGTGTTTCTTTATTCGGTCTGCTTTATCAGGAGGCAGAATTACTGGCTCATGGTGATGCCGTACTAGAATTTGCCAAGACACATCACAAGCCGGTGATGGTGGCTGAATCGAGCCCTACTGCAGGTATCGAGCACAAGAATATAGAAACCTGGGATAGCTGGTTCGTGAACTTCTTCTCGGTTTGCTATCGCAAAAATATTAAGGCCATAAGCTTTATTAATGCCAATTGGGAAGGCTATAATTTTCCAGGAGTAGATTGGAAAGATGCACGCCTTTCCATTAACCCACAAGTAGCGGAGGCCTGGTTTTTGGAAACCAATAAGAGTCGTTACCTCAAACAATCTCCTGACTTGTTTCAAGTTCTTGGCTACTGAGCGGACACCAATTGGTTAGCTACTTGAATCAGTTCCTGTAGTTCTGCTATTTCGGTCTGGCTTGGCATGACTAGTGGCGGACGAACGGCTCCTGCATCCTTACCGATTAATCGAGCCCCCGCTTTGATTAAGCTAACCGCGTAGCCTTTCTTTTTGCTACGCAAACGGACAAACGGAATAACGAAGGATTGTAGAATCTCATTCACCACTTGTTGGTTCCCAGATCTTAGTGCTTGGTAGTATCGGAGAGCCAAATCTGGAACGAAATTGAATACAGCAGAAGAATAAGTATTGACACCGATGGATAGGTAGGCTTCTGAAATGATCTCGGCGGTTGGAACGCCGCCGATATATACCAGTCGATCGCCCAAGGACTTAATGGTGTCGTTCAGGTCTTGCATATTGCCGGTTCCATCCTTTAGGCCAATCAAATTAGGACAAGCATCGGCCAGTGCTTGCAAGTATTGGGGCGGGAGAATGCCATTTGCCCGATTGTAATAGATCACAGGAAGAGAAGTGCTATCCAGGATGGCCTTGGCATAGGCCATCGCCCCATCGGGGGGGCAAGAGGTGAGGTAGGGGGGCATTAATAGCAGGCCATCGATGCCAGCTTCTTCAGCTACCTTGGCAAACTCAATGGCTTCGGGTATACTCCGACCAACACTAGCTATTACGGGAACCCGATTGCCAATCACGGAAGTAGCTGTTGTTACGATACCTTGATATTCCGCGCTGGATAGGGAAAAGAACTCCCCTGTTCCTCCAGCTACAAATACAGTGGAAACCGGCTTGGAGATAAACCATTCTAGCCGATCAGCGTAGGAGGAAATATCGACTTGCCCTTCTGCATCCATATCTGTAATTGGGAAGGAAAGTAGTCCATCGCTAAGCGCATTTCTAAGTCGTTCGAGATTCATGTTGGTTGTTTTGTTTCGAAATCGTTTTGTTTGATCTTGTTTAGGAGAAAGGGAGTAAAACGGAAAAAAGCATCACGGCAAAGAGACCCGCTAAAGCCATAACCGTCATTAGTATAGAAAAGTGTCGGATGGTCTCCTGCACTTCCATCCCGCTCATTTTTGTGACAATCCAAAACCCACTATCATTCATCCAGGCGAAAATCTTGGAGCCACAGCCAATGGCTAAGGCCAAGTAAACCGGATGAAAGGCGAGGTCGGTGCCAATCACGCCACTCATCACCCCCATAGCCGTTACCATGGCTACTGTCGCGGAACCCTGAGCGGAACGTACTACCGCTGTGATGAGAAAGGCCATTGGCAGTAGAGCCAATTGATACTGCGCAGCCAATCCTTCAATCTGTCCGCCAATTCCCGTCTGCTGTAGCATTTGCCCGAAGGCTCCACCCGCAGAAGTGATCAGGATGATCATGGCGGCGCTAGTCAGTGCTTCCGTGATATATCGTTGGAAATTGGTTTTCTCCACAAGTTGTTTCCATAATAGGAACATCGAAAGAATAGCGCCTACAAAGAGGGCAATATTGGCTTCCCCTAAGGTCGTCAATATCTTGTAAGCCAGGTTCTGTTTGGATAGGAAGGCGTTTGACAAAGTGTTTCCAGTGATTAAAAAAAGAGGAAGTAGGATCGGCAACAGAGATAGGCCCAAGTGGGGCAAATCACTTGTTGGGCGGGCGGCATACTGTTCCAGTTCTTTTATACTTATATCGGGGGTGTCGCGCATCGGAAGATCCCATTTTCTGTTAGCCCAAAGCGCATAGAGATAGCCGGCGGTAATTGTCACAATGCCAACGATCAATCCTCCAATGATCATGATCCCCAAATCGATCCCCATTTCCTCTGCTACAAAGAGCGGCCCCGGCGTGGGGGGAATGAGAGAATGCGCCATCACACCCCCTGCAATGACCGCCATGAGGTACAGACTAAATTTCTTCGGATCTCTAACGGAGAGTGATTTGACCAGTGGAATCATTAGGTAAAAAACGGTATCGAAAAAGACAGGTATGGCCAAGGTGAAACTACCAGATAAAAGTGCCATTGAGGAGTTTTTCTGGCCGAATAAATTCAGCAGACCCCGGATGATCCGATCTGCTGCTCCACTCCTCATCAGGGCGGTGCCGATAATGGAAGCCAAGGCGATCAAGATTCCAATCTTAGCACTTGTATTGCCAAAGGCAGTGGCCAGGCGCTTCCCGATTGGTATTTCTGAAAAAGCCCGTGCCTGATCCTCCGTCATGCCACTTTGCTGAGCATAGTCCAACAATAATTCCGGGGAAGTAAGGAGTGCTGTGACCAGGGCGGCCAGCATGAGGGAGATAGCAGCATGAAGCTTCAGTCGAATAATACAGAACAATACGACAGCTGCTCCAGTCAGAATTATAAAGATGGCGTTCATTGTCAATGGTGCCTTAGATAGCGTAGTAGATTACTTTTAAATATACTGGACATTCAGAAGTCAGAAACTGCCTGCCTGCAAAGGCAGGGATGGCAAACCACGGCCTTGGGATACAATCTGAAATTAAGGTATCTGACAGCGAAGCGACCTACCCTCTTACCTCTCAAGTCTAGTAGCAAGAGTCGAAATTGAAACACCTACTTAAAGTACTAATAATTTGTGCATTCCTCAAAGATTGCCTTTGTCCTCTTGTAAGGGAAGCTCGGTTATAATTCCATCAGAAAGGGGCAGAGCACTTATATTAGAGGAGATCTATTGAATACGATTTAACAAAACGAAATGAAAAACCCAACTTTACAAATTACCGACTTGATCATCACGCCCATAGCCGTGGGCGATCCTCCGCTCTTAAATGCCGCCGGGTTACACGCCCCATATGCGCTAAGGATTATTATAGAATTGGAGACCAATGCTGGAGTTACGGGCATCAGCGAGATTCCAGGCAGTGAGCAGATACGTCAAGCATTGGAAAGGGCGAAGCCCTTGATTTTGGGCAAGCATCCCTTTCAGATGAATTTGCTCAAGCAGCTTCTCACCGCACATTTCGGAGTGGATACGGCGGATCAACGGGGCAACAAGCCTTGGGACCAGCGGCAACTGATCCACCTATTTAGCGCACTTGAAGTGGCTTCTTTGGATATCATGGGGAAGCTGCTTAACGAGCCAGTCGTGAACCTGCTGGGAGGTAAGGCGCGGGACCGTGTGCCGTTTGCCGCTTATCTATTCTACAAATATGAAGGCGCTGGGGGGACACTTGGTTTTACTATAGATCCTGAGGCAGAGGGCTGGGAGTCGGGAAGACAAAAAGAAGCCTTGACACCGGATCAGATCGTAGAGCAAGCTAAATCCATGTGCGCTGCTTTTGGTTTTCAATCCATCAAGTTAAAAGGGGGGGCGCTTGAGCCTGAACTCGAATGTGAGAGCATTCTAGCTTTGCGTAAGGCTTTTGGAGAGGAAATGCCCCTCCGCTTGGATCCCAATGCTATTTGGTCATTAGAAACGGCTGTAAAATATGGTAAGCAGATGGAAGGGGTGTTAGAGTATTATGAAGACCCAGTACGAGGACAAGAGGAGATGGCGCAATTAGCGCAATTGGTTGATATTCCTCTGGCTACCAATATGTGCACGACCTCCTTTAGCGATTTACCGGGAAGTATCCACTTGAGCTCGGAACAAATCATCCTTTCCGATCATCATTTCTGGGGCGGCTTGAGGGCTAGTATGGAATTGAACCGCATCTGTCAAACCTTTGGTAGGGGTTTCTCCATGCACTCCAATAGTCATCTGGGGATTTCCATGGCTGCAATGGTTCACCTCGGTGCTGCCATCCCGCAATTTGACTATGCGCTTGACACGCACTATCCCTGGCAGTCGGATGAAGTGATTAAAGGAGGGAAACTGGAGATCGTGGAAGGGGCGGTGGAAGTCCCGAATGGACCGGGACTTGGTGTTGAAATCGATCAAGCTGAACTACAGCGACTCCACGAAAATTATAAGATTTGCGGTTTGACGGAAAGGGATGATCAAGCCGCGATGCAAGCGAAGCAGCCGGGCTGGGAATTTCAGCCCTTACGTTGGTAGAGGCCTATATTGAGCATTGGGGCAGACTAGTAAGCCTGCCCCAATGGGCTGATCTGCAAGTTTGAATGCAAAGGAATAAGATAATTACCTTACGATCAATCTGACAAGCCCTGTATCTCCTCCAGTAAGCGCCCTTGAATGGCCACAACAGCTGGCTTGGGGATTTCTTCGCCACCATCTGGCCAGTGACTGGTCAATTGATCCATAGATGGAGAATATTCACCGGGGTGCTGCACGCTCATAAACAAGGTCTTGCCGTCTGGTGCAAACCATGGGCCTGTTAGTTCGGCATCCGTAGGAGCGCTAGCGACTTGGATAACTTGACCGGCCTGCTCTCCTTCCCTTGGGACAAAAAACAATCCGTTGTTTTTAAAGGCAGTGTATGGCTCCTTATTCATTAGACTTCCAGACATATCGGAAGTGAACCACAAGTTGCCAGCCAGGTCGAAGGCCATGTTATCTGGGCAAGCAAAGCCGGTATCCTCTCCTCCAGCCAAGTACACTTCTGACTTAAATGTTAGCGCCTCATGATCACCATTTGCCTCTTCTATCTTCAGAATGGAACCGAAATAGTTCTTTACGGTTGAATTATTGGTTAGTGCTACCAAGACATTACCATTGATGGGGTCAATTTCGATGTCTTCTGGTCGATCCAAGGGAGAACCACCGACTAGCTTGGCCGCTTCTCTCAATCGAATAAGTACCTCTGTTTGACTCTTAAAGAACTTCTGGAGGGCCTTAGATTTCTCGTAGACCAAAGGCTCCCAGCGGCTCAATACGGTGTTAGCTACATATAGCGTCCCTTCTGATAAACTTCCGGGCTTGGATCCAATAAACTTGTACAGGCATTGATTAACGGTGTCATCTCCAGTATAGACGACTAGTCTTCCATCATCGAGCTCCTTAATCGTAGCACATTCGTGGGCGCAACGGCCGAGAGCAATATGCTTTTGGGCAGCTCCGGTCTTTGGATCCACCTCTACGACCCAACCGTAATGTTCTGGGGGATAATCATAATATTTAGACCAACCCAGGTCGTTGCGACGCAGCACTTTTTCGCCAGTCTTATAATTGCGTTCACCGTAAAACTGATCATAGTTTTCTTCACAGGTCAAAATCGTCCCCCATGGCGTCACACCTCCAGAGCAATTACCTAGTGTTCCAATACCCTCCTTTTTACCAGCAATGGGTTCATCCCAGTTAAAGGGTATTGGAGTATGTCCACTGATGCGGCGATTGTGGGCAGAGTCTTTGACCATCTCCCACTTACCATTCTTCTTTTTTCGAATATGAATAAAGCTACCCCCCACATTATACTGCTCCTTCTCCACTTGCTCTTTCGTCTTTTCTACACCTCCAACAAAGGCAGAAACGAAAAAAGGATCGATGTATTCATGATTAACCCAGAGGATCCCTTCATCGGGATTGTTTTCGTCTAGTGGAATATATGCCGTGAAGTCATTATTGAACCCAAAAGTATCGGTTGGATTGATCGAATCGCCCCATCTTGCAATGATGTGGAAATTCAACCCTCTGGCTAATTTTAGTTCGTCCTTGGCGGAAGGTCTAATCCCTTTGACAAGAGGTAATTTTTTATTTCCTAATAGTGGGGTATACATTTTATTAGCTAGCAGGGTAGGAGTAACCGATAAGGTAAGTGCACCCTTACCTAAAAACTCTAGAAAGCTTCTTCTTTGCATTGATTTCTTCATAGTTAAATGCTTGCCTTTAGGAACCTAAAATATATTATTGGACCATTACAATGGTACTTTTTTTATTCGCAAAAACCTAAAATAATAATAAACGATACGCATCCCTCCTGGGAGTATTCACCTTAATATGGGGTGCTTACACCATATCGACCTACACAGTTGATGGAGCAGAGAGGAGCTTGAAGAGCTCCTCTATACATGAAATAGACAATAGAACATGCCCCTTGGTTTTTCTGGAGTATGATGAAATATCATTCCTGTTCGTTATATTTGAAACTGTGTCGTTACACCTAACAAAAAGAAATCCACCCCTTTAATCCAATAAGTAAACTGAATATGGATTCGACCCCTTATGGATCGATAATATTTTTAGTACTATCTCTTATCCTTTCATCTCCCCTGCTATCGCAGTCTCCCATTCCTGTTTCTAAATCGACGAAAGAATTAAGGGTTCCATTTGAGCAGATGCTGACGTTTGAAGATACGACAGCTCGTCTTTCGTTCAGTGATGTACGCAACACTGATTTCGAGGCAAAGTTCAATTTAGAAGGGCACCGAGTGGAGCGTTTCTCTTCTGCCTATTGGGCGAAGTTTACCTTTGCGGGTGAAGCCTTGCGAGAGAAAAGTTGGTTTTTAGAAGGCCGAGATCCGAACACGCATTTCATGGACTTTTATATCCCTCAAGCGGATGGAAGTTACAGTGAGCATAAGATGGGATTGATCCGTCCGTTTGACGCCCGTTTGATACCGTTTAAGAACTTTGTGCTGGAATTGCCGAATCATTCTGACTCCCTAACAATATTTGTCCGAATCGCCTCTGGCAACCCCGCTCAATTTTTATTTCGCTTGAAGTCTGCCAGTTTTCTCTTGAGTTATGCCATCAATGAATACGTTTTACTAGGTATATTCTATGGCATTATCCTAGTCATGGCAATATACAATCTCTTGCTTTTTCTTTTTATGAAGGAAAAGCTGTACTTCTGGTATGTCCTTTATGTATTGGCGGCTGGCTTGACTTGTTCCATAGAAGATGGTTTGGGATTCCAGTACTTATGGCCTGGCTTGCATGAGTTGAATCACTACATAGAATATCTGGTCGGTCTTCTCTTTTTGATCTCCTTTCTCTTCTACTCCAATTCATTGATTGAGATTTCTAGTCGTCGTCCGATCATGTTCAAAGTGTTGGTAGGCATAACGGCCGGGGCCATTCTGTATCTACTGATGCACAACTTGTTTGGCCTACAAATTTCCCTAATTAGTGTCTATACCTTACCGCTTGCCTTTGCCTTTATCATAGCTATTACCCTCCTCAAAGAGGATTTTGCACCGGCTAAATACTTTGTACTAGCCTGTTCGCTGATCATGGTCAGTCTGTTGATCCTCTTCTTGAATAAGATCAATGCCTTTAGCTGGAATTACATGAGCAATGTGGTCATTATATTGCTGGTTTACGCCTTCAACATTGCCTTGGTGGTTGAGGTAGTCATTCTTTCTTTAGCCCAAGCGCAGAAGCTGAGATATTTTCAACACGAACAGGAAAGGACGCTCAAGGCTAGTGAAAGCCGTTTTCGGGGTATCTTCCAGGCTTCCTCCGATGCCATTATGGTGTATGATTTCAAAAGACATCGAATACTCAATACCAATAATAGGGCCTCACAGATATTTGGCTATGACGACAAGGATTGGGAAAGCCTTCAACTTAGTCAGTTAATCCAACTCCCGCCCTCATTAGAGGGGAATACTTCTGACGAGTTAATGAGCGGAAATCTACCGGAGGCAGCCTTCTACAATAAGGGCATTGGCTTCAAAAAATCGGGAGAGCAGTTTGATTGCGAATTGGCCGTAGCACGACTCAAAGAGGTAGAGCAGGAGTACAGTGTCATTGCTATCAAAGATATTTCTCGCCGGAAAACGGCAGAGCACAATTTGCAACATAGGATGGAGGAGATCCGGAAAAAGAATGAAGAACTCGAAAGATACATTGCTTCCAATCTTGAACTAGAGAATTTTGCCTACGTGGCCTCGCACGATATCAAGCAACCCTTACGGACCATCACCTCTTTCTCGCAGCTGCTCCAGCGGAGACTCGCCCAGGCAAAAGAGGTTCCGGAAAGCGTATACGAATATTTAGAATTCATCATCGCTGCTGCAAAAAACCTCAATGACCTGATTCATGGTCTGCTCGAGCACGCCAAGGTAGGCCAAGTTGGAGACTACAAATTTCAAATGACGGACATGAACCGCGTAGTACAGGGAGTGGAGCTTGGACTGAATGAGCAACTACAAGAAAGCGGAGCGGAATTGCACTATCAAGACCTACCTGAAATCTTCGCAGAACCTAACCGAATGGCTCAGCTCCTCCAGAATCTTATCTCTAATGCTGTTAAATTTAGACGAGACGACCAGCCTTGTAGGATTGTCATCGAGGCGAAAGCGGATGATCAATTCTGGCAGTTCTCTGTAAAAGACAATGGCATCGGCATCCCAGAGGAGAAACAGCAAGCGGTTTTCAATATCTTCACCAAGCTACATGCCAAGGAAGAGTTCAGCGGTCACGGTATCGGATTGGCTACCTGCAAGAAAATTGTAGAAATCCACGGAGGCAAGATTTGGCTTGAGTCAGCACTTGATCAAGGAACGACCTTCTATTTTTCGATTAATAGGGAATTGAAGGGGGGATATGAATTGTGATTTGCGAGAACAGAAAGGCCTCCAATATGCTGGCTCGTACCTCCTTGACTATAGCACCAACTATAACGGAAGATCTATTGCCGAACTAATTTCTTACTTAAGTTAGTGCGGCTGTCACCTCTGTATCCGTCAGTAAACCCTCATGAGGCGCCATGGAACTAAGACATCGTATTTTATTCCGCATGTCTCCTTTGGCCTCATCAAGCTGGTCAAAACAATAGAAACATTTCATCATCTATATTCTCCTTCCTCATAATTAGCCTCTATCTAATCTGGACCGTCGACACGGGGCTACAAAGCCTGGGGAGTAGATCCCCAGTCTTCAGACCAAAACCAAATTGGAAATTACCTTGTAAGGTATCGGGTACTTCCAACTCAAAGTCAAGAGATTGTACGGACGCTTCAGGGAGGATCAGAGATGAGTTTGGTCTACGGATATTAATTTCTACTCGATCTCCGTGCTCATCAATCAGCAATCCGATCAAGGAAGGCGGCAGACTTCCTACTCCAAAATCGATCAAATGAGAATAGGGGTTATTCAACTCTACAGAAATATCCTGTAGTTCTCCCGGATGCCAATTGTAGGCTGGCATGCTGTATTGCAGATCTACCTTCTGTGTGATTTGTAGACTGTCTGCGAATTGTATCTTTTTGTCCAGCCCGCTTAGCTCAGCCTCCTTACAATTGGCACACTCCCAGTCAAGCTGCCCAACCATTAATACCCGTTGATTATGGAATTTCTTCTCTTGATCCCAAATATCATACTGGTTCCGTCGATAGGCTATGTCCGTAAAGGTGTAGGCTTCCTGGTCGGAATAGAAATTGAATTTGGAAGCTTCTCGGTAAGAATTTTGGAAAACTACCGGGCTACCATCTGATAGCTCTTCTAGTTCGTAGACCCATTCCGTGTGATGAAAACTGCTTTTGAATGGGAACGGATTATAGATCAGGATCAGACGTGCTAACAGGAATAGGCCAATGGAAATAAGCCCGATACGTTTGATCCGTAATGCAAGCAACTGATCCACAAAACTGCTGCGGTAAAGCCATATCACAAAACAGATGCTAAGCACCGCGTTCCATTGTGGTTCAGTGTGCCCTTTAAAGGTACTCAAGAAGAAAAATCCTAGAAACCCATAAATGGTATAGGAAAAGGCTCGATCCAATGCAGATCTAAGGGGGAATCTGACCAGCATTTTAACCACCAAAAGAATCAGTAGAGGGTTGAAGATGTACAACTGATTGACAAGATAGTTCAGGGTGTGCTTTAGTTCATAAGGATCATCTCTGCCGATCAGGTGGTACTGGAAAGAAGGGAATCCTGCCTGATATTGCCACCATAAATGAGGCAAAAAGAGCAACACCCCGAATGTGCCAGCTACATAAAACTTAGGCTTTTTCCATAAGGAAAAATTAGATAGAACAGTAAAGCCTATAACGAGAATACCATGGTATTTACTGTATAACATGGCTGCCATCGCAAACCCCAACAGTAAGCTATTGAGCAGGGTTTCTTGTTTGGTAAATCTATCGTATAGCAGGAAGAATAGGGTCGTAGTAAAGAGAAGCGGACCGTCAGGCGTGGCAATAAAGCCATAAACTTGAAACATGGGCATAGAAACCAGTAACAGCAAGAGGATAGATACCTCCTTTACGCCTTTCGGACGCCCTAGAATCTCTCGGATCATGATGAAAGTAAATAACATCAAAAGAACCGTGAGGGCTCTGACCCCCAACTCCCCAGGGAATAAAGTGGTACCCATTCGAATAAGCGTCGCTACTACTGGAGGATGGTCAAAATAGCCCCAATCTAGCTGTTGGGAATACATCCAGTAATAAGCTTCATCCGGGTCCAATTCAGTGAAATAAGCTTGTAGCAAGTTGACCAGTCCCCAAATGCCAAGTCCGAACCACCAAAGCCAAGAAGTTTTTTCTTCAATTTCCTTCCCTGACTTGTGTTCTACCTGATAGTTCCGAATCTGTACCATAGTTTAGTTTTCGCAAAAAATACGCCCTGTCTACCTACCTTCATCGCTAGGTTGCAGAGTCGATCATGCTTGAATCCACCCTTACTAACATTATGTAAGAAGAAAACGTTAATCCGGATCTAGGAAAATTTATCGAATCGAACTGTTAAGATGCAGGAAGGAGAGGGGGGGACTTATAAAATGGACGAATCGAAAAATGAAGAGTCATTTCCAATTGCAGTACGAAGCTAATCTAGGTCTAATTTTCATGGATCAGCGATGGCCCTTATCGTGGCGATATCTGGTGCTATGCTGTGATTTGCTAGTACTAGTTAAACGAAGCATGTTTGAAGATCAATGTCATACCGACCCAGTTGGCAAGGGTATAGTTCTTATTGACTAGCAATTTATAGGTTGCCTCTTGCTGAATCTCCTGAAAATCATTGAGTTGAGTCTCTACTGCTATGATTTTTGGTGCATAGCGATCAAAATCAAGCCCCTCCAATACGTGCACGTCATGGCCTTCAACATCGATGCTAAGCAGATCAATGGGGCGATCCTTGAATTTTGTGCGGTCAATAATATCGGTTAAGGGCTCAGCTTTTACCGTCTTTGAAATGTATTGGTATTTCTTACCTGATCGTTCTTCGGTGAATTCTTTGTTCAGGGTTACGGTAGGCGTGTAAAAGCCATTGGTCCAATAGGTGAGTTCGCCAGCGGTGCTACTGACCGCCTGACAGATATTGATGTCCTTCGGGCGGACGATATTAAAGCCTTCTATTTTGATGCTGTCGATATCGATATTAATGCCTCGCCACCCTTGTTTTCGATACAAGAAGTAGGTGTTATTGTATTTGATGGGGTGAAAGCAGCCAACATCGACAAAGAAGCCTTGCTGAAGATTGGGGAAGAATTTTTGCAAAGAAATATCCTCAGCCATTTGCCCATAGTGCTTAAAGCTAACCCTGGAAAGAAAGAGTTTCCTAATCAAGAAGAGTTTCCTAAAGAGCCAGTTGTTGGCAAGCCAGTCAGGAAGATGTATATGATTAATGTTCATTAACGTGGTTTGTTTTTTCCTGCCAAGGTACAATAGGCGTTAGGAAACTTAGAAAAAGACAACAAAAGAACAAATAATGAGCGACACCTACAGCGTTTTCTAGTGCATGCTCGATCATAATGATGATAAAAATGGAAAAGAAAAAATTAAGCGTCAGCCAATGCTGGTATTTTTTTTGGTGAAAAATCGGATAAAAGAAGGCAAAAACCACCACTAGCATACCCAGGATGCCGGTAGAAGCCCAACTGAACAGAAACTGATTTTGAGGCATAAACACCTCTGGATAATTGGCATAATCTGCCTCAAAAATTAGGCGAACTTCATTTCTAATATTCGCGGTCCCAACTCCCCAGACCCAATGGTCTTTAGCTATACGCCAACCTGCATCCAAGGAAGCCAGCCGACCGGAATCAGAATAATTAGCGCCCTCGCCCTGTTGATACATCAACATGTCATACTGGAAATAAGCGACCTTATTCTTGAAGGAGGGTAGCGTTTGATAAGCGATGATGGGCAAAGCAAGAACTAGCAGAAGACCCAGGGTGCCGGTGAGAAAGGCTTTGCTTTTCCAAATGTATTGAAGTAGAGCAAAAAATAGACTGCAGTATAGCAGCAATAAACCGCTCTTAACTGAAAGAATGTGTAAAAAAATAATGAGGAAGAGCGTGCTTCCAACAACTAGCCACTTTTCCCATGCATATCGATTAACATAGCCCTCTATATAGAGATATATTCCACATACGACAGCCCAGGCAGCGAGCAAGCTATATCGAATATGATTACGTGGAGTTGGAATATGATGCCCTTCTTTGATTAAGGTCGTATAGCGTTCGAAGTTCAGCGCATAATTAATCAGAATGCCAACACTGACTGCCGCTAAGAAAAACAATAAGAAATAGAGAATGAGTTTTACCCGCCTATCATCAAAGCGAGGAAGGGCCAAGAAAGCTAAGGGGAAAAATACGAAGGGTGCTTTAATCCGTAGACGTTCTAGGAAATAATGTGCATCTCCTAGCGGATAAAACCGGATTGCACAAACCAGGAAAAAAAGGGTGATGGCTAGAAATGCTGGATATCTTGAAATGTTTTGTACCCGCTTTAGTCCTTCAACGTTCAACCGAAAATAGGGCCTACCTTTGCAAATTTCTATGCGCAAAAGTCCCAATATCACCAATGCAATCATTGAAATCGATAATAGTGCCGGTGAAAAAATCAATCCGACAATAAGTGAGAAACAGAACAGAATGATGATGTTTGGATAGCTGACTTTCAAGAAAGCATTCATGCATTTTAGCCTTAGGGACTGATTTATAATTTTTTTCGAAAAGGGTTGTTTGATCTCATCTGTGTTGCTGAAAAGATGAATAGGGAAGGATTCGGCCCATGCAGAAGTCAAGACTTCTATCCCCTGTCTAAAGGTGTTTTCTAAGTTCGAGGAGTGAGTGGTAATAAATCTAAGCAAAATCCTCATATAAGCAAGCTTGTTACCACAAGAAAGCAACGGTCCTAAGGGAGACGAAAGTATGGGCACAATAGAATCAAGCGCAAAAATGAAGTATCAATGGATTTAAAATCAATTCCTGTTTTCGGGCAGAATATCCTATTACTAGCATTGCTTCTCGTCTCGATTCATAGGTATGTACCAGAAAATTACTGGGATGTGTGAAAATGGACTATTTTCAAGGAGCAGGAGGGCCTGTGGAAACTAGAACTTTTCGGCCGATCCAGATACCAGGAACCATTTCAGGGAAAATGGTATTGAGGATATAAAACCGGAAGAGGCTTCTTCTTGAGCTACAACCCAATCGCAAGCTAAGTAAACGCCCCTAATACACCTAAACCATTGTTTCCAAGATGAAACTTCGAACACTAGTAACCCTAATTACCATGGCCAGCCTCAATAGCCTTGCAGGTCAGGCCGTTTTTCAATCCTATTCCAATCCCTCGGATCTTACCCTCGACCTAAACCAGAATCGCTATTTGCCTTATCCTTCTGGCATTACCGTCAGCAATGCACCAGACTATCTCTACGGTTTTATGGTTAGCTTCGAAGCTTTTCATGCTTTGGGTCCAGAAGCCCTGGATATTCTGCTGCAAGCCCCTGACGGGCAGTTGCTCATCCTTGCTTCTGATGTTCCGCGCCAAAGCGCAGGCACTTTTGCGTATTATATAGGATCGGAAGCCGAGGAGAAAGTTGCCGAGAATCTGGACGATCGTCCGCGTGCGTTCCTGCCTGCCAACTATGGACTAGCCATAGATAGCTTCCCCAACATAGGCCCGGTTGACCAGCCGGAACCCGATCCCTTTTCTTTGATAGATATAAATCCCAATGGTCAGTGGAATTTGTACATCGTTAGTGATCAGTCTGACTTACTGACTTTCGGCTTTGTATCAGATGGATGGACCCTGGAACTTATCGCTGGTGATCGCCCAGCGTGTCGAAGAACGGGCGCGCCAGCACTGGTGGAAGCCGATGATTTTTCCGTGACCTTGAGTTGGGATGGCGGACAAAACAACACCCTCTGGGATATATTTTATACCACTGACCCACTTGTTAAGCCTGATTTTGAGACTGAAGCCACTATCGCAGGGATCGATCTCAATAACGAATATCAGTTGGAGGGTTTATTGCCGGGCTTGACGTACTATATTCATGTGCGGTCCAATTGTGGAAATGGTCACGTGAGCAGATGGAGTCAGCGCTTGACGGCACAAACGGAATTCAATCCTTGTGAGTACGATAATCCGGTTACGCTATGTGATGAATTGCGGGATGACGATCCCTCCCTCCTGTTCTTTTTCAACTTTCCAGATGATGATAGTGGTAAAACGTGGCTGTTTTCTTTTACCCCTCCAGCAGATGGAGATTACTACTTGCCAGGGTTTGGTAGACCGGCTTCTTATAAGGCGAGCAGCCCAGCATGTTCCGCAGAGGATTGGTTGCCGATTTCTGATAGCAAATTGCCAGCACTCATGGCAGATACTACCTACTGGATACTGGTACATGGACCCTTCGGGGTCCTGAGTCCCCAACCCTGTGCACAGCGCATCAGTGATATCTGGGGAAGCCTCAGTTATACAGATTCCATTGTGACACAGTGGCCCATCGACTATTCGGATTCTGAAGTGGATTTTTATTTTGGAGCGACTGGAATCACTCCTCCGGACCTTTCCACCGAGCCTTCTGTCGAAAATGCCATCCTAGATGGACAGGCACATTATACCCTAACTGGTCTGCAAGCAGGAACGACCTATGATTTGTACGTTCGGTCCAGCTGTGAACCTGGACGCAAGGCCTGTTGGGAGGGCCCATTCCCAGTCGAGACCGATGCCATCTGCTTGGTGCCAGAGGTGCTGCAGATCAAGGAGGTTACTACTGCTTCGGCAAGTTTTGACATGACTTGGAGCGGAATATCACCGTATAATGATCTCAAATTTAGTGTAACCTTAGCTGGTGGTCACCCAGATCGCGACCAACTATTCTCTCGCGTCAAGCTTTCTAAGGCCCGGAATGAAATTCAAAACGGGGATACCCTTTCCGTTACCATTTCGGCCATTCCTGCCTACCAGGATCTGGAGTTCTATATTAAGATGCCCTGTATTGGCACCAATCAACCCTGGTGGGGTCCCTTCCTCTTGTCGGCTAGTACCCTACCCCCCTTGGAGGTCACTGATGTGTACTGTAATCAGGGCGTAGCGAACTTTTTCGGGTTTGATGATGAGGATCTGGTGCAAGTCAACCAGGCTTGCTGGCCCCGATGGATGAGTTCTATTCAGGAAAATGTTTTTCGTTTCCGTGCTGCTACTACCGGCACCGTCTTCTTGCTCCCAACTATCTATCTTGAAGATGAAGATGCCAATGCTGCTTTTTTCTATAAATCAGCTACGGAGCTACTAGATAACCGAGGATGGTCTTTCCTTGGATGCTGGAGTTTCGATGATCGCACTTCCGACCGTGGTTATCCACCACTAGAAATGGAGGTTGAACAGGACTCTACCTACTATATATTGAGCGACTGCAGTCGGTGGAACGCACCCTATAATTTCGTCATTCGCGCCTGCGAAAACCCTTGCCCAGCAGTGGATGATATCCGCCTTGAATCACAAACTAGGGATTCGGCTACTTTTAGTTGGTCCCCACCCAAAGCCGATGTCAGATACCACATTCAATATCATCTTGCTAATAATAGTCAAGAGCGTATACTGATTGAGCATTATGAAGATACCCTCATCACATTAGCTAACCTGGAGCAAGCAGCTATCTATTCGCTTTCTATTCGAACGGTTTGCCCTGACGGTTTTGTAAGCGACTGGGTGAATAGGTCCTTCCTTTTGGGTGCAAATCCGTTAAAGGAGGATGTTAAGTTTTCCCGTTGCAATCCACAATTCCATTTACCCGGACAACCCAATGGGCCAGCTTACGGTTACGAATCGATCTCCTTATCGGTTTCAGAACTTGGGGAGTACCTGGTTGCCGGTAACTTTCCTGTACTCTACCTGTATGCAAACTCATTTGACGCGGAGCACCCAGAGGAGGATTTGGTGGCGGGTATTTACAGTGCAGACCGCCCGTCTCTTCCCTACAGGGTAGATACTTTAGTCGAATTGCGTCCGGATGTAAATTACATCCTAGTGGGTAGCGGTGCCAACGAAACGGCTCGGGATGGCTACACTTTATATAGTTTTCAGGTGGATGGGCCAGCTGAAGCCATCCTGGGTGCGCCCGACTTTGATGGGCTTGCCGCAGGACCGGCTGGACAAATTTGGGATATTGGATACCTAGCTTACGGAGAACACTACTACATTTGTGCAGACACCGGCGGATGGATTCACTTTTATCATCAGGGCCTGGACGAGTATGATGTGTCAGACGATCTGCTAATGGCTTCCATCGAAGATTTCCCCGCTCTGCTAGATGCCCAGGAAGATGTCCGCATGATGGTATCGGCAGTGGAAGGCGCTTCTCGGATCACCAGTCCTCCCGCCGACTACTTGGTTAATACCAGTGAGTTGTACCTCATGAATCGAACTTGGAACTTTCCAATTGCATCTGAAGCACAGCAGCCTGATGATGCGGTTAAGTTTCGTCTGTATTATACCGACCAGGATTTTCAGGCGTTGCGCGATTCCATAACGGCAGTTGGTGGCCAGCTAGATCAGCATTCGGATCTTTACTTCTATAAGATCAATGGCGTGCATGATATAGAGTTGCTAACTCCATTGTCCGGCCATCCTGGCATACCCGCCGCTACCTCCTTTGATGATCCATTGGGGTATTGGGAATATGCTAACGGTGAAGAAGCCACTGCCTCTACTTGGCAATATGGCGCTTTCAAGGATGGGCATTATGCCGAAATGCTGATTCGGTGGTTTAGTGGTGGCGGCGGCGGCCTTGCTGCGAATGGATTTGGGGCCTTAGATGTTACCAATTCTACCATGGATCAGGATCTACTGGAAGATATCACCGTTTTTCCCAATCCACTTTCAGATTACCTACAGGTTCGTGCTAGCAATAGTCTAGTCATTCGAAACCTGACGCTCTATGATCTAAGCGGACGCCCTCTGATCAACCAGGCAGCAGACGCAGCGACTATTCGTCTGCCTATCTCAACTCTTATGCCGGGCATGTATGTATTGAAAGTCGTTACAGATCAGGGGGAAGTACTATACAAGTTGGTGAAGTGAGTTTGACTGGACGTTGCATAGGGAGTCACTTTGGCTGAATATGATGATTGCTGGCGGATGTTAGTACGAGAATCCTAGAGAGCGGTAGACAGATTTCGAGTAAGAGCCATAAACAAAAAGGAAAAAATCAAGTTAATACCAACAAGAAAATCAGCTCTCGCTAATACATATTAGCAGGTGGAAATTTCACAAAACCCTACAACTCAGCTAAACATGGAAGATAAAATCAAATATCAAGATTGGCCTGAAATGGTAAAGATTGCGACTGCGCTATCCTCTAAGAATTTTTTGATAAAGAATCAAAAAATTCCTCAGATTTTAGGCTACATCGTTTTGGTTATCGGGTTACTTGATCTCATTTTCATACTGTTCCAAGATGGTATTTCCGATCTTACCAATTTATTGCATCCATTGGCAGTCATGATCATTGGAGTTTTGAATCTAGGGAGTAGTAGGATGCTGAAATGGATAGCAGAAAACAGTTCGTGGGAAGAAAGATTTGAAAACACTTCATCGACGGTACATAAGGTACTTAATGTATTATCTATAGGGGTCCTATTTTTGTGTGTTTACGTGATTATTGCGTACGGATAGATATCAAATATTCCCAGGATAGATCAGGCCAGAGTGGTGCAGCTTTGCTCCAATTTCTAACCACCTACAAAGAGCAAAATGGAAAGACAGATAGCGATAGAAATAGCCTTGAAATTCGCCAATGAAAAGTATGGGAAAAATGGTAAACGCAAATTTGTTTTATGGAACCCTGAGGAGATAATAGAAGATGATGAAATCTTCTACATTCCATTCCTAGAAGAGAAAGATGAAAACCAGGAAGTCTGGATAGGGGCCTATAAAGGCGTAATCATTGATAAAAGAACTGGCGAGCTGTTTCAACCCGGCAGCGCGTATCCATTAGAAGACTGGATTTGGGGATTTAAGCTAGGTTTTAGAAAGGGCAGAGTCGACTTTACCATAACGAAGGTAAATGATCATCGAAGGACGGTTGAGTTGATTGCGGAACTTGGGATGCAATACGTTGTTCCAGAATTAGAAAATGGCACTATCTGGAAGATTCCTGAAATGTACAATCGGAAAGAGATCAAAAAAAGGATTTCAAAGCTTCCCTGCACCTTCGTCAATCAGGGTTTGACGATGGGATTAAGTATTATTCAAGAGATTGTAAATAGTAAGGTTTTTGAATTCGAGCTAAAGCCTACAGATTTCAACATAGAAAGAATTTACGGCGAATTAATCGATGAAAATAACCTAATCAAAAATTCAGATTAGATCCTGCAAGCACCGAAGTTCTATATCTTCGAAGTAGCTTGTAGGTGAAGGTTCTACAGCATCAAGTACTTCTGTCGCCGCTTCCTAAAGGAAATGGATTGACGCTCGCCGAGTTTTCTAAGAATAGTCCAAAGTAGCGAAATCGGAGGGAGGAATTGAGCAAAGAAGGGCTAAGTCAAAAAACCAAGCCAGCTCTTCCTAACTACCTTATTGTTTGCTAATAGGATATATGCGATATTGGGCAGGCTAAACATAAAAATCGACTGATATGATCTTCGATAGTACCGTCCTTAGACATTCCAAATCACTTTGGATACTGGCCCTGCTCTTTTTATCCAATATGGCCTTCAGCCAAAATACCAGCCAAGAAAAGATGGCCGATCTAGCCTTCATGACTGGAAAGTGGGTTGGCACCTCAACTTCCTACAAGGATGGAGCCATCACAAAACAAGTTCCTGCCTATCAACATATAGGCTATGACCTGGACAAGACGATCTTAGTCATTCAGTTGAACTCCGAAACGCTGCAATTGCATACGATCATACGGTATGATGAAAAAGACGAGACCTATTACTATTACCCCTTCTCGAAAAGAGGTGTATCGCAGCTGGCCGCAGAATACACGAAGGGAAAACTAATTGTAAAGGCCAATGAGAAAACCCGATATATCTTCGAAAGAACTGGTGAAAATAGTTTCAGGGAATACGGAGAAAGGCTTACCGATGGTCAATGGGTGAAATTCTTTGAAGATGCTTTTACAGATACGAAATGAGTAGAATACCTCAGATAACAGCGTGTATTCGATCATTGGACTTCATTTCATAATAGATGAGTAAGTTGAATCATAGACGGATTTTGAGAATTGGAAATAGACTAATTGAAGGCCCAAGTGCCATCTTTCGGATATCAGATGGAGATTGGCTAGAGAAAGACCTACACCTAAGTTTTTTTGATCCCAAATCAGGAGAGCTTAGTAGTTGCTCGATCTGGAGTGATGATAGCATGAATAAGACCAAGAACTTTCTTTCACCGATGATTAGAATATTGAAATGGAATAGGAGGGAGGATTTATACGACTTAAGACAGAATTCGGAGCGGACCTTTCCTAGAGTCGAGATCAGACTAGGACTAATCAAATCAAATAAGCTAAGTCAAGTTAATGAGGAATTCCTAGCTCTCCAAAGAACTGTCGCGACGAATAATGATTATGTGCCCTACCAAATCCCAATGGAAAGAGATGCGGCGAACCTAGAAATCGACTACGAAAAAAACTACCTCGATTATTCAGCGTACTTTCGCAATGGTGAACAATCCTTAAGCTTCAACTCAAGTGGAAACAATACAAGTAGCGTACTAAATCAGTTACTGCAAATGAAAAATCTATTGCAAGAGAGTATTGCGGAAGTGGATAAATCTGCTTGGAAAGAAAGGTATTATGAATTGACTGAGGAATACCTAGAAGGGCGGATTCCAGAATGGTATTATGGGGAGGAGTTAAGGTGAGTCAGGCCCTAGTTGAGCTACGGATAGAGAAGGAAACAATAAAGGTTAGTACCTTTTACATCCCAACCCGTAACGCCCCATAAATAAACACAAATGAAAATCATCCTTACCCTATTAGCACTAATCCTATCCCTCCATCTGCACTCCAATGATGGCGCCTTCTTTCTCAGTGGCAATCATTTGATTCCAACCACGGAGACGGAAATTGAAGTTAAAAAAGAAATTTTGACGCTGAAAAAGGTCCAGCATCAATACATTGAAGTAACCGTCTATTACGAGTTCTTTAATCCGAATGAAGCAAAGGAAATTATCGTAGGATTTGAGGCCTTTCAGCCTGCTGGGGATGTTAGTTTTACGCCCAAGAATGGCGGGCATCCCTACATGAGAGACTTCACGGTAGATTTGAACGGTAAAATACTACCGCATCAGGTGGCTTTAGTAGGAGATAGTCTGTATACGAAAGTGGATCTGGAGAAGACTACAAACTACAAAGATTTTGAGTCATTCGATGACTTCTTCTATGTGTACTATTTCAATGCTAGCTTTAAGCAAGGCTTAAACGTGATCAAACACACCTACAATTTTGACCTGTCTGGTGGGGTCGAACTCAATTATGATTTCAAGTATATCTTGACTGCTGCAAATAGGTGGGCCAATCAACAAATTGATGATTTTACCCTCATCATCGACAACGGAGTCTTTGAGCGTTTTGACATCCATAAATCCTTCTTTGAGACCAAAGAGGATTGGCTGATCAATGGACTGGGTAAATCAGAAGAGACTAGGCTCTTTGATATGGAGACGGTCAGGTTCTATATGCAAAAAGGAAATTTGATCTTTCAGAAAAAGAACTTTAGCCCCAGAGGAGAATTGTATATCCTATCTCAACGGTTTTTCCCCTATGCCAAACCTGATTACTTGCCTTATAGCTATTATCAATTGGATAATATTCCCGATCCTAAAAACGACTACGAAAAGAAGGTATATAGAAATCTGCCTTTTGCCAGAAGGGGTTATGTATTTAAGAATCCGGAGTTGAGAAGATTTTATGAGAATTTAGATTGGTATCTTCCTAACCCCAACTACGTTCCGGAATTAGAGACTCTACATCCGCTTGAAAAAAGCTGGGTGGAGAAATATAAATGATGGGTATTAGCATTTGGTAATACGATTGAAAACTACTTCTAGGTAAGAAATCTTAGCCTATAACTAATCCTAAACCACTTTGTCTCGTATAACCATGGATTAGCAAGCATTAGAACCACTTTAAAGAAGTAGTATTATGTCGTTTATTGACCGCTTTGGAATAGAAGCAAAAAAAGTACTCGTCTTCAAAAAAGTAAGTCGTTGCATTCTCCTTGGAATTTTACCAGCCGCTCTCTTTTACAGTATCGCTCTTTTTTGGTTAAGGTATTCCGGATTTATGATCATGGAAATTCTGCGAGATCCAGCACAACAAAGCGGAGAATCTAGTTTTCTCGGCTTCCTATCCAATATTGGAATCTGGTTGTGGGTGAGCTCAGCGGCCATTTGTTTCTTTACTATTGCAGCTAGGGATTCGACGCTAAAAAGCAGTCACAGGGAATTGCTCATTTTAACCGGTATGCTGTCCCTCTTACTTGCTGTTGATGATTTTTTTCTGATTCACGACCGCTATATTGATCAATATATCTGTTATCTGGTTTATGCCTTTGTTGCCCTTGCCATATTGATCCGTCACAACCAACAAATATTAGTCGTCGAAGGGTTCGCTTTTCTGGTGGCAGGCTCATTTCTTGCATTATCTATATTACACCCAAGTTTTTGAAGAAGGTTTTAAATTTATTGGTGCGGCTACCTGGTTATACTTTAATGCTCGCATGGCATCTTTTCAATTAAGCCCTGATTGAGAAAGCTTTTCCTTTACCTGGGAACTGATTTTCTCCCTTCGGATGTAAGCGCATTGGAGCCCCGCAATGGGTTAACTGAAAGGTAGAATTTATCAATCTGTCGGCGGTGAGATTGTGATCAAGAGGTAAATGAACAACGACATCTAATATCGAAACTTGCTACATTTTATGAAACGTAGATCATTTCTAAAGGGAACTACAACTGCCTTGGCAGGACTCGGACTTACAACTAATTCTTATGCAAATACCAGGCCTAAGAAAATCAAAAAACCGGTGAAACTATGCGTTACCGTGGATCAAGAAAAAGTATCTTTTTTCGCTGATGTGATCAGAGAGCCGATAAAAGTACTACATATAGCCGATACGCATTTGTTTACAGATGATGACAGGGGAATTCCCTATCAAGTCTATAGTGATCGAATGGCCAAGGCGTATAACCAGACTACTCATTTTAAAACCCAGGCACAAACGCATCCAGAGGAGGCCTTTGAACATGCACTAGCCTATGCCAAAGACGTGCAGGCAGATGTGATTACCTTGGTGGGGGACATTTTTAGCTTTCCGTCTGAAGCAGCGATAGAGTGGGTGCTATCCAAATTGAAAGACACTGGTATACCATATATCTATACTGCAGGAAATCACGATTGGCATTACGAAGGGATGGAAGGTCCACTTGAGGCTTTGCGGGATACGTGGATTGAGCGACGACTACTGCCTTTATATCAAGGGAATCATCCCTTAATGGCAGCTTATGATATCAAAGGAATACGATTTTTAGCTATTGACAATTCCACCTATCAAATCAACGAGGAGCAATTGGCTTTTCTCCGAGAACAAATAGCGAGTGGAATGCCATTGGTTTTATTGGTTCATATTCCCTTGTATGCACCTGGAAAAAGTATTTCTTTTGGTTGTGGAAATCCTAGTTGGGGAGCGGATACTGATCGCAATTTCAGTATTGAAAGGCGGCCCAAATGGCCGGAGAAAGGGCATACACAGACCACTTTTAAATTCCACCAGGAAGTATTTAATGCTCCAAATTTGATGGGCATCTTTGCAGGTCATATCCATAGAAACTCTATAGAAATGATTAAGGGGAAACCTCAGATCGTCTCGGATGACAATGCCAGTGGTGCTTATTTAGATATCAGTTTCTTGCCGCTGGCTAAAAAGGATAGAAAGTTGATCTTATAATGGTAGTTAATGGGAAGGCCAGCAAGATCTTGTAGAGCGTATCTCAAAACTGTTTTTGATGG
>CAJXPD010000093.1 GCA_913057785.1 uncultured Lewinella sp. | reverse complement strand
CGGATCTTATAATGATTACACCACGGTCTCCCAGGGGCACTGTTATGATGGACCAAAGCAAAGATCCTGGATCCCGTGACCACAATTTTATGAACGAAAAGTTTATCCTCCAGGTTCGTTCCATCTACTCCTATAGATATGCCATCTCCCATCGGACTCCAAGAAGAACCATCCCAAATGGCAACCTTATCAACTGCTTCTCCTCCCGCTTCTGTAAATTTACCACCTACCAGAAGCAAGTTGTCATATACCGCGATGGTATGGACATCGTCGTTTAAGCCTCCTCCTAAATTGTGATCCCAGGTTCCTTCCACGACCGACCAGGCACTGATATGACTGAAGGAGGAACTACCGTTACGATGGCCAAGATAAACCGTATCGTTATGAGCTGCAACGGCATTGATGTTACTTGAGCCAAAGCCGCACACCCCATCCAACAAGCGGGCATCCCAGGATTCCTGCTGGCACAAAACGATCAGCGGTGATAATAGTAAAGCAGTCCAAATGATGAATAATCTATATGTTTTCATGATTTTCGAACTTGGATTGTTGAAGAATATTTTTGATAAAGTAGAAGGGCAACCCGCACATGACTCTCTTCAGAAAAGGGCTGCCCTGTGAGCCTTAGATCACTGCTTTTTCAGGCTACTTAATTCTTCCTGTAGTGATTTAATCTGCTTATTCTGCTCGATCAGGTGTAAGGTGAGCTCTTCGATCTTCTCCATCATGCGGCGTTGCATATCGCCTACGGCAATACCATTCTCCTCCACTTCTGTGGCGCTGGGGATATTGGGGAGATGACCGTTGGTCTGGATATGGGCTTCTACTTCTTCGAGAGAGGCAAGTTGGTAATCGCTTTGGAAAACGTAGTCGGGCCAGTCTCCCGATAGTTGGACTTTCAGTTCTTCTGCAATGATCTTTCCATCTACGGCCAGTTTATAGCCAGCAGGTATATTTAAAATACCAATCCCCACATTACCGTTTTCAGTAAAAACAATCTTATCAGTAGTGCCTCCGGGTTGAAACCTGATATTACCCGTTGAAGTTCTTAAAACCATACCGTTGAGTACACCACTATCGGTACTTAATATACCCGCATTTTGCCAGGTAGATACACCTGTATAACCAGTTGAAGTCCTAAACATGTGAAAATGACTTCCGGAAGTGCCGGTTCCAATGGAAAGGCCAGCTCTTGCTGAAGCGCCCGGATCAGAATTAGTTATTTGTAAGATGGTACTTCCATTCTCGTTCCTTTCAAAGTGAATAGGCGAACTCGGTGAAGCCGTGCCGATGCCGATATAATTATTAGTATGCGTAACGTTACCTGCAGTGGTCCACTGCGCCTGCAAAAAAGAAACACTAAAAAGAGCGATGCTAAGTACAAAGATTCTCGTTTTCATGATGATCATTTTAAAGGTGAAAATTGAATGTTGATTGATTACATTTACAAATATCACCGACAAGGCTCCAGAAGGCTTTGAACTATGTTACAAAGTCTTCAAACTATGTTACATAGCAGCAGGTATCACTTGTAATTACGTTACAAAATGATTCATAAAAACCTGAAATACAGCAACTTGAACTTTAAATCAAAAAATGGATAGGTCATCAAAAAAAGGAAGGTAAGTAAACAAAATTATCAGGTAGCTAGCCTTGATCCTTCATTCCCGCCCGTAATTCGGTCGGCGATTGCCCAAACTCCTCTTTAAAGGTGGTGGAAAAAAAGCCCGGGTCGCTGAAACCGACGTCATAGGCAATCTCGGAGATGTTTAGTGCCGTGGTCTCCAACAGTTCTTTGGCCTTACGCAGTCGAATAGAACGCACAAACAGAGAGGGAGATTTACCAGTAAGCGCCTTGACCTTTCTGAACAACTGCACCCGGCTCATCCCCGCCTCCCGGGCCAGCCAACTGATATCAAATTTGGCCAAGGTCAGATTCTCCTCTACCAGCGTTTTGATCCGAAGGAGAAAAGCATCCTCCATCGCCACAAAGGGATCAACAGCAGTAGCGGCCGGTAAGGTGCCCTGATAGCGGGCCTGCAATCGTTTTCGCTGCTCCACCAGGTTGGCGAGGTGCACCATTAATTCTTCCTTGTGAAATGGCTTGGGCATATAGACATCGGCGCCTCGCTTCAGCCCCTCCAGCTTGGAGTTAATATCAGCCTTGGCGGTCAATAATAAGATTGGAATATGACTGGTCCGTTCGTCGTTCTTAAGGGTATCGCACAATTCTAAACCATCCTTTTCCGGCATCATCACATCGCTGATAATAATGTCCGGCACCACCTCTAGCGCCTTATCAATACCCTCCTGGCCATTATAGGCCACTTCCAGCTGATAATCGCTTTCCAGGCAGGCCGACAGGTATTTGACTACATCCGCATTATCTTCCACGATCAGGGCCGTAGGCTTTTCAGCTGCGGCGGCCATCGTAACCTGAATCTCTATCTTATCCGTCGCACGGGGGTGAGTAAAGACCTTCACTTCTTCTTTCACATCCCGCTTCTCAAGAGTAGCGATCATCGGCGCTTCCCGGGAGACCGGTAAGAAAACACTGAATTCCGTGCCTTTACCGACGGTACTTTCTACCGCGATCTCTCCCTCCATGAGCTTGACCAACTCTCGAGTCAGCGCCAGGCCAATACCAGTGCCCTCTCCCTTCCGGGTAGAAGAATCATCCACCTGATAAAAACGATCGAAGATAAACGGAAGCCGGTCAGCTGAGATGCCAACACCTGTGTCGCGAACGGTGATCAGTAGGCAGTAGGTAGTAGGCAGTTTTCGGTTTGCACCGCTCAAGAAGCCTGGCGTACTCTCTACTGCTAATTGCCTACTGCCTACTTCCACATAAACATCCCCTCCCTTTTCCGTAAACTTGATCGCATTCGATAACAGATTCGAAACGACATTCAACAGGTTATCCGGATCGTAGTCCATTAACAACTCCTCTTCTTCCGAATGAAAGTGCAATCGAATGTCCTTGATGGCCGCATAAGATTGGAAGGATTCCATCACATAGCCTAAATACTGAATGATATCGCCCTGCACCATATTCAGATCCAGTTTGCCGGATTCCAATTTGGACAGGTCGAGCATCTGATTGACCAGGCGAAGTAGGTTCTGGCCATTGCGTTGGATCATGTTCAGACCCTCTTCCATCCAGTTTGTGGGTTGTACCTTGATCCTTTGTACCATGCCGAGGATGACGGTCAGTGGGGTGCGGAATTCGTGAGTGATGTTGGTGTACAGGCGGTTTTTTACTTCATCCAGTTCCTTGAGCCGGTAAGCTTCCGCTCTGGCAAGCTGCTGGTTGAGTAGGAATTGATAAAGGGCATACAAGGCACTGATAATAAACAATCCATACAATAATTTGGCCCACCAGCTTAGCCACCAGGGCGGTAGGATAGTAAAGGTATATTCAAAGGGTTCGCTCCATAGTTGAGCTATGCCGATAGCCTGGACTTGCAATGTCAACCTGCCGTAGGGTAGATTTCGATAATCCGCTTTGGCCTCCGCCTGGACGGAACTCCAATCTTTATCCAGTTTTTTTATGCGATAACGATACCTAATTTGATGAGGGGCCTCCCAATCAATAGCGGTGAAGTGAAAGGTAAGATGATTGAGGTCATGTGGCAACTTCGGGTTCAGCGGATAATTGTAGAAGGCGGGGATGGAACCAAAAGACTGCCTCAGTTTTCTTCTAAGGGAAGGGGTGTCACTATTGGCTGGGTCTGATAAATTATTGTAATTAACAAAGTTTTGATTGATTTCAATATGAGCAAGACCAACGTTTTTAGGTGGATCCAAGGGGATTTGGAAGTGTTTTAGATCTAGTCTCGTCACGCCATTCATAGTTCCCCACCAGATGCGATCTAAGCTATCATAACAAACGCTGTTATAGTTGAATTCCATTGATTTTAAACCATCCTTCTTACCAAAAGTAATGCACCGGTATGCCTCTTTTAACGAACGGTCTGCAGAAGGGGACTTGTCCGTATTTGGGACCAATACTGTAAGACCCTTACCTGTTCCCAACCAAATGTTTTTCTCTTTATCTTCTACTATGGACAGAATAAAGTCACTGCTTAAACCTTCTTTGGCAGTAAGGTATTCAACACCTTGACCGTCATAGCGAATCAGCCCATCACCGTTGGTACCAAACCAGAAAAAGCTTTGACTGTCTTCCAGTACTGATAGAACAGTACTGTTTTTTAACCGTTCATTGGGAATGATATGAGTAAAGGTACCCCCGTAGGCGGGATCAGATTTATTAGGTTCAAAGTAACTTACTCCCCCTGCATCGGGATTAAGCCACAGCCTTCCTTGTTTGTCCTCTATGAGCGGGTCTATAAAATTGCTACGCAGACCATGTTCCATCGTAAATTGGGTAAAACGCTCTTTGTTTCCCATGTCTTCCCGGGACGGAGCCAGACGAATTAAGCCTGAATACCATGATCCAAACCACAGATACCCCTGGTTGTCTTCCAGCATTGCTCCAAAAGCCGGTAAGCCTTCTTGCTTCGGAAATACGGTAAACCCATTGCCTTCAAGGCGGCAAACACCAACATCATTGTTTCCTCCGATCCATATTTTCTCGTTGCTGTCCTTGTACAGGAAATTGCCCCAACGAAATCCCCGCTCTGGCGGGCTAAAATGTGTATACTCCCCTGATTCAATAATATTGGGACTAGGACGATAACGGCATACAAAGCCACCGTTAGTTCCAAACCAAAAATTGTGTTTATTTTCTTCTACTATTGAGGTGACATTATCATGAATTAAACCATCTCTTGTGGTGTATTGAACAAAGCTTTCTCTTTTGACTCGGATCATCCCATCCTCTGCGGCGCACCAAATATTTCCAGCCCTATCCTCCAGGATAGAATGGACACCGTCACTATTAGCATAATGCCAGAAATTACTGCCATCAAAAGATAGCAATTCCGCATTTGTACCGAACCATAGCGTCCCCTGACGGTCTTGAAATATTTCGTTGACCCTTTGGTCTCTAAAATTATCCTTAGTGGTCAAATGGGTGAAGGTTCCGCCCCGAGAGTCATCGGAGTTATCGGGAGTATATTTGATCACCTTGCCTATAGTACCAAACCAAAGATTCCCTTCCCTATCTTCTAAAATGCCCTTCGTATAAGGGTATTCCTTCTCACCCCACAAACCATCTTTTGCGGTGTAATGGGTAAAACTACCATGATCTCGTGGATCTTCACCAGAAGGTGGATCGAAGCGAATTATCCCTATCTTAGTTCCTATCCATAGGTTACCAAAACGATCTTCTATTAGGTTATGAAAATCTTCTCCATTCAGGCCTTCCTGGATCGTAAATTGAGTAAACTGATCTCCATCGAAGTAGAGTAGCCCAAATTCGGATAGAAGCCAAAAATTTCCGTTCTTATCTATTTGCAAAGATCTAAGATATAGCTTTGGCCTGTCTTGAATGGAGTAGTGTGTAAACGTATGACCATCAAAACGCGTGATTCCTCCTAAATGGCCCAACCATAGGTTTTTCTGAGCATCTTCCAAGATGGAAGAAACACCGGTAACTGCCAACCCTTCTTCCAAAGTGTAATGATGGATATGGGTACCATCGTAAGAAAACAGTCCTGCCCCAGCACCAATCCACAGTCTACCTTTAGAGTCTTCCAGTACCTTCGTAACATACGAAGTTGGCAATCCTTGATCTTGACTCATGTGTTGTACATTAAAATTGGAGGTATCAAGGCTACCAGAAGATAAAGCATTGATGCGTTTTGGATGCTGAGCAGGTACTACTTTGACTTCAGCCGGATAGGTTTTGGGCAAGGGTATACCATTATTTCCGGGCGTGGTCACCCTTAAATGGGTACGTTCTGGAGTGACCCTTAATACTTTTGCAGGATGAACAATCGTTTTAGCCGGCACCTCTTTCGGCGTTTCTGGAAAAGGAACAAATTTGGGTGGAGGGTAACTATCAGGATCTATGGCTTTGCCTTGGGTTGGAATAGGAACACCGACAGGAATGGTATCGCCCAAGTCATTGATCAACACCAAGGTGTCTTTATGTTGCCTGTCAGCTTCCAGGAAACCCTGTTCTTTTTTTTCTTTTGCACCCTGGTTACAACAGGTAAGTAGTAAACCTAATATGAGCAAAAAGGAACGGGACTTCATATTTGTACTTTTACCTAAGTCATTGGTCTCCATTCAAATATAAGCAAATAGTTTTAGGATATTTTGCTTTTAGAAACATTCGTAGACCAAATTTGGGTTGGCATCTCGTTCTCTTTGGGTATTATCTATAAAATAGGAAAACTCTTTGCTAATTTCCTATGAATTCGACTTGAATGGTCCCGGAAAAAGTTAACAGGTTAATAAATACGTTTTAAGCTCTAGAGGAGGGTTTTGATAAAGCTTTTATTCCTACCTTCTTTATTGTCTTTTCAGATCGGTAATGAATTTTCCATCTTCTCTTAATTGGGCCAGTACAGCGATGAGCTTGAGCAGGGGTAAGATAATCAATACTCGCATGTGGTCGCATTTCGTTGTAAAGTTCTATCGTTTTCTTTACTGCTTTGTTGGCAGTTTCATGGTTCAAATGGATACAGTAGTTCAAAAATTCCTCTTTGATAGTCTTATGAACCCGCTCTGCCAGTGCATTCTCTTTTGGGTCTCCACTTTGAGTCATAGAGATGGTGATTTGGTTCTTTTTTAACAGACCTGTGTAAGTGACACTGCAGTATTGAATGCCTCGATCAGAATGGTGAATTAGAGGTGTTTTTTTGTCTTTTCGCTGTTTAAGCGCCATTTTTAGTGCCTTTAACGGCCCTTCGGTACACAGGGTAGGAGAGAGGTGATGACCTACTATTTTCCTGGAATATGCATCTGTAATTAGACTTAAATAGCTAAAGTTTTTCCCAACTCTAATGTAGGTAATATCGGCAACCCAAACTCGATTGGGACAGCCTATTAAAAGCTGATGCGTTTGATTAGGGTATTTCTTCAACAAATGATTCGAAAATGTCGTCCTGACCCTCCTTTTCTTCCTCTTAATCAACAACTTATACTTCCTTAATAGATCGAAAAACTTATCTCTGCCAATCTTTATCTTGTGTTTTTTGAAGAAGCTTTCCAGCATAAAAAACAGCTTACGGCCACCTAAACGAGGCAAATATTTACGGATATGTTCCACTTGTTCTACTATTAATAATTCCTTCATATCCGCTAATTCACGGGCTTGCTGCGCCTTATACCAGGCTTGTCGAGTCTTACCAAAAAAGCGGCATAAAACAGTCAGACTCACACAAGGAAATTCTTGCTTGAGCTCGCTTACGACTTCGTGCCAGTGCTTTTTTTTATCGGAATCTGATACTGACTTTCCGCTAGGTCGATCATAGTCTTCAATCCATGGATCTGGGCGTCTTTTTCTACAAGCGCTTTCTTCATAGCCGCTAATTCTTCCTCTAATTCTTTGAGACGCTGCTTCTGAGAGTTGCTGTCTTCCTCTTTCATTTTTGTAGGTTAAGTATGGAGCTTCAAAATACTGAAAATACCACACACGCCAACCATTTAACATTTGTTTTGATACATGGTATTGTTTCCAAATTTGGGCTGGGCTCTTCATGCCTGATAAATACCATTGTACTACTTTTCTTTTAAAGGGCGTTGAATACCGTCTTTTCGCACCTTCAACTTTTCGTTTGGTTTTCAATTGTTTGTGAACTTTGTGTCAACCTATTTAAGGACAATACAAGATTGCTTATAACTTAAGTTATGTTAAGTAGAGAATAAAATCGTAGCTAAATCCTCCCCTATAGAGAAGTACTTTCTAATAATATTCACATGATATTGAATTGACTAGATATCAGACAATCACTTACCGTAAGATGTTTCGGCCATCCCCTGATCATTCTTCCCCTTAATCTCCATGTAGCAGTCTAACTGTCTGATCAAACTAGATGCAGCTTTGGATCCTTTAAGCCGCCAAGCACTAAATCTTCATACCTCAATCCTTGGCGGTGTGGACATTTTGATACCTCTTAATTATCCCCCTACCCTATCGAGCAAAAAAGCAATATGGCTCGCCCGACATATAGAAAACAGGTAAATAAACTTCATTAATGACTGACTATCAATTATTTAAACACAAAATGTTGCATCAATATATAACTACAATGACCTCTTGATCTCTTACCATACGTTAATTCATAGAGCGATCCTGAGCTCCCTTCCAGTTGGGCTTAGGTATCAGTCTAGATGGAACAAGATTTGCTCGCCCTCGCTCCTTGATGGAAATTTAACCCGGAACTTAGTTTAACATTTGTCAGGAACAGCTCTCAATGGAGAAGTTCGCAGAATTCTGTATTGTCCCAGATGTAGCGAAAGTGGACTTGGGCTACCTACCATTTTAAATTTTCTAGAAATAGGAGGGAATTCTTTTCGCTGTTCCAGTCTTTCGTGCAAAATCTCCTGATTTTCAGTAATATAGGAATGGTAATTCGTCGGTAAGAATTCCACACAGAGGACACTCAAAGTAGCATTTTGGTGCAAGCCAAAGCTCGTCAATGCCGAATTAATATCAGCAATACTCAACTTGGCCCTACCGTAAACTCTGGTCTCCTCATTACTAGTCTTTCGAATAAAAGTTGGCAGATCCTCTCTCCCATCCAAATCCAAGCTGCTCTGAAATCCAAAGTCATCTATATTTAGGGGAGGACGGGCAACAAAAGAACCCGTTGTATTATTGGCGACACCAGTGGCTCTAATGAATCCATCAATGCCATATACTGGATCTTCCGGTTCGGGAATCGTCAATTTATCTTCACCGATTAAAATGTTCTGGTAGCTTTGATTGTCGGCCCTCTTTACTTGAGCATATATTAAGCACCATAGCTCGGTCCTAGGAGGACTAGCAGTGACTTCTTTCCCATTGTGAACAGCAGAAGCATAAGGAGCAGAGACGACGATTTCATTCCGCTTCCTTTCCACGGTGCAAAATAAAGTAGGAACCGGGTGCTGAACCCCCGTCACTCTCAAAGGCCGACCAAAGCGACCTTGAGCGGTACTCCAAATCCGACGATGCCCCATCCTCAGCTCATAAGTAAAAAATCCAAACAATTCATCAGATTCAGCATGCAATCCTGGCGGAAGTGGAACCAAGAAGTGACGTGGAGCCTCCCCTGGCGTTGTTATAGCAGGAATTAACTCTGTCATAGCGTTCAATCCAGCAAAGTCATCGGCTTGTTCTGGTCTTATCACCCTGATGAGCTCAGGATCTAGAGGGATGGCAGATTCTTCTGGTTCATCTATCAATTCCGGATACTTAACGAGGTCCGCTAAAAGTGGATCGGGCGCATTCGCTAAGAATCTAATGAATACTGCATCATTAGGATCTTCAACTGCTTCTTTCAACTCGATCCACAAATGCTGTCTTCTCGGTTCCGTATTCGCATATCTCTCATCCTTCCTATAAGGTGAAAGAGCGAGACCGGCCGAAGCTACCATAGGTATTTGGGAAGGAATAGTCGTTACCGGCAGGGGCAACTCCAATTGAATAATTTCATCGGTTACTCCAGGAACTTCCTGATCCTTAAAGATGGGCTCAATCGAATAGCGAAGATTAATGATGTCTGGAAAAAAGTCGATACCTGGATCATTTTTAGGCTCTACCGCATCTAAAAAGACCAATTGAGTATAAGTTCTATTGGGAGAAGTAAGTGCCTGTAAGTTGATTGTACGATGCAGATCAAGGCTTCCAATGACTTTTTCCTCAGACCATGCCGGATTACGTCCAAATTTTACAGCCCGTTTTATCACAAAACCCTCCAGTTTAGTGGCATCCCAAGTCCAATCTCGTTGCAACCTAAAATGAAGAGGAACCAGCCAATGGTCAATCAAATCCGATTTAGTTGAAATAGTCAAGGCTGTTCCATCAGGAGCCAATGAGTGTCTGATGCGTCTAGAACATCCAAATTGTACCCTAGTCCCTTTCTGAGCCAGCAAAGACAATCCCCTTGACTCTACATTGATTTGTTGGGCAAGGCGTTGAATCGGGCTACTGGGCTTGTTTACCTGGACACCTCGATTGAACCTAGAGGCTTTATTGGAGGGAACATTATCTGGCTGCAGATAGATACCTTCTATTCTGTCTTCAGCAAAATTTGGATCAAAAAGCGTAGTTTCATCATCAGATCCTTTACGAATTAAAAACTGTATAGTTTTTCCTTGATTCCACGCATCCAATCCAAAGTACGCTCCATCATTTTTGCCAATGGCTTTTAAGGTAATACGAATATCTCTTGCAGTAGGGAGAACGATATCTGTTCTATTCTGCAATTGCGGCTGTGAAAATCCGAGGTCGCCTAAGTTTGCAGGATCATCAAACAGCAAAACATGAGCATCCACAAAATTTATTGGCAATTGCAAGGGTATCTCAATATTTGCAAAAGGATCCTCGACATTTTGCGTAGTAACTAAGTCTGCCTGCACATCCAAATCCGGGAAAGAGCGAGTAACTGAGTACAATTTATAATAAGGCTCATTACCAGATACACTAAGTTGGTTATCCAACTGCAATCCTTTTATTTCAACGATTACCTCAACCTTTGTGACATCGGGATCAGGAAGCCCAATCGGAACATTTTTTCTGTTTCTATAATCCGTATACTCAATGTTAGAATAAGCAATAAGCTTTTCAACAACCCTATCATATTTATCGGCGAATTCGATATTCGGATAACCTAGCAACGGCCTCCGAATGACTAGCTGATCGTCTTCAAAAAAATCATTTTGATTAGGTAAGCCTTCCATGCGGACTGCATTTGGGGGCACAAACCTTCTAAAATGGATGGAAGTATTCTTTGAAATAGACTCTGAAATCCGACTATCCGAATGTTTTGGTCCCCCTCCACTTATATCCCCCATCCGAATTCTGAACTCATATGTAATTCCATAAGCGAGTGGAATGGCATCCAGTCCAAGCGGTTCATAGAGATCGCCAAGCCTTACGCTTCGGGAGCGTTGAACGCCGAGCGCGTCTTCATAAGTTTCCTCATTTTCATGCTGTCTAAAAATAGTATGAGCATCTTTATCAGGCAGGACCAGGGATTTTCCGGACCATTGAGCAAAATAAGCTGGAAGCCAGAAATTCCTATTCTTGTTACCATCAATCTGAACTGGATAGACCTCTGTCCCTAATTCAAGTTCATCACCATCATCGGAAATCCTTTGCCCTCCAAGAGTTAGCGGACCTTTCGCCACTACTCTGTTCAAAGAATGCCAAGCGTTGGTGCCGTCCAACTTTTCTCTGACGTCCACCCTATAATTGAACACCCCTAGCGGCGCATCCAGTCGCTGATTTGGCCCAACGCTAGCATCGGGTTTTAGCTGTCTGTTTTGCCAAATTAGTATTTGTTCATCATCCCAAGCAAGACGTATACCAATATCTTTGGTAGGAAAGAGCATATCCTCATCGGGCTCCTCTTTCAGGTAGTTCGTACTAATCGGTTGAAAGCCATGAATAATCTTGCAGAAGCCATCGTCATAGTCGGCGGCCTCTCGTTGGTGTTCATCATAATTCCCATCACGTGGACTGCCATCGAAAGAAACTGGAAAAAGAACAGGTGCAAACAAAATCCTTTGGTCATCATTTTCCATAGGAGGGATTCTGGCTGCATATCGCTTGACGCGGGAAGGATCATCCTGCGCTTGCTCAAAAAAATAACCTGTTTCAGCTAGGTCAGCGTATAGCCAGCCACCATCCAGGAGGCTATCTTCCTGAACCTCTACGATAATATCCGTATAGATCAATCCAACTTTTTTAGCCAATTCAGGATTTCGAAGACAATAGGCATAAACCTTTCCCCAACTGATTTGGTTACTCGACTGCTGAAAATTATCCTGGGGACCATCCGCATCCTTAAATGCACAAAAATAGCTATCATCGATCACAGCATCCCTTGTTCTTGGATTGGTGAAATTGAAAGATTGCCGGTAACTAAAAGGCAGATATTTTTTGATGTATTTTGAAGAAGCGGGTGGAGGTGCTTTAAAGCTCGGTCCAGGATTATCGACTATATCAAACATGGAGCCCAATTCCGCAAAAAGAAGTGGAGCAGAATCAGGTACAGTCAAGCCACTCGCCCGCACCGACCAGGAATGAGGAGCAACAGGGATCTGGTTTAATCCAGCAATCAATTTAATATCTATTTTAAGATTACCATGGGATTCCGCAAAAGAAGCTGCATTTGGTAAAGGGGCGTCAAACTCCAGCTCTATCAGGGGGCTAAAATTTCTAGGAAGGACAACCAAGTTGAGTCTAAGGATTCCCCGATTAAACTCTTGAGGAAATGTTAAAATGCTATAATATGCTGTTGAATTTTCCATTTTCTAGTTATTAGTTTTGCGAATCCAGATCAGGCAATTTGCCGTCTTTCCTGCCATGATTCCTCGAAGCTGATGTCAATGACCATAAAGACACTAATGTCCAGTCCAAAGGTGACTTGAGCCAATACATTGGTTTGATCTTCACCTGGCAATCTTTCTATCCCTCCCTTTGCTTCAATCATGATAGTGACACTTACTAAGCCTCCGACAAGTTCGGCGCGTCCCCTAAACATCAGGAACGCCTCTACCCGAATCAGGTCCTCATTAAAATCCATGTCAATACCGACCAAATACATTACCGAAACACTTCCAATCACTGGCAATCCAACGGCTAATTCGACTCCAAACCCAAATCGCATTGCCAGTCCAGGCCCCTTCTTCAGATCAGCATACATCCTAAGTTTTGCTTGTCCAACAGCATAGACGGTGGCAAGGGATATGCTGACACACATTACAGACAATTGGGCATAGAATTCCACGAAGGCTCCAGCAGAAGGAATAAGTTGTTTGAAATCTGTGGTAATTTTCAATGATTCATTGAAGTAGCAGCCAGCGAGGAGACTTGCCTCTAACCTTAGGGGGGCGTTCGGGCTATCCGCAAGAGGAGGAGGAAATCTCAACACGGGGATTTCTTTCGTGGCATGGAACTTATACTCCCAAGTTTCAGGATTATTACTAAAAGCCACCTGCAAGGATTTTACGAGCAGGTCCTGGTAAAATTTAGGGTCGGTAGGATCCGTAGTAGCTATATATTCCAACACCTGAAGTACATCCTTTACCTTTTGTAAATCCTTGTGGACGAATTCCATTACCGGACTTTCAATCGAAGGGGATACCCCCTTTTTTGCATTGAAATTACCCTTGATCACAAAAGCGCGGTCGAGAGGTCCTAAATCAACCACAATGGATGTATCATTAATCACGGACAGCCAATCATTTATTTGCGAGTCCAAGTCAAACTTGAGTAGTGAATCTGCGCCAGGTGTACTATACTCGAGATAAATCTTCACGGGTTCATCTCCCCCCTCTGTGCCGACCCAATACCAAGGGCCGGGAGGCAAGGCTTGCTCTAAAATCTTTTTAACATCTTCCGTTCCTTTCTCAATAAGTTTATATCCCGCTTCATTAATCTTCACGGCGATATCATTATCATCAAAATCCAACCTAGCTTCAATGTCATCCAAGTTGGGGAAAATGCCTTTTGAATTCAGCAAGTGATAAGCATCAGCTATATAGGGTCTTAGATCATTATTCGGAAAAGACGTAGAAGTTGGGAAGGCCGCAGGATCCGAACTCAAAGGACCAGGATTGCCCGAAAATAGCCTCGGTGAATCAAGGTGGAAACTAGGCAATCTGAAAAGTACTTTTTGGGTTCCCGTATTCTGCAAAAAACCGAAATGTCTCTTTATATTCAATTCAACAAACAGCTCGGTAGGATCGGCGATCCGTAGTGCCTTGTTCAGCTGAGTCTGATCGGCCGACCACACGCCATCGGCCCCTTTTACCCAGGCTCCTTCCCTAATCAGCGGTATCCCATTGGTATCCGCGACTGAGATCACTTCATTCGTCTGAATATTTTGTTGTACAATACTCCAAGATCCATCTGACGGTAGGATCGGACTCCCCTTAACCACTCCAGCAAAAATGGGCAAGCCATGACTCTCCATTGAAGGCCTGATTTCCACCCGATTGATTCGCATCTTTTGTCCGGAGTTCCCAATATCAAGTAAACAATTAACATCTCCACCAATATCTGGGTACTGATTCAGAAGGGCAGTGAGGGAAAATGCGTGAATAGGTACTCCTCTGGGGCTGATCTGGATAAATCCCAACATTTTCTTTGAAGGTACCCGGCCATTGACACTACCCTCCTTAACAAAATCAATCGCCACCTCTGCGTTGAAATACACTGGACTTAGTTTTATATTCCTGTTAGTCCCTATTTCATCTTCTGTAGCTAGTATGGCCCGGTCCTTCTCATCAAGTATGGCCTCCCCACCCTGGATGGGAACATCCTCAATAAAATCTTCATAATCTTCCGTATCTCGAATGTTTCTCACATGATAGACCCCTTTGACTACTCCAGGATGGAAAATATAGGGCTGTTGAGAAATAGTTTCATCTTCATCAGCCGACGCCGACGGGTAGGCACTATAATTGAAGTCAAACAGGCCATCACTTTCTGCTCTCCAACCACTATCCAGTCGGTACACATAAGCAGTACTAATTCGGAATAAAGTTATGGTGCGAACCACCCGAATACCCCAGGGGTAAATCATACTACGAACTTGTATAATTTCATGAGCAGTACGACCTTTCCAAACATCAAATTTGGCTTGACTGGTCTGGGCAAATTTCGCCTTATCATTCAGCCAATGACTAAAGATACTAGCCCCGTAACCACTAAAGTCAATTCTTTCTAAAGGAACACCTCTAGATTTGAAAAGCCCAAGGTCGCTGGTAGGTCCAAATTCTCGATTGAATATTTCGGTTACTCTTTGTCCAAGTATGGTAGTAAAACGTGATTCAGAAGAAATAACGTTAGTCAATTGAAAAGTACTCCCCTGGAAGTTATAATTATTCTGTTCAGGATTAAATGCCCCGGTAGCTTTGACTTGAAAGGCTCCCGAAATTTCATCTGGAAATGCAGGCTGGTTTGGGCGGAGGTTCGAGCCAGGTTCTCCTAGGTCAAAAGGATTTTCTCTATCGAAGCGGGCGACTGATTGAAGACCAAATGGCAGGGTAAAAATGCTAAAGGTGTTAAGATTATCTTCATTTTGAAATTCGTCTAAAATAAAGCTGGTCACCGGAATTGGAGCAAGAGTAACCGTCTTGGGGCTATCATTGAAAATTTGAGTTGGTCCACCATCACTTTGGAAACCAAGGAAGCCTTTGGGCGGATCATAGGTATTGTCTTGGAGGTCTGATAAATTTATGACTGGTTCCCAGGAAATTTGCGGGAGAGTGAAAGCTTTGACAAATTTACCAGAGGATTTCAGATCCATCCCTTCTATTTCAAAGGGTACCCCTGGAAGCTTGGGCGCAGAGGATTTCCCTTTTGCCGTATGGGTAAGTTTCATGATAACTTCTTCATTCTGAATACCATAGGCAATACCCATTAAGTCCGCATTGGTCGAAACGTCAAGCAGGGAGAATACCGGTCTACCAAAAAGGCTGGTGAAGTTACTCCACGCCTGTAAATCTTGATTAATTAAGAAATCTGCAGCGGCCAGAGTCTGTCCTTCAGTTATAGAAACCCCGCTTCTTATCGTGGCCCCACGAGCAACAGCATCCGTAGCAGTTCCCTCTCCTTCTGCCCTACCCTCTTCTACAGCAGCTTCCCCTGTAGGAGTAGCTTTCTCTGCTGGATCTAGTTTTGTAAAGACTGTTTTTGTAAGACCAAAAGGCAAAAATTGATACGATACATCTACCTGGTCACTAGTGGGGTCTTGATTGTCAACCTGCCAATCAAGCTTACACAATAAAAGGGCAATAATGTTCCGATAAATACCCTTAGCTGTCATTTTATTGAACCCCGTTTCTTTCTTCAAACTCAGTAAGGGAAGTAAATTAGCAGCATAGGGATCAGGTAAAGTAGGAATCAGGTAAAAAAGGCCATGTAGTAAGAAGAATGTCCCTGTAGCAATTCGGTTCTTTTCTTTCAATTCCCCCGACAAAAAGAAAGAAAATGGCGTCGTTACTGTCAACAAGGCATTGTTGAGCGCAATAGACGCTGGTTTCAAATAAAGATCATCCTCAAGTTTTACCCCCGTCCCTTCTTTCAATTTATCGTACAGAATATCTTCATCATACAGCAAGATACCTTTGAACGCCTCTGAATCAAATAGCGTATAAAAAGTATCCCTCCCCTTTACTTCAAAAGGTTGACCATTAACCTTTACCGGTCGATCTACCTTTAACGCTGAATCCACGAGCGTAACAATTACTTCAAAGCCTTCGTGTGAGGCAACAAACCGAAAAGGAAAAGACTTATTAAATTGCAGTAAAGCTTCTGAATATATCTGATTGTTATCATTTTGCCAGAGGTTATATTTTTGGCGGGCATATAGACCATTAGCGGATTCAGCCACAACACTAATTAAGCCAGGTTCCAACATAAACCAGGAGGCTCCAAGTGTTACTCTCCCTCCTTCCAGCCCCTCCCATTTTGCCGAGATTCCGAGGTCGCATTTTAAGGCTAAGGCGCCAATACCTGCAGCATCTGGAGGTCGAGAAACATCTATACTCCCCGAAGGCAAAGCCCAAACATTTCGTAGGACAGCCGCACTTCCTACAAAGCTGCTGAAATGGGATAAGCATCCTTCTTTAGTAATATCAAAACTTTTCCTGTTGGAACTAACAGTAACCAGAACCCGGCCAAGCAGCTCTGAGTATTCAATAGTAGGAGTTTGAGAAAGGGAAAATATTCGTTCGTCTCCGTACAGCTGCCAGGTAGCACTATCAAGCTTTGTCAACTTCGCTTTGGTCTGATTGATCTTGAATGAACAATGTCCAGGAAGCTCAATTTCTGAATTCTTGGCATCCAATCCATGATCATCATTAGAGGAAGTCGGTGTATCCTGTTGCGCTAGTTGAAGATTCAATTCGATAAAGGAAGAGGGGGGCATTGTTAGTTTTCTACGGATAGGAGCATTTGGACTACTTAGTACCAAATTCCCTCCCTTAACAGTTAGGCCAGTATATTTTCCCGCTGGAGCCCCAGGTGCCAGTAGATTAGACCGAATCCAGATACTGCCTCTAGCAACCTGATAATTGATGCGTGGAGAAACGATTCGAGGTAGCCTCAGCGGTAGTAGGATGGAAGGCTCAGCCTCATTTCCGAAGTGTATAGCAACCAATTTGGTCTTAGGAATTCTATAAAAATCAAACCAATAACGCAATCCATTATTAGAAGTGTAGGGTCCTAAGGTAAAATCAACTGCCACACCAGTTCCCCAAGTTGGTGAAGATCCAGTAAGGAAGCCGTTTGCTTTGGGAACCGTTCTACGAAAGACTCGGTAGTCTGACTTAGCTCGCTTCTCATATTTTCGTACCACTTTATTGGTCAAAGATTCCAGGTCACGAAAACGGGAGGTATTCTCCAGTGCAATACCATTTAGAAAGTCGCTACGCTCAGAATGAAACCCATTTGCTGTTAATGGGAGTTCCTCCTGTTCTGCTACTAACATGCGGGCCAGATGTTCTTCCAAAAACTGAAGCGATTTCTCTTCTTCTTTCGAATTGATTTTTAGATGACCTGTAAGATCTAGGATGGTCGAGGCTATTGTCTTAATGTCCTTCATTTTATTGGGGGTAAATTCTTGGTTGATGTTTCCTTAAAGAATCTTCGGTTATTTCACTGGAGCGTATCTCAAAGTATTACTAGCGAACAGGACGGTTAATAACGAGCTAAAAAGAAGTAGAAGCCATCTATCGAGTCCCAGTACCATGAAAATATACTTAGGCATGCAGCGGCTATACAAATTACTAATAATCTAGCAATTAATGAATTTTGTATTAAAATAAAATTGAGCACCTGGTGACAATCTCGATAATTATCCTAATTGAACCAGTATAGTTGATGTGCAAACAATTTAATTTACCAAATATTTTTTGGCTACATCCTGACCGATGAGTCGGATAACTATGCCAAACGAAAGAAGTGCCCATTTCTAGAAATTCATTCAATCCTTCGATCCAAATCACTGCTCTTACAAATTGATTATCAGAATATTATGATAATCCACAAAACACACCACTCACTGTACCTGCTTTTATTATTGCCATTCTAATCCCAAAAACAATCAGACCTACAGGGAAGGACAAAGATCAGCGAATCAGGATCTATAAAGAATAACACCCCATTGCCTACGCTTTTATATAATTAATCCTTATATTTAACAACTGAAAATGCAAGTATTAAAGTAAAGCCCTTTCATCTACAAAATAGCGGCAACTTTAAAGGGGAGACATCATGTGGGCATAAAGGACTCCACATAATCCACCAATCAGTACTATTGAAATTAAGCGTATGTTTAAAATTTCATCAATCGACTTCTGGCGGCAAGTTTTCTCCTGTGCTTCGTTGAAAAGCCTCACCGTACCTTCCAGGTGTGCTTTGGTCTCGTCAACAGCCAATTAGCCTAAATCCGTTCATAATCTAAAACATGGAGAACCATATCGCCTTTTTTGAGGATTACATTTTGAGGAAGACGTTTGGCCTAAAGAGGTTTACCCAGGACTCTCCAGTCTTCCCGGAGGTTTGGGCACAATATTTTCTGGCGAAGAAGAATGATCGAGTTGATTTAATTCTTACACCGCATAGAAAATACTCTTCAGCCACACTCCTAGTTTCTATTAGGCAGGCACTAAAGGACTTCAATCCCACGGCTAACTTTGTCACGGCCCCCCCTTTCTGGCATTTAGCAACATCTGGTGAAATGTTGGCTGTCAAATTGACCTTTGAGGAATTAGTACATGTTGCTCTCCCTATGACAAGTTGGTGGCAAAACTACCTTTGGGACAAAAGCAACAAAAAGGCCTCAGATCAACATGGTTGGTTTTCAGATTTAGTAAAGGCAATCAGTTGGTTTCAACTACAGCAAGGCCCTGATTTCGACCTAATCCAGACCCAACAGGGGTTATTGTCTGAGGAATATAAAAACCAGCCGATTACCCCTGCCTTGCAAGAAATTAAGCCACAAGAGGCGCCCACCCCACTGTGGGCTGTAAGTTGGAATCGTCGTGCCAGGATCAGTATGTACAGGTCGAACCGGACCATTAAGGCAGAGCCATCTAGAAGACTATTTGATATTGATGGTAGGGGGATTACGTGGGCTGTAATTGATAGTGGTATAGATGCTACGCATCCTGGTTTTCGGGCGTTTGATCCCGTAAAGGAACAAGCTTACCAAGCACCCTTTGAACCCAATGATCGTCAACCGAATAAAACTCGCATCGTTGCGACCTATGACTTCACCAAGCTTCGGAAAATCTTGACTAATCTAGAGGGGGCGATACTAGCGGAAAACGTGAAGACAAAAAACAGATTCAAGAAGATTATAAAAACAAGCGATCTAACACAAACATCAGATAATCAGAACAATAAGTTATCAGGAAACGAAATCCGGACCTCGATAAATGACATTGAAAAAAGCCTCAAGAACGGGAGGGATCTAGACTGGTCAGTAATTGCACCACTGATAAGGATTCCGCATCGAGATATCAATCAATATGAACCCCCAAAACATCCACATGGTACTCACGTAGCCGGTATTTTAGGCGCCAATATGGCCTTGACGGAAGGAAAAAGAAGTGGAACGATTGTGGGCGTCTGTCCTGCCATAGAAATCTACGATTTACGTGTTTTCGAGGAAGATGGTACCGGTGATGAATTTAGCATTTTAGCTGCCTTACAATTTGTGCGATGGCTAAATCGGCAAAAAGATCAACCGATAATACATGGCGTAAATATGAGCATGTCTCTCAAACATGAAGTGAGAAATTATGCCTGTGGGAGAACCCCAATATGTGAGGAATGTAATCGGCTAGTTGGACAAGGGGCTATTGTCGTTGCTGCAGCAGGGAACGCTGGAAGATCTCTGTTTACCCTCGAATCAGGATTCAAAGATGAAGGCTACAGGGATGTGAGTATTACGGATCCAGGCAATGCAGAGCAAGTAATCACCGTTGGCTCCACACATCGAAATAAACCCCATTCATATGGAGTTTCCTATTTCTCCAGCAGAGGGCCCACTGGGGATGGACGCCTCAAACCAGATTTGGTGGCGCCAGGTGAAAAGATCGTGTCTCTGTATCCAGATGAAATGGAAGAGAGACTAGACGGCACCTCCATGGCAGCTCCTCATGTTTCAGGCGCAGCAGCATTATTGCTGGCCAAGAATCGAGAATTGATTGGTGAACCTGGAAAAGTCAAACATATATTATGCAGTACAGCCACGGATCTAAATAGAGAGAAGTATTTCCAAGGAGCCGGATTGGTGGATGTACTTAGAGCTTTACAAAGTATATAAGGGTATCTCAAAACTTAACCCGCCTCTTGGCAGGCTTTAACATACGCTGTAGAAAAATCTATTCAAAATTATAAGATCAAAAGTATACTATGATTTTTTCCCTCGAACTATTACAGGCCAAACAAGGAGACTGTCTTTTGTTGCATTATGGATCACCTCAGCAAGAAAACATCATCATTATAGACGGTGGACCCGGCCGCCATTTCAACACTTATAGAGAAACTCTAAAACCAAGACTAAAGCAAATAAAAGATAAATTATCTCCGAATGAACCGCTCCCCATTTCGATGACTATGATAAGTCATATGGATGATGATCACGCAGCTGGGATATTGAGAATGCTGCAAGATATCGAGTCGGACGTAGAAGATAATATCCCCCCATACATTGACATCAAACATCTCTGGTTTAACACCTTTGATGATATCATTGGCAATATCGAAATTCCTCAAATTGCAGATTTATCCTCGGGAGCAGCAATAGCAACTATTGCCGCTCAAATTCCAGGATTAGCAAATATGGAAGAGCATACAGCAGCGGTAATTGCCTCCACCAGGCAAGGTCGTATCATTCGAGATTTAGCAAATAAATTAACAATACCGGTCAACAGTCCCTTCCCTGAAATGGGAGCAAATAAGCCTCCGATGGTTAGGGCTGATGTGGGATCCAATACGATCGAATGGGATCCAGGGTTGCGGATCCAGGTGTTACACCCGAACTTCAATCGCCTGCAAGAAATGCAGCAGAAATGGGATACGGACCTAAAGAAGGCTCATGCCAATAATGATCCTGATATCATTTTTGCCTCGATAGCATCGAGGGATAAATCTCCGTTTAACTTAGCTAGTATCGTCTGTTTAGTTGAATTTCACGGTAAAAGGATTCTGTTAACTGGAGATTCGAGGGACGATGATATCTTACAAGGTCTAGAGGAAGCAAACTTATTGGATAGTAATGGGCAAATTTTAGTAGATATTTTGAAAATACCGCATCACGGAAGCGACCGAAATGCATCACGTCATTTCTTTGAAAGAGTACAGGCTAGACACTATGTCATTTCTGGTGATGGCAGTCATCATAATCCCGATAAATCAACCTTAGTAATGCTTTCCATGGCTACGAGAGGAAGGAATGATTTCACTATACACATGAGCAATGAAGAAGGCAAAAATGATCTAGAGCAGATACTACATGAATTCATTGAAGATGACCGAGCACGCGGGCGCACATATGGGTTTGAATTTCGGGAGAAGCATAAAAGCTCTAAAACCATTGACCTATTGCAACAAATTGATTATTAAAACAAAAGCCCCTCCTTGGAGCACAACTAATCTACAAGAGAGACTTACATTCATATCAACAAAAGCAAGTATATCGCTGTCATGTGAAAGCATAATGAAAGGCCAGAAGTCATATCAACTAGGTATGATCAAAATGACCATTAGGAAGTGACGATCATTGTTGTTCTTCTTTGACAGGCGGCCCTCTCCTAGCCCTCTTGCTGTGGAATTGCAGCAACTAAATTCAAATAAAACAAGGACTATCAACACATAAAACATCTTAAATCATTTGCTTAATCGGATAATCTATTTTAATTTTACAGCAACTAATAGCAATCTTATCTCATTTCAAATACTGTGTCAGTAGATAATCGCTCCTAAGTGAATATCTATCCAGAGATCTATCTCTATTCTCACGAAAGTCAATTCTAGCTTAGTCACTTTCGTTGTATTCCGACCAATCTATCACAGCTATTTAATTCCAAGAAGACCTTTCTCAAAATGTAAGAATTGCGACAAAACGCTTGAAAAGCTTGTCGCAAGCGAGATTTGCTGCTGCAATCTTGTGCAAATCCTTAGGTACACATCGACTATTAAAGAAAAATGAAGATCAAAAAAGGAATTAAGAGCTCTGAATCTGTATGTGATTGATACCGTCATAAAATAACAGCAAAGAACCTGATTGATCCATCAGAAGGCATGAGCTCCTATTTAGTAAGGTTAAATAGCAGGCTAATGTATTACGACATCAATCAAACGAAAGACAACTTTGAATTTTTAGAAAAATTCCAACGGCTGGCCAGAACATGGGATTCCAAAAAGCTACAAGCAGAGCTGGAACGCTTGGCTGCAACAGCAGATGGTTCTGCATTACACGGACTCCTTTCGAGCTATTGTATAGCCTTAGATCACTACCACCGAGGCTACTACCATGAAGCTGCGACCCACTTGGAGAAAAGTCAGGAGATTTTAAAAACACTCGACCATAGAGGCTCCCTAGTGAAGTACCTGACGGCCGAAATATTAGATCTTCAAGGGATAGTTCACATTGAGACCGATCAATATCGGATGGGGTATGAATCCTTGGTTGCGGCTAAGGAATATCGAGAAAAGGAATTTCCAGGAGACATAGTCGGACATATCAGGTCACTCATCCATTTCGGCCACTACAAAGGTATCATTGCTCGATTTGTTGAACAGAAAAAAAAGTACGAACAAGCAATGTTGGCCTTACAAGAGGTAGACCAATACAAGTATTGGGATCTAAAAGGAGAGATCTATACCTTATTGGGCAACGCCGAAGCCAATCTTGCCAACTTTGATGAAGCGCTTAGGTTGTATCAACAAGCGAAGTCGCATTATCTAAATTTTCTCCCTGCTAATCATTTAATATTCAGCATATTTGAGAACAATATCGGTTACATCTACCGAAAAAAAAGGCAGTTTGCGCTGTCCTATGGACTACATCGCGAAGCACTACGGATACTGGAAAACCAATTGGGTCCCAAAACCTTTAGCTACACCTACAAATGTCGTATCGAATATAACCTTGCCATTGCCTTAGAAAAACTATCTGAATACAAGAATGCCCTTTATTTCTACGGCGAAGTTCTGACATTTAGGCTGAGAACCTTTGGAAAGAACCATCGACATATCGCCTCTGCTTATGCCGGAATTGGTAGGTGTCATGCAGAGAAAGGGGATCTACAGGCTGCTACAAGGTACTTACTTAAGGCCTTAGCACTTCGCCAGCAGATTTTCGGTAGCAACTCACAACATCGTCATCTAGGTACGAGCTATTATCAACTAGCTGAGATCCATTTCAAACGTGGAGACTATGAGATGGCACTATCCTACATCAACAATTCCTTAGGAGTTAGTAATCACCTTTTCAAAGGGAGTGGAAAAGCGAGCCTTGCAGTCGACCTTAATCTAAAGGCGGCCTGCCACTTATATCTGAAGCAGTATGAAGAAGCAAGGAAGTGCTTAGAAGATCAAGAAGAAGTGGTCAAGCCCATATCTGCGCGAGAGCGACAGGTTTTGAGTCAGGGATACCATATTCGGGGGCTGATCTATCAGCAAGAAGGTCGAAAGAACAAAGCACGCCAAGCTTTTCTAGAAGCCCTCAAGCTAATTTCTATTCCGGCCGATCATGAGGAGTTTACAAGCCTGCGTGCCCGCATCTTTACAGATTTAGCTAAATTGTACCTACAGTGGCGTCGACACAAAAAGGCCATTGAAAGCCTTACGGCAGCCTCTCTGTTCCTGAGAGAGACACCCTTTGAACCGGGTAGATTCGACTCTGAATCCAAAGAACAGATATCAGAGCAACTAATCTATCTGTCCATTCTACAGACGCGTGCCCTGTGTTACTTTGGAAAATATCAAAAGACGAAGGATAAGAACAAAAGAAAAAGGTTTTTGGAAAAAGCCTATCGATCATTTATCCAAGCAGGGCAAGAATTCGATAAATTACTCCCCTGCATGGATACCGAGGAGGTCCAGCTAGCCCTGATTGATCAAGAGAAAATCATATTTGAAACAGCCATTCAGGCGCTATACCTAGCCTACAAAAATACCGGTGAAGCTCGTTATGTGAAGAAAGCTTTGGTGTTTGCCGAACAGAGAAAAGCACTACTATTTTTGCAATCCGGTCTATTACAGGAGGCAAGTCCAGCCATAGATAAGCTTTGCCAGAACGATTCCAAGCAGCTCATCGAACAGATGATCAGAGAATTAAAACCGAGTACTGCTTTACTCAACTATTTTTGTACCAAAGATGGCGTGTACACCTTTCTCATTCAGAAGGAAGAAGGTATGCATATGGTCTGGACGACTTATCGGAAATCAGGAATAGAAAATCTCCAAGAAACTATTACCCATTTATCGGCTTGTGTAAATAGGACTCTGTTCAGTATCGGTGAAAATTCTGTTACTGGTAGTGCTCTACACAGTTCCATTGATATTCCTGCCAACAAGCTTTACAGATTATTGCTCCATCCTTTAGCTGCAAGACTAGGACCAGACACCAGAAGACTCGTCATCATGCCAGACTGCGAGTTGTTTTCAATCCCTTTCCAGCTTTTATTTCATAATGGTCAAACTGACTATCCCATAAGAGCAATAAATACCCACTTTTCCATTCGGGCTATGTTACTGTCAACTGTGCGTAGGCGTTGCACGACCAAACAACTTAAGGATCAAGTTTTAACGGTTGCGCCGGGGATTTTTCAGGATGCGAAGACCCTCAGTTGGCAAAACCAACTTTACAGGCTCTACCAAAATAGGATCAAGCCACATGTACAGCCAATTGAGCTGTTCGGATCCCAGGCCAGTATGCAACTAGTTTCCCAGCATTTAGATAAAGCCAAATTCATCGTTTTTTTCTCTCACTTTGCAGATCATCAAGAAGACCCTGCCATCATTCTATCCGGGAAAGAACGACTTAAAGCTAGTAAGATACACGAATTAGGCTGCCGGGCCGATCTTGTACTTCTCTTTGGATGTAGTAGTGGGACCGGACCAATCTTGGCCGGTCGAGAAGGCTTGAATTCAATTGCCAGGGCGTTTCTCATGAACGGTGCGGGGTACATCATTGCCACCTTAAGCGATGTCACTGATGAAATAGCCAGTGAGATGCTACTACAGCTTATTCTAAATATGGCAAGAGGTATGGACGCAGCCAAGGCTTTGGCTAAAGCGCAGGAAAAACTCCTGAACCAGAGAAAGTATCCCGCTCCTATTATAAATTCTTTCGTCGCCTATGGCTCTTGGAGTGCCACTTCACAAAACCAACTGAAACTGTCCCGATAGCCTTCGGGATAGTTTTATCCCGCTCAGTTCGGTTGAACCCTTCCCTACATTTCATCCTGCTATGAGAAGTAGTTACCAGCAAAAAAGGCCCGATCTACCATGTCTTGTTCAGCAATGAAAGTGTAAAAAAACTTCCCATCTAAAAAAAATATGTCCCCACTTGTCCCAAACAGTATTCGCCTTTCGACTATATAAATAACAATCGCGATGAACACTAAAATACCATAATAGAAAGACGAATAGAGAAAATTACTGCAAGCAACACGAGATAGAAGTATTACCCAGGCTATAACCTAAAATGAAGTAGGAATATGTCACTAATAAAATATTGGAAAGCCATTCGGGAACTGATTATTCAAACCACAATTGAGGTTGGAGAGCCCACCTACTGGATCCATCCAGACCCCACAAAAGATGTGAGAATCAACTATGCAGCACGAAGAATTTTCAAGGAACTGACACGTCATCAGATTCCCGTTCAAAACCAAGATTCTACGGGCTCTGGGCAAGACCTGTTTTGTTCAGACGACTTGCCTGGACTGATCAAAGCGTTATTAGAAAAGCATCTCTCGACCATCATTGAGGAGTATAATTTCTTCCAAAATCCCACCAGAATATTTCAGGAATACGATTTTAGAATCAGAGCCGAATTAAGAAACGGATGTTCCCCGATTGAAAATTCTATCCTGGATGATATATGGGGAATTATGTCAAAGGTCGCATGGGAAATCAATTCCCAACATCTCCTTTATCATGACAGATTATTACTCACTTACTTATCAGACACTCCAGGATTTCTCATGCACTCATTGAGTGCCCATTTAAGTAAGGAATTCCCTTGGTTATTAAGAAATCTCATCTATTTAACCCAGGTGGAAAAAACTTGGGATTTGATTACCAAAAAGATAAAACTACAAAGGGAAACCTCCTCAAAATGGTTTAAGCAAAAAGAGATCGATTATGACTTGCGATCCATCCGAATCCTCTCAAATTTACTAACGCCGCTATTAAGAATAAAGCTACTGAAAGCCAAGTGGATCACCATTGACCTTAATCCCACCGAAGCCGATACTTTCTTACAGAAGATGATACTCAATAGCTTGAATCAGGAGGTGCAGGAAGGGAAATCTATAGGAATGAAGATCAATGATTTAGTAGATAGATTTCAGCTTTATCTTGATCCTCTGCACTTAGCATTCCGATATCGGATCAAGTTGATCAAAGCCCTAAGACATGGTGTAGAAGGGCCGGTTTCCGAAGAATTAGAAGTATTGTATTGGGAGGCCATTGAGAACAGGTTACTTCATCTTGCTTTCACCTTTGATGGGAAGAATAACTGCACGGTCCAATCCTTTCTTTTGAATCACGTAGCCGACAAAGCCAGAATAGATGCCTTGAGGAGATATGGACGAATCAGAAGAAATAGGAATTTGGATCTACCTAGTATAAGCGGTGATGTAGCCCCTAGTAATGAAAGTCTGTTTGAATTAGGACAACAAAAAGACAAGATTATCAGCACTATAGAGTGGTGGCTTAGAACCTTAAAACACGAATCCGCTGCATTGCTCCTGTTCTACTATTGGATCAAGAGCACCAATCTGCCGATTGACAATGCATTGGCCGTAGATTTCACAAAAGAAATCACGCATTCCTTTGACAAAGATGAATTCTACAAGCTGGTTCAGCAGCAGTTGGGAAGAAGCTATGAATTACCCACCGATCAAGCGATATTTAAATCTTTAGGAACCCTATTCAACATCATTAATCCTGACCTTAGTTTGGAGGCCCTTAAGCGACGAATCGGCAGAGCCACCGATAACTTTTTCTTGTTACTAGAAAGGGAGAAAGATACTGGTGAAGAATCAACAATTCTCCAAAAGCTCATCAAAGAGGGAGGAAAGAAAGAAGTCATCTCCTGCATGCGCATCTACTTTGAACAGAAATACCCACCCTATTTTTATTAGCTAGCCAATTGCCCATTTACAGCATAAGAGATGATTAATAAAACCCTCAAAAGCACTACTAATGCAAGTACTATTCCAATCCATCGCCTATGTCCATCAGCATTGCTACCTTAGTCATCTGTGTGAAAGTCTTCCTTATTTGAACGCCGCATTTTCAAACAAAATATCATAAAAATGGAAAAGTTAAAGTTAGAAATCATGGATGAAAGCTTCCGTAGTCGCATTGCCACACAATATGCAGAGGCTATGAAATATGACATAGTGGACTTCATGCCAGGGCCTCTGTATGAACTAGTACAAGAAGATCAGCAACTCTGGCGGGAGGCACAGGAATTATATGTCCACATTAAGGAAACGATACCGCCAGGCATCAAAGAGGAGTTCAATTATTATTTAAAGAAGATTTGCAAGCCAAAAAATCCGGTAAGAATGCAACATGAACATCAAACAATGGAGTTAACACAACAGCACAATCGGTTCGCACTAGAGTCTCCAGAGATAGAAGCAGCTTACATTGATAGAGTACCATTCACTTTTAAAGCGGAGAAACTACGAGGGTCACTAGGCATTACGGTCAGCATCGAACATGAAGAATCGGGGAAGCTTTGGGTGACCAATCAACAAGTAACCTACACGAACAATTGTTTTACAGCAGATCTCTCCTCCCCAAACTATCCAAATGGGCGATATATTTGGAAACTCGATTCTGATGCTGCTCCCTCTTGCAGCGGAGAAGTAATTTTAACCGACAATAAGGAACTATACTCCTTTATAAGAGCGAGGTATGGAGAGTACAAGTTTATCAACCTCAATCAAATTCAGAATTTACCCACCACTTCTGAAACGAACTAAGCTACTTATTTTCGGAAATGTTTTGACTTCAAAACTTCAGAGGATTTAATTCTCTCTATCAAATGATTACTTGTCAAGAAGTACAGTTACAGTTATAGTAGCTTTCTATGCCAAAGAGTATTCTGACAAGATTACTACTCAAATAGGTCCAAAACCAAGTATGGTAGTTCTGGGTAGAAGCTATTAAACCCGGCAGCATTACTTTGGTAGACAAACCTTTAAACACTTCTAAAACCTAATACACCTTAAGGAGATATGGAAGATCCTATTATCATATGTTCTCCACGGTTGACCCCTTACATGAGGCGCATAAATTTCTTCCAATAATTCTATGTCTACCTACCTGATCTGAAATTTTAATACAATTTGAATAGTACTGGGAAACGCTTGATTGTAACCATCAACAGGCTTCCCAGTACTTTGCTCTTTCCACAATGCTTTTCGCACACCTATTATCCTGCTCATTCCTCTATTCCATTTAGTCTACCACCGGCCCTTGCATACTCCCTTATGTGGCTCAGCACCTGGGTAGGGACCGTTTTCCAACAATTAATCTCACCCCGATCGACAGCAGCAGAACCCAGTATTTAAAATATTGATTTTCAGATATATCAATCAAATTCACAAGAGTAAAGCAAGTGCCATTTCCCAAAAATATTGGACCAAAAGATAAGAAGAGTTGTCATTTCCTGCAGATGAAACTCGACTAAAGAGGTAAATCTTGGAAAGCAAACGGGCACAAAGTAATGAAACGAGGCCCAAGCTAAAAAGGTAACAATTGCCTGTATTCTAAGAGGTATGAGAAAATAAGTAAGGCAGGAATTTGTGAAAAGTGATATGATTCAAAATATCTGTCGACTTCTACAGCTTACAACCAACTTAGAAAAGTACAGCGTAAACTAATCACAAACTAATTTAAAATTATTTTAACCATGCGAATTCCTTTCGTAAATTACCTTGCAATTGGACTAACGGCGCTGCTTTCTTTGCAATTTAGTTCATGTGGTCCCAAAGCAGTTACGGTATGGGACGTTCTTGGCCCGGCAGTAACTAAGCCGCTGATCGTTGACGATCAATCCTTTCGTCAGCTGTTGTTCACCGATTTCTGGTACCAGACATTGTGCAAACAATACGGAGAATGCGGAAAGCCGATTGGCCAAGTAGTGAATCCTTTGGTAAAAGCAGCACTAAGAGCAAATGAAGCTACAATAAGCCGCTACACCAATGAGTTTCTCGTCATCCCAGACCCTGAGTGTCCAATCGATGCCTGGTGGATATGGGAGAGTTTACTCTACATTACGGATGACTTCACAGGAATAGAATTCACATCCGTAGAAATCTTTGGAGCTGATGATACCCTCTACGCAACGCTTGATGATCAAGCAAGAGTTAAAGTAGAAGGTTTTGAATACCTACAATTAAGAACAATCGGAGAAGCTCCTGCCTCAGGAAGTACCGTGACCCTTTCGATGTCTGGATTTAATACCCGTACGAGGAAGAGAGTTAACATCTCCTCAGAGATCAAGATTCGAAATAATGATCAATACACCAGTTCAAATAAGCCATAAGCATCGAAATTCCTTTGTCAATTTCGCAGTTCCCACGATAAGCTTGCTGCTGATAGTGGTTAGCTTCCAACCGATCAAGGGACAAAGAATTGTGGCAGATACCAATGCCATTAACAGCCTCTTCCGCCTTGCGGAAGGGGCCTGTTACAATAACCTAAGCTCTACCCGTTATCATCTAGCGGCAATCAGCGATCTAGCGTGCCAAGATTCCCCTTCCAATTATGAGATTCGTGCACATATCAAAGAAGCTTCTTGTGCCTTGTATTTTAATGAATTGGAGCTAGTTCTACACAATTTAGAAAAAGCTAAGAGCCTGCTTAAATTCCTACCTGACAATCCCGATAAATCAAACCTAAAGTATCAAGTAAGCAATATTTACGGAGATTACTATTTACAGCGCGGTCAGTATACACAGGCCATAGCCACCAATGAAAACATAATTGAGCAGCTGCAAAAAAAGCGGCAAGGGGATGGGTTAAGCGACAATGAATTTGGGCGACTGATCGTGGCCTTTCTTTATCTAGCCGAGGTACAGAAGCGTAGTGGATCATACGAGGCAGCATTAGAAAGTCTCAATTATGCGATCGACTATGAAAAGGAGCACGCAAAGGAATTGGGAAGGCCTGCTCGTATAGGGTCTACCTACAGCCGGCTAGCAGAGGTTTATCGCTTACAAGGTAAACTAGAAGATGCGAAGGAGTTGTTTCAGCAGTCGAGGGAGTTTTATCAAGGCGTTATCAACAGGGGGCCTCCTCAGTTAAAAAGGAGGCTTACAAAATATATTGTCCGGGATTACCACGGACTGGCCCGGATAAATCTTTCGGAGGAAAACCTATTCCTAGTCAAAAGCAACATTGAGACCTCTTTACTATATCATACTCCATCCGATCCCATCTATGGAGAAACACTAAGCATTCTGGGCAATTATTATGAGCAAAAAGGAGATTCCACAAGAGCTGAAGAATATTATACGGAGGCCCTTAACCACTATCGAACAAACAGTGAAGTAGACAAAAGTCAAGCTATCGTCAAAGCATGCAAAAGACTGGGAGATTTCTACAAAGAAAAATCGGACTTAAGACGGGCACTATCCGCCTACCAAGAAGCTATCATTGCCGCTGTACGACAATTTGACGAGTCCAACTATCATAAAAACCCTTCCTTTGAGCAAGACATTCTATTCGGGAATGAACTGATTGGTTTGCTACATCGAAAGGTGGATGCCTTATACCATTTAAGTGAAATAAGTGAGCCTCAAGCTCAGGACACCTTGCAAGGAGCAGCTTGGGGAACGGGAGCCCTTGCCATTGACCTGCTGGATAGCTTACGTTTTGACCGCTATTCGGAAGCAGATCAATATCAGTTAGTAACGGAAAACTACGCCCTTTTTGAACTGATGTTGAGATTAGGCCAGCAAATACCAGAGACAAAACCAGAAGAACTATTTCGAGTAATTGAAAAAGCAAAAGCAGCTGTATTGGTATCCTCATTAAATCAGACCTCCATCCTACAACAGCATACCAAGAATAGGAAGGAGCAATTTGAGGAGCTACATGCCATAAAATTCCAAGTACAAGAAGCAGAAAAGGAGCTATTTAAAGCAGAAGAGGCAAAGGTGGACTCCCTGCGGTTACAAACCCTAAGAAATCAATTATTTGATTTAAATCATCAGTATACGCTATCTGAAAGAGCACTTAGAAAAACAGTTAGAGAGCAGATAGCCCTTGGATCCACCGGTCTAGATTATAGTTTGCGCTACTTGCAAGAAAATGTAATTGAAGCGGATCAAACCTTGATCAGCTACTTTTTGGGCGAACAAAGTCTGTATGCCTTCCTTATCAAACCAGACACATTTTTCTTACAAGAACTTGTTTACCAAGACCGTATCAAAGCCTTTGCCAGTACATTCAATGATGATATCTACTATAAGCGTGACAGCGAATACATCGCCAAGGCTTCCTATCTACATAGTATTTTAATTGCACCCTTGCTGGAGCATTTATCCAGCAAACGGTTAATATTTGTGCCAGATGGAGTACTAGCCTACGTACCATTTGAGCTATTACTGGATCAAGCCATACCTACCGAAACGAATTACAAAGCCTACCCTTACCTAGGTAAAAGATTTCAAATTAGCTATGCGTTTTCGGCCAATTCGCTCCCCTTACTCAGAGCAAATAAAACTAAGATAAGGTCTGTATTGGCGATTGCACCAAGCTACAGGAAACTACCTAAAGAATTTGGTCCTTTGGCCAGTAGAGGTCTATTAGACACCCTATTATACAATCAAGAAGAAGCGCTAATGCTTAAGGCTAAATTGGGAGCTCACCTATTAATAGACACGACGGCCAACAAGGAGAAATTTCTAGATCAGTTATCTCACTATCAGGTCCTTCACCTAGCCACCCATGGTATTCTTAATCGGAATCATCCTGATTATTCCTTCCTCGCATTCAGTAATCTCATAGATACCGTAAATCGCGAATACAAGCTCTACGTACAGGAAATAGCCAATTTAGAAGTAGCACTAGCATTAGCCGTACTAAGCGCTTGTGAGACGGGGACTGGTTCTTTACAGCAAGGAGAAGGTACGATGAGTCTAGCCCGTGCTTTCATGCTAGCTGGCACTAAGAGTATTGTCGCCTCACTTTGGGAAGTGGATGACAAGGCCACCAAGCAATTAATGGAATATTTCTACGAAGGGCTAAATGAAGGGCGAACAAAAGATGCCGCCTTGCAATGGGCCAAGCAGCAATACCTGATTACAGCAGATAATTTCGAGGCTCATCCGCGATATTGGGCAGCAATGACAGCCATAGGCAATATGGAGAATATTGAATTTGTGAATCAACGGAGGCTATTTGATTTGCCGATTTGGTTATGGGCACTCCTTCTGACTGGTATTATCGGACTATATCTTGGCCGCGACCACTTCAGAGTGAGCAAGCAGTAGGTGGATCCAGGCAAGGGGGCTCCAGATAAGAATCCATGTTGCCAGTATTTTGGGATCCATTAGAAGAGGCCTATTGAAAGAAAACATATAGATCTTCTAATTCGCCCAGCGATAAAAAGGGTGTTTCATTTTCTTTCGAAGTCGCTCCGCCCCCTGTTGGTATTTCAAAGAAGCGTCCCCATTTTGGAGGATCATTAGCTGATTTAGCAAGCTATCCGGCTCCAGGTTCAGCAGTCCTAGGACCAGCAGATTCCATTTCGCGGCTTCCAGATTAATATTATCGCTTTTACGGGTATTGGTAGAATCCATTCGAAGCAGCATTTCAAGCATCTGCTGACTACTACTGAACTGCTGTTGGTTTAGTGATTGGTCCGCAGCCTCTGCCACGGCTTGTAAGTATTCAGGATCATCCTGTGTAAGTTCGGTAAGCGATTTTTTGATTCCAGATCTAGGATTGCGAAGCACAGGCTCATAAAACTCCGTAATGAGATGGTCCTTCGTGTATAAGTCACGGTTCATATACCAGTACAGGCATACTCCTCCTATAATTAGAATAATTGCGGCGGCGCTGATTCTCCCCCATTTCCGCATGGGGATGAGCGGGATTGGTACTGTTGGCGGATCTGAATCAGTTAGTCCTTTTTGATCAAAATACTGTTCCCCTAGCTCATTTGTCAAAGGTAACAGTTCAGCTTGTTCTTGGTTCAGGTATTGTTGCAGGGCGAAGTTTTTCCTTAGTTTCTGCATAAAATCAACCCTATCGGCCAAATTCTGATCCGTTTTCAACCTCTCCTCAAATTCTTTTTTGCCTTTAGCATCGAGTTCTTGATCCAAGTATTTTTCGATCTCCTCTATGGTTTCTGGGTCCATACCACATCATTTATTTAAATCGTGAAATCTTGCATCTGCTTTGATATTAGCCTTCAATTTTTTGAGGCAATTACTTTTGGCCTTACGAATATAGGGGTAAGTTTTACCCAGTATTTGCGCCACCTCCTTCAAGGAATGGCTCTTCTTATTTTCCTCGTTGAGTTTCAGAGATAAGCTAAGAATTTCCTTACAATGATTAGGCAACTCATTCAGTTTTTCAGTATAAAGTTGATACTCCATTTCCTGTCGAAGTAAGGATTGCAACTCCATCTCATCTAAATCTAAGGAAACTTCGAGTTTTGTTACCCAATCTTCCATTGATTTCTTCGTTTCCAGATGTTTCCTATTCTTTAAACGATCTAGCCATTTGTATCGGCAAATCGCCAGAAAATAGGCATTGAAATCCCCTGACAAATCAAGATCTTCATTAGCCAGTTTGAGAATCAGAGCCATTATCGTTTCCTGAAAGACATCCTTAGCATCCTCACGCGAGCCTTTATTTGCGAGGATGAAATTTGATACCGGAGTAGATAATTCCCTATAAATTTCTTCAATAACCACTCTATCTCCTTCCCTTAAAGCATTTAGATAGCGATGGTTTTGTATTTGCTTAGATGTCATTCTGAATTAGTCCAAATTTCATATCTAGGCCAAAGCCTATATACCGGCATAATATAACCAATTCAGTAGAAAATCTTCTCACCAGTTCAAGTTTTATTAAAAAAGAGGGTAACAAAATCCTGCTTTAACAGAGATAGAAATAAGAACAAGCGTATGAGCAGTGGGCCCCTATAGAACCTACTTAAGTACTGGTGAATTTCCGATCGAGGAAAGTCAAAAAGAGTAGCCATTGGCTGAACAGATCAGAATATTGGGTGGACTCCGTTTTCATCTAGACAAGCAGAATTGGAAAGTACGCACTGAATCGCAATCTATTTACTGGTAGTACCATACTGGAACAATTAAATACATACAAGATTCGCCAGATGGTACAGACCAAGTGCTCCAAAAAACTCAATATCGCCCTAAGCCTGTAGAAGATGTCAATACCTGAGCTACCCATACAATCGAGGATAGGGCCACTAAGCCCTATCCATCTTCAAGAGCAGTATAATTCGAACTCTACAGCAACTAACGGAACATGCGTTTTTTTTAATGTGAGAGAGGGCCAGGCAGATCAAACCGACCCTGGCCCACTTTAGGGCAGCAACTGATTTAGAAGCGTATTGCACCTTAAAATAATTAGAGCGTATCTCAAAACTATCCTTCGAACTGCAAATGGTGCTTTCAGTACATAACTTCGTTAAAAAAATGTCAGGTAGCTAAGGCTAGCTTCCATTTTTTTGCCTCGTTCTGATCAAAAATCACCCATTTTCGCCATCAAAAACAG